>JACMOT010000379.1 GCA_014377915.1 Tardiphaga sp.
CGTTCGCGGCCGGCGGCACCTCCGACATGATCGCCCGCGTCGTCGCCGAGCAGATGGCGGTCACGCTGCATCAGACCATCATCATGGAAAACGTGGTCGGCGCCGGCGGCTCCACCGCGCTGGCCCGCGCGGCGCGCGCCGAGCCGGACGGCTACACCATCGCGATCGGCAATGCCGGGACCAGTGCCGCGACCTACACCATCTATCCGAAACTGCCGTTCACGCCGGATTCCTTCGCGCCGATCGGCATGGTTGCCAAGACCTTCGGCATCGTCGCGCTGCGCAAGGATTTTCCGGGCGCGACGCTGAAGGATTTTGTCGCCTACGCGAAAGCCAACCCCGGCAAGGTCAATCTCGGCCATGCCGGCGTCGGTTCGTCGAACTACCTGATCTGCAAGAGTTTCGTCGCGGCCTCCGGCATCGACGTGACGCTGGTCGGCTATCGTGGCGCGGCGCCCGCGCTGACCGATGCGATCGGCGGCCAGATCGACGGCGTCTGTGACTCCGCCGCCTCGGTCTCGCAAGCGATCGACGACAAGCTCGTGCGCGGCATCGTGGTCGGCTCCACTGTGCGGCTGGGCTCGCTGCCGGATCTGCCGACCTCGGCCGAAGCCGGGCTGCCGGAATTCGAGGCGCAGGGCTGGAACGGATTGTTCGCGCCAAAAGGCACGCCGCCGGAGATCATCGCCAGGCTCAACGCCGCGGCGCGCACGGCCGTCGAAAGCGACTTGGTGAAGAAGCGCTTCGGCGATCTCTCCACGGTCGCTCCGGATGCCAACGAGCATACGCCCGAGATGCTGCAGCAACTGGTGACGCGCGACGTCGCGAAGTACCGCGCGATGCTGGCGGGCGACAAGGCGCGATAACGCGCCGCCTGCATGGTTCCTGACCATGCCTGACTCCGCGTTTCATCCCGCGGTTCCGCGCAGCCATTCGTTCGCAATTTCCGCCCTGCCATATTGCCGCGATATCACGCGCGACGCCGTGCGATCGAACAGTCCGTGGCCTGCATGCTTTCATGCCAGACATCGCGGCGCAGCTCATATCACAACCGACCACCGTGCGGTGTATCAGCGCATAGTCGCCAAACAGCTATTTTCATAGACGTTTCGCGATCGTGACGGTCGAGCCAATGAGGGCCGATCGATTGACCTGCCTGTCCCTCCCGTGGTCTGCTGCCATAGAGAAAAAAATCTTAGCGAGACAAATCTGGGAGCGCGGCGCATGTCGGAAACCAAGACCATCAATCGTCGCAGCCTGGTTGCGGGAACGCTTGCCGCGGCCGTTGCGATGCCAGCCATCATCGGTCCGGCCAACGCGCAGGCCAAAGTGTCGTGGAAAGTGCAGGCGCACTGGCCGAAAGCCTCGAGCTCGTTCAATGACAGTCTGGTGGTGCTGCAGAAGGAACTCGATGAGCGCACCGGCGGTCGGTTCAAGCTCGAATTGTTCGGCGCCGGCGAGATCGCCAAGGATCGCGAGATCTACAACATCGTGCGGCGGGGCGTCGTGCCGATGGGAACCATCTCGCCGGGATATGTGCTCGGCGAGGCGCAGGCGATGGGACTGTATTACGGCGTGCCCGGCGCGTTGCGCGAGAGCTGGGAGATGATGCATCTCGTCAAGAATCTCGGCATCGAGAAGATGGTCAATGACGAGCTGCGGCCGAAGGGCGTGATGATGCTCGGCGACAAGGCCTATCCGACCGAAATCGTGCTGAAACGGAAGATCACCTCGCTGGCCGATCTCGGCTCGCTCAAGGTGCGCTCGGCCGGCACGATGCTGGAATATCTCGCCGCCGCCGGCACGGCGCCGCAGCAGGTCGCGGGGCCCGAGATCTACCAGGCGATTTCGACCGGCGTGGTCGATGGCGCGCATTGGGGCGCCGCCGTGGGCGCGCTGTCGATGAAGTTCTGGGAGGTGGCACCGTTCCACATGAAGCCGGCGCTCGGCTTTACGACCGATGCCTTCATTCTCAATATCGCGGCGCTGGACAAGCTTCCGGCTGATCTCCGTCTGATCCTGCTGGCGTTGCTCGAGGAACGCTATTTCCGACGGTCGGTCGAATACCAGCACCAGGAAGCGCTGGCGCTGACGATTGGGCGGACCAAGATGAATGTCGAAGTCGTGCGCTTCCCCGATGACGTCATGGCGAGGTTCAACGAGGCCTCCAAGGTCATCATGCAGAAGGAAATCGCGAAGGGGCCGGTCGCGGCCGCGGGCGCCGCGACGATCACCAAGCTGATGACGGACCTCGGTTACGTCTGATGCATCCGCCACTTTGCGCGGACGCGGCTGGCGTCTCGATCGCCATTTCAACTGGAGCGCGGCGGATGCGGCATGGCGCTGCGTCGATGCCGCCGTCCAACGAGCGTGGATGACCCTATGCTGAAAATCGCCAGGTCGGTGACCTCCGTGAATTCCTGGGTCGGACGGGCCGCCGCCTGGCTGATCGTTCCGATGTTCGTGCTGCTGCTGGCCGACGTGGTGATGCGCTATCTGGTCGGCAGCGCCGCGATCTGGACCGCCGAGCTCGCGCAATTGATCTTCGCCGTCTATGCCGTCATCGCCGGCGGCTATTTGCTGGTCGAGCGCGCGCATGTCAATGTTGACATCATCTATGGTCGCTTCAACCGCGTGAAGAAGGCGATCGTCGATCTGTCGACGTCGGTGCTGTTCTACATCTTCATGGCCGTGCTGATCTACCAGGGCATCGACATGGCCTGGGAGTCGGCGACCAAGCTCGAAACCTCGTCGAGCATCTGGGATCCCCATATCTGGCCGGCCAAGATCGTCATCCCGCTCGCCGGCATCCTGCTGTTGCTGCAGGGCGTCGTGCGAACGGTCTCGGATATCCGCACCGTGTGCGGGCTGCGGAACGATCCGGCGGCGTTCGGCAAGCAGGCCACCGACGATCCCTCTCATTGAACGAACGGACCCATCGTGTCAGTCGAGTTTCTTACGCTGCTGTTCTTCGGCTCTTTGCTGTTCTTCCTGTTCATCGGCACGCCGCTGGTTTTCACCCTTGGCGGCATCTCCAGCATCTTTCTGTATTTCACGATGGGGCCGGTCGGCTTCTACATCGTGGCGTCCAAGTTCTGGGAGTCGATGATGAGCTTCACGCTCATCGCGATCCCGATGTACGTCTATATGGCCATGCTGCTGGAGAAGTCCGGCGTTGCGAACAATCTGTACCGGATGATGCATGTCTGGTTCGGTGGTTTTCGCGGCGGCCTTGCCATCGGCACCGTCGCCATCTGCGCGATCTTCGCGGCGATGAGCGGCATCAGCGCCGCCGCGGTGGTGACGATGGGCACCATCGCCTTGCCGCGGATGCTGGAGCGCGGCTACGACAAGCGGCTCGCGCTCGGCGCGATCAATTGCGGTGGCGGCTGGGGCATCCTGATTCCGCCGTCGATCCTGATGGTGCTGTACGCGATGCTCACCGAAGTCTCGGTGGGACGTCTGTTCGCGTCGGGCATCGGTCCTGGGATGCTGCTGTTCACGCTGGTGACGATCTATATCGGCGTCCGCGCCTGGTGGCAGCCATCGCTGGCGCCGGCGCTGCCGGTCGAGGAGCGCGGTGACTGGAAGCTCAAGCTGCGGTCGCTGAAGGCGGTATTCCTGCCGATGTTCATCATGGTGCTGGTGCTGGGGGCGATCTTCGGCGGCTTCGCGACGCCGACCGAGGCCGCGGCGCTTGGCGTGTTCGGGGCGCTGGTGGCATCTGCCGTGCAGCGCAAGCTGACGTTCCAGATGCTGAGCGAGTCCGGGATCCAGACGCTGCGGCTGACCGCGCTGGTGATGTGGATCCTGTTCGCGGCGCACGCCTTCTCGACCGCCTATACGACGCTCGGCGCCAATGAACTGATGAACGATCTGATGACGCTGATTCCGGGCGGCAAATGGGGCTCGCTCGCGTTCATGCTCGTCGTTCTGCTGGTGCTCGGCATGGTGCTCGATCCGGTCGGGATCATGTTGATCACGCTCCCGGTGTTCCTGCCGGTCATTCATGCCTCGGGCTTCGATCCGATCTGGTTCGGCGTGGTCTTCATCATCATGATGGAAATCGGTTACATGACACCGCCATTCGGGTTCAACCTGTTTTATCTGAAGGGCGTGGCGCCGCCGGACGTGACCATGAGCGACATCTACTGGTCGGTCATTCCCTACGTCCTGGTGACCATGTTCGGCGTATTGCTGATCATCCTGTTTCCGCAGATCGCGCTGTACTTCCCGAACCTGTTCTTCGGGCCCGCCAGATAGCGGGCGGAGCCCCGCCCGCCCGCGCTGGCCCGGAACTTGCTGGTGTCTCCACGCCATTCCTGAACGCTGGAGAGACCATGCTCATCCGTCACGCTTCCAAGGCCCTTGCGATCGCGGCATTGCTGCTGGCGCAACCGGCGGTCGCCGAAACCACGCTGCGCATCGCCATGACCGCCTCCGATATCCCCACCGCGACCGGCCTGCCGAATAACGGTTTCGAGGGCATGCGCTTCATGGGCTACCCGATCTTCGAGGGCCTGGTGCTGTGGGACCTGACCAGGACCGATCAGTTGGCGCCGCTGCGCCCGGGCCTCGCCGAGAGCTGGGAGCAGGCGCCCGACGACAACAAGACCTGGATCTTTCACTTGCGAAAGGGCGTCAAATTTCATGACGGCGGCGATTTCAACGCCGACGCCGTGATCTGGAATCTTGACCGCTTCTTCAAGAACGACAGCCCGCAATTCGAAGTCGCGGCCTCGGCGATCTCGCGCGCGCGCGTGCCGGTGATGGGTAGCTACAAGAAGATCGACGACTTCACCGTCTCGATCTCGACCACTTCGGCGGCGTCGTATTTCCCCTATATGGCGGTGTATCTGCTGTTCACCTCGCCGGCGTCGTTCGCCAAGGCCGGTGACTGGGCCAAGGTCGCGACCTTGTCGGCAGCCGGTACCGGACCGTTCAGGATCACCAAGGTGGTGCCGGGCGAGCGCGTCGGACTGGCGCGCCCTGGCGGGTATTGGGATGCCGCTAAAA
>JACMOT010000380.1 GCA_014377915.1 Tardiphaga sp.
GAACGTTTTCGATGGGGCGCCATTCGCCGGCGGCTCGGCTGGCGCGCGGCAGCAGGGATGTCGCGGACAACGCCGCGGTAGCCGACAGCAGGCCTCGGCGCGTGATCAGGCTTGTCATGGTCTCTTCCCTAAAAGTTTTTGTCGTTATGATTTTGGTGTTGGACCAACGTAAGGCGCTGCCGCAAGGTCAGCAAGACGACCTTTGACGCAGGCGGCTGGTCAGCTTCGGGATTTATGTCGCCGGGACTATCGGGAGCTGATCAGCTTGAACAGCGGCGTCAGATAGCTCATTTCCTGGCCGGAGGTCGGCGTGGTGCGGCTGATGAAGTCGAAGATCTTGCCGTCCTGCAGCCCATAATTGGCAAGCCGGTTAACTTTGCGATTCTTGTCGAAATAGATCGCGACGACGCGCTGGTCGGTGACCTTCTGCGGCATGAATGCCACCGCGCGCTCGGCGCGCTGCGAGATATAATAGAACACTTCGCCTGATAGCGTGGCGACGGTGGAGGGCGTGCCCATGACGATCAGCACCTGGTCCTGGCTGGCGCCGATCGGAATCTGCTCCAGCGCGCCGATCGGCATGATGTAGCCCTTCTGGTATTGCTCGGCGCAGGCGCCCAGCGACAGGCAGATGGCGGCAACGGTCAGGGCGGCGCGGAGGTGGCGAAAGCCACGCCTTGGCCGGCGGCTGGCGTCGATATGGCTCGAAATTGTCATCGCGGCGCGGACCCCATCCTCTTGCATCGTGCGAGGCGTTGACGTACCGGGCAGAACCTCTGAATGCAACATCCGCGTGCCCATGGGGCCCGCCTGAGGAACTCAAGATGGTCTGGCCGTTCAATCACTTCCGGAAAACCCCGACGCCATTGCGCGGCACCATTGAGTCCATCTATGGCACCATCGTGGCGCAAGCGCGAGAACCGTTGTTTTATCGGGACTTAGCGGTGCCGGACACGGTTAACGGACGTTTCGACATGTTGCTGCTGCACCTGTGGATGGTGCTGCGGCATCTCGATGCCAAATCGGGCCTGTCGCAGGGTCTGTTCGACCATTTCTGCGGCGATCTCGATGACAATCTGCGCGAACTGGGCACCAGCGACCTTCGGGTGCCGAAGAAAATGCAGGAATTCGGCCGCGCCTTTTACGGCCGGGCCGCCGCCTATGATATGGCTCTCGGGGCAGGGCGGGAGCCGTTGGCGCTGGCGCTGTCGAAAAACATCTACAATGGTACGGAGCTCGCGCAGGCGCGGCGTCTGGCCGCCTATGTCGAGACGGCGAATTCCGACCTCGCCGCCCTCGATGCAACAACGCTGACAAGCGGTGCCTGGCGATTTCCGTCGGCCGCGACAACTTTGGTAACGACATGAGAAGACCCGAACGCCCAACCGACACCTCCAACCCCTGGAGCGTGCCGATCGCGGTGATCCAGATCCCGGAGACCGGGGTGGCACGCGACATCGAGGCCAATCCGCAGGAGCGGGAGGCGATGGCGACCCTTGGCGGGCTGCTCGGCGTGGCCTCGGCCAGGGCCTCGCTGCTGGTCACCCCGATCAAGGGCGGCCATGTCCATGTCACCGGCCGCGTCTGGGGCCGCGTCGGGCAGACCTGCGTGGTGACACTGGACGCGATGGAAAGCGATTTCGACGAGGCGATCGACCTGATGTTCGCGCCGCCGTCGCAGATTCGCGAACTGGCCGAATCGGTCGATGAGGACATCGAGAGCGACGAGGAGACGCCGGATCCGCCGGAGCCAATCGAAAACGGCATCATCGACCTTGGCCGACTGGCCACCGACGCGCTTTATCTCGGGCTCAACCCCTATCCGCGCAAGCCGGACGCGGTATTCGAAGCGCCAGTTGAGGTCATCGACCCGAAAGAGCACCCTTTCGCGGTGCTGAAGGCGCTGAAGGAGGGCGCGGGCGCCACGAAGCCCAAGGGATGGACCGGCGGATCACGAGACGGCAGGGACGAAATGGAAGACTGAGCAAAGCGGGACAGCAGGGTGCCGCCGCTTTCTGATGACATTCCGCCTGTCCGGGGTGACCGCCGCCCGGTTCTGATTTCGGGCGTCGGCGACTGGCGAGATAATTACGCCGGGTCAAGATGTTGT
Source organism: Tardiphaga sp. (assembly GCA_014377915.1). The sequence continues at coordinate 2,111 of JACMOT010000380.1, forward strand.
GTCGGGTCACGGAAACGCTATTGTCCGGACTCGAACAGGGTTTATTTCGATACCTCCGCCGCTCGCCATCCACTGCGGTGAGCATCCGTTCGCGGCCCGATGCGTTCGGGGTCGCAAGAGACAGGTTTCCGGGACTTTCATGCCGAAAAAGGTTCGCATCGCGCTAGACGCCATGGGTGGCGATATTGGCGCATCGGTGGTCATTCCCGGCGCCGCCATTTCCCTGACCCGACACCCCGACAGTGAATTCCTGCTGTTCGGCGACAGCGTCCTGATCGACGCCGAACTGGCGAAGCATCCGGCGCTGAAGGCGGTTTCCCGGGTGATTCACACCGACGTCGCCGTCAGCATGCACGACAAGCCGAGCCAGGCGCTGCGCCGCGGCCGCCGAGTGTCGTCGATGTGGCAGGCCATCGAGGCGGTGAAGAAGGACGAAGCGGACGTCGCGGTATCCGCCGGCAATACCGGCGCGCTGATGGCGATGGCGCGTTTCTGCCTGCGCATGCTCGACGGCATCGAGCGCCCGGCGCTGGCGGCGATCTGGCCGACCACGCGCGGCGATTCGGTGGTGCCCGATCTCGGCGCCACCATCGGTGGCGATGCGCAGCACCTGAAGACGATGGCGGTGATGGGCAGCGCGATGGCCAGCGCCCTGTTTGATCTCGAGCGGCCGACCGTCGGCCTGCTCAATATCGGGGTCGAGGAGATCAAGGGCGGTGATGAAATCCGCGAGGCCGCTGAATTGCTGCGCGCCGCCGACCTGCCGCAACTCGATTTCATCGGCTTCGTCGAGGGCGACGGCATCGGCCGCGGCGCCGCCGACGTCATCGTCACCGAAGGCTTCAGCGGCAATATCGCGCTGAAGGCCGCGGAGGGAACCGCGCGCCAGTTCAGCGAATATCTGCGCAATGCGATGGCGCGGACCTGGCGCTCCCGGATCGGCTATCTGTTCGCCAAGAACGCCTTCAAGGCGGTCCGCGACAAGGTCGATCCCAACAAGTCCAACGGCGCGGTCTTCCTCGGCCTGCGCGGCATTGTTGTGAAGAGCCATGGCGGCACCAATGCCGATGGCTTTGCCTACGCGGTGGATGTTGGCTATGACATGGTGCGCTACGATCTTCTCACCAAAATCAATCAAATGCTCAATCGCGACGGCGGCACCGTACCTGCTGCGACCCCCGCGCAGGAGGCTGTCTCGTGACTGCGATACGTTCGGTCGTGCTCGGCTGCGGTTCTTATTTGCCGGAGCGGATTCTGACCAATGCCGAATTGGCCCCCAAAGTGGTTACGTCCGACGAGTGGATCGTCCAGCGCACCGGTATCCGCCAGCGCCATATCGCGGCCGAGGGCGAGTTCACCTCGCATCTGGCGATCAAGGCGGCGCAGGCCGCCCTGGCCCATGCCGGGATCGACGCGCAGTCGATCGACCTGATCGTGCTGGCGACCTCGACCCCGGACAATACTTTTCCGGCCACTGCCGTATCAGTGCAGCATGCGCTCGGCATCAACCATGGCGCGGCGTTCGACCTGCAGGCGGTATGCTCCGGCTTCGTGTTCGCGCTGGCCACCGCCGATAATTTCTTGCGCACCGGCGCCTTCAAGCGCGCGCTGGTGATCGGCGCTGAAACCTTTTCGCGGATTCTGGACTGGACCGATCGCGGCACCTGCGTGCTGTTCGGCGATGGCGCCGGCGCCATCATCCTGGAAGCGCAGGAGCAGCCTGGCGAATCCACCGATCGCGGCGTCCTGACCACGCATCTGCGCTCCGACGGTCGCCACAAATCAAAACTCTATGTCGATGGCGGTGTGTCCTCGACCCAGACTACCGGTCACCTCCGGATGGAGGGTCGCGAAGTGTTCAAACACGCCGTCGGCATGATTACCGATGTCATTGTCGACGCCTTCCACGCCACCGGCGCCAATGCCGAGAGCATCGACTGGTTCGTGCCACACCAGGCCAACAAGCGCATCATCGATGCCTCCGCGCATAAGCTGCATATTGCACCGCAAAAAGTGGTGCTGACCGTCGACCTGCACGGCAATACCTCCGCCGCCTCGATTCCACTGGCGCTGTCGGTCGCGGTGCAGGACGGCCGCATCAAGAAGGGCGATCTGGTGCTGCTGGAAGCCATGGGTGGCGGCTTCACCTGGGGCTCGGCGCTGATCCGCTGGTAGCCGCGGCGCCAAAATTATCCCGCATTGTCATGGTCTTCGACGCCGTTGCATCGATGAGCGCTGTTGACCGGCGGGCGGTAACCTCATAATTTCTGACAAGAATTTGTTCGCCGGGAGTTGGGGCAGGCGATGACGGGTACGGGTAAAACGGTCACACGCGTCGATCTGTGCGAAGCGGTCTATCAAAAGGTAGGTCTGTCGCGCACGGAATCGTCTGCCTTTGTGGAACTGGTATTGAAGGAAATTACCGACTGCCTGGAGAAGGGCGAGACGGTAAAATTGTCCTCTTTCGGCTCCTTCATGGTCCGCAAGAAGGGGCAGCGGATCGGACGTAACCCGAAGACCGGCACCGAGGTGCCGATCTCGCCGCGCCGGGTGATGGTGTTCAAGCCGTCCGCGATTCTCAAGCAGCGAATCAACGGCGACCTCTCCGAGGCCAACGGCAAAGATACCCACGACGACTGAGTTTGACGTCGCCTGAGAGGTGACCATCCGGGAGATCCAGCACGTGGAAAAATCACCGGATGCGTTCCGAACCATCAGCGAGGTCGCTGACGACCTCGACATCCCGCAGCACGTGCTGCGGTTCTGGGAAACCAGGTTCACCCAGATAAAGCCGATGAAGCGATCCGGCGGCCGGCGATATTACCGTCCGGACGACGTCGATCTGCTGCGCGGTATCCGCCGATTGCTGTACGGCGAGGGCTACACCATCCGCGGGGTGCAGCGGATTCTCAAGGAAAACGGCATCAAAGCGGTGCAGCGGGTCGCCGACGGCATGTCGGGGGCGTCATTCGGCGCGATCGAGGACGAAATCAGCCGTACGCTGGCCGAGGATGATGACGATGCAGCGACCCCGCGCCTCGACATCAATGCCGATGAGGACGACGAGGACGGCGACGCGCCGCTGATTCCGGCGCCGATGCGCCGCCTCGCGGCCGGAGCGGAAGATGTCGACGAGGAGGATGATGAAACCGACGATGACAGCGGCCCGATTGCCGGCATCGCCGGCCAGATGCGGTCGTTCGAAACCACGACCCGGCTGGAGAGCCTGCTCGCCGATCTGCTGGAATGCCGCGACTTGCTGAACGCGGCGATGCAGGAGCCGGACAGCGCCAGCGAGGCCTGGCACGACGCGTGGTCGTCGCCGGGCTGAGGAAGGCGCGAGCGTGGCACTGGTTTTGACGGGCTGCCAGATCATCATCAAGCCTTCTTGCGCAACGGGCGGATCAAAGCTACAGGATGCCACGGCGGAGCGTGGCGCAGCCCGGTTAGCGCACTAGTCTGGGAGACTAGGGGTCGGAGGTTCAAATCCTCTCGCTCCGACCAACATAAAGCCCTGCAATCGCAGGGTTTTTTGCTTTTTAATATGTTTAAACTTCCCTCATGCACCTCTTGAAAATGCTTCGGGGTCACTCTGGGGTCACATATTAGCGCGGACATCGCACCTCGTGCATAGTTTCGAGATTGGCGGTGATCTCGAATTAATGACTCCACGCCTGCATGGCGTCTAACCATCGTGTCCCCTGTGCTCGAATCATATGCGGCAAACAGCAGCCATATCGACTCGCCGAGCTTTCGCTTCAGATCTCTGCGCTGTCTCCCCGGCTGATGAGCAATCTGCCAAAAAGCCTGAACCTGGCAGACATTCTTTGTCGTCCCCGCCGGTCCTCGGATGAAGGCAAGTGCCGATCCCCGCATAGACGAGCCGCTGGGCATCACGGGCAGTGGCGTCCATCTAACATCCCCGCGTAGCCGCGCCACGAGGGCGGTGCCGACCCGCTCGTGTTGGCGGCACAGCGAACTGGGGAGTTGCTGTCGCGAGAGGCCATGATGAGCAAATCGGAATGAATTCGGTCGACAATTGATGGAGGTAGCTTAGTCGTCGCAGACGACGATCGGGTATGGGCGGTCGGGGCGCGTAGTAGATCCAGCTGAAAGCCAATAAGCCCGAAAATCGATTCGAGCTGGCAGGCAAACGTAGATACTGGCGAATTGTAGAGTGCCTGATCATTTCTCCGCGCAATAGCCTTGCACTATCATCGAACATGCAGTGTTCGGAATTTATGAAATTCGCTCTGACCAGTCCTTGCGCCAATTTGTCCGTTCGCTTCCGCGACGTGACTGCGCTGTTCTGCCTATGTCAGATACGGTTACAACCTTCCATATAACGTCGCTCCGATAGTCTGACGCTTTCGTCCAGGGGCACGCTCTGCGTGCGATGGCGTTTGTCTCATCCGTGCACGTCGCATCTTAGCTTCGGGCACCTAGCTCGATGCATCGCAGACGCACGCTCCCGGCGAGCAATCACTGCGGCAATGCCGACAACCCAGACATCGCATCGCATGCTGCGGCATGGCTGCACTCACCAAATCCACTTTATTCCGAAGGACCTGACACCATGTCTACAATCTCACACGCTGACCGCCTGCTCGTGACTATTGCGGAGAGCGGTCGCATCGCCAGCGCACTTCTGCGCAAGCTGATCCTCGACAGTCTCAAGATTTCAGCCAGAGATGTGTCGATCCCACTCGGTCGGGATTTTCGGCAGTCCGTAGCACGCAAAGCCCAGACCGCCGCCGAGGTTTCTGCATGGGTGATGTAACCGTCATTGGCCCACATCGACATGTACCAGAACTAACAAATCATCAACCGCCGAAGGACTCAGAATATGTCGTCGCTTCCTGATTACATCGAACGTCAGCGCCACAACTTCCTAGTGGCTAAGATCCTCGTCGAAGTGGGCTGTCCCGTGTTCCCTTGCAAGTCCGCCGACAAGTCGCCGCTCATTCCCGCCTGGAAATTTCGCGATGCTCTCTTGACGAGGGAGCAACGCGAAAGCATCCGCGCTGAATTTGTCGCTAAGCACGGCTTTAAGCCTGCGCACATCGGCGCCACGCTAAACAATGCTACTTTGATGAAAATCTGGCGTCAATTCCCTGACGCTGTGTATGGCATTCCGTGCGGCCTCGCGGGTGTTGTCGTCGTCGACGCAGACTACAAGGACGATGGCCCTCGGTTGCTCGCCGAGTTCGTCGAGGAACAGGGCGGATGGCCGAAGGGCGTGGTCACGATCCCGACGCGCGGCGGTGGTCAGCACCACTATTTCATCAATGATGTAGGCCTGACTAACAGTGCTGGCGGCATGAAGAAGCTGGGTTGTGATATCAGGGGAAACAA
>JACMOT010000381.1 GCA_014377915.1 Tardiphaga sp.
CGCGGCGGGCGCAAAGGTCCAGAACGCGGTGGCGCCCTCGCCGGAGAAGAACGAGCAATTGCGGCCGCACTGGCCGGTCGGGTCCCACCACGCCTTGAACTGCCAGGGGCCGCTGAATTCGGTGACCATCACCGGCCGTGGCCGCCCCCAATGGGTCTTGAAGGTCAGGTTGGTCAGGATGCCGGCGGCCAGCATGATGGTGATCAGCAGGAAGGCGATGGTATTGGCGGAGACCAGCAGCTTCCGGTTCGGCCAGATCAGCTTGATGATCAGGGCCGCGATCGACGGCAGCACGAAGGCCCAGCAGATCCACATCGCCGCGTCGCGCGCGAACATCGCCAGCGCGCCGTCCTTGATCGGGAAGGTTTTTGTGGCGGCGTCGTAGAACAAAGCCGCGAGCTTGAGGTCGAGTTCGGGATAGATCCCGAAGGTCAAGCCGACGACGAGGCTGAGCGCCAGCGCGATGTAGAGTCCGGTCCGGTTCATGGCGCGCGGTTTAGCGGAGCGGGGGGACGATGAAAAGGCAAAGCAGGTGCGTCCTTCTTACCCTCCCCTGGAGGGGGAGGGTCGCTCATTACGATGCGCAGCATCGTGGTGGGCGGGGTGGGGTGAAAATCTTATCGATCAAGCTCGCCGCTCACCCCACCCCGGTAACCATCGCGCTGCGCGCGCGGGTTACCGACCCTCCCCCTCCAGGGGAGGGTAAGAAACTGCGCGCGGCTGCTTCCAGCGGCCGGCATTGCGGCCGGCGATCAGCCAGTAGACTAGCCCGCCGACGATGCCGGCGCCGGTGACCACTTCGAGGTGGCGGCGCACGATGCCGTCGAAGCGCATCGCCTCGGTATCGAACGGCACGAGGCCGAGATAACAGGCCAGCCCTACCGCCGCGCCGCCGATCGCATAGGCCAATACGCCGCGGACGTCGAAGGCCTCGGTCATCGTCACCACCGCGACCGCCGGGATCAGCGCAAAGCCGCTGACGAAGATGAAGCCGAATCCGAGAACGACGTTGAGCGCCGCAGGATCGATGCCGGCGACGTCGATCGAGCTGACTTCAGGAAACAGGATCGCGACCACCACGATGGCGCCGGCGATGAAACAGGCCATGCAGAATGCAAAGGCAATGACGAACAGGCGGCCGATCAGCGCCATCTCAATCCGTCATCGCCATCGCGCGCAGCGCCTGGCGCTCGCGGGCGGAGAGTTTTTCGGTCTCCGACTTCAATTGCCCGCAGGCGGCGAGGATGTCGCGGCCGCGCGGTGTGCGGACCGGCGAGGAATAGCCGGCGTTGAAGACGTATTCGGAGAATTTCTCGATCTGGTCCCAGTCCGAACATTCGTAGCGCGTGCCGGGCCACGGGTTGAACGGGATCAGATTGATCTTGGCGTGGATGCCCTTCAGCATCTTCACCAGCAGCTTGGCGTCTTCCAGCGAATCATTGATGCCGCGCAGCATGACGTATTCGAAGGTGATGCGGCGGGCGTTCGACGCGCCGGGATAATCGCGGCAGGCCTGCAGCAATTGCTCCAGCGGATATTTCTTGTTGATCGGCACCAGCTCGTTGCGCAATTCGTCGCGCACCGCATGCAGCGA
>JACMOT010000382.1 GCA_014377915.1 Tardiphaga sp.
GGTTGAGCGCGAGCAGCATCGCGAGCGGGTCGCGCAGGTCCGCCGCCGCCTCGATGCGATCGGCATTCCGACGATGGAAAATACCAGCCACATCATCCCGGTGATGGTCGGCGACGCGCACAAGTGCAAGATGATCAGCGACTGGCTGCTGGAAAACCACGGCATCTATGTGCAGCCGATCAACTATCCGACGGTGCCCGTCGGCACCGAGCGGCTGCGCCTGACGCCGTCGCCGGTGCACAGCGATGCCGATGTCGATCTGCTGGTCACTGCATTGTCCGAAATCTGGTCGCAATGCGCCTTGGCCCGGCGAGCAATGGCGGCTTGAGAAGCGGCTAGCCGTGGAGGCGGCGGCGCAATATCCTGAGCGAGAGTGCAACGATCGTCAACACGATCGGCACCGCGATCGCCACAGCCAGATCGTGCCGTACCCCTGGCACCGCCGCCAGAATGTAGCTGACCAGGGCCACCAAATAATAGCTGATGGCGACGACAGAGAGGCCCTCGACCGTCTGCTGCAGGCGCAATTGCAGGTCGGTGCGACCGTCCATGGAGGTCAGGAGGTCACGGTTCTGTTTGGCTAGTGCGATGTCGATGCGGGTCCGGAGCAGTTCGCTGGTCCACGCCGCACGCTGCAGCAGATCCTCAATCCGCGCCGAAAAGCTGTCGCAGGTCCGAACTGCGGGGATCAGCCGTCGCTCAGTGAAGTCGGCCAATGTTTGGAACCCGCGAACAGGAGCGATCGCTAATGAATCGAGCCGGTCTTTGCTAAGCTGCGCGTAGGCCCTCGTCGCACTCATCCGAAAGCGTGTCTCGGCGGCGAGGCGCGCCAGTTCGGCGGATAGAAAAGTCAGTTCGTCGAGCAGCTTGTCATCCTCCGATGTCCGCTCCGACACGGCGTGAGTCAGCTCGGCCAGGCGACCTTCGAGATCGGTTACCGCCGGTGTCAGGCGTTGGGCCAGCGGCAGGCCGAGTAGCGCCATGTTGCGATAATTGCCGAGCTCCTGCAGCCGCAGGATCAGCTGCGCCGGCTCATCATGCTCCAGTCCGCGATCGAGGACGAGCAGGCGGCCGTAGCCATCTGGGTTGAGGCGGAAATCGGAGACGACTCGCGCCAGTCCGTCGGCGACGTCGCAGGCAATGGTCGCATCGGTCGCGAACCAGCGCTCGAGCCCGGCGGGGATCGTCCCCGGCGATGGGTCGATGATCAGCGACACCTGCGTCGCGCGGATGATATCGCCCGGCAGCTGCTCGACGATTTTCGACAGGACGGGCTCGAACAGCGCGGGATCGAAGGAAGCCTCGGCCGGGCCGCCACACAGCAGCGTGTAGCTGGCAAATTCGGTGTGCCGTTCCCACACCAGCGTGACGTCGCCGAGTGTAAGCACACCATATTTGCCCGACACCGGGACGATCACGCGTCCGGTCGTGGCGAGCTGCTCGATGTGGGCTCGCGCCTCACCGGCGCCGGCCTCGCCGAGCACGGTGACGATTTGCATCAGGCGATAGGGTGTAGTGAAGCGCGGCAGCCGGCGGAGGTGCATCTCCTCCGACAGGGCAGAGCGCAGCGGATGATTGCGGAAGTTCATTCGACGTTGCCGGTCGACCGGGCCGATCGGTCCGCGCCGCCAGTGGCAGCGGCGCGGAGCACGATCATTTCTTGGCGGTCATGGCCGCCGGGGCCTTGAATGCCGCATTCACCGCCGCCACCGCTGCCGGTGCGGGCGCGAGCGCCGACGTTCCCCTGAGCGCCGGTGCCTGGCCAATCATGCTGACGCCGCCAAGCGGCTTCGACAGCCCTTGGTGGCAGGTGGTGCAATTGGCCTTGTAAGGATCGCCATGCGGCCCCTTGCGATTGGCCGGGAAGACGTTCTGCAGCGAGTCGATATATTGCTCGTTGATATCCCGCACCATGCGGATGCCATAATAGGCCGTCCCGCGCTGCGCCCGGCTGAGGTTCCAAGCGCGAAATGATTGCGTGTTGTGACAATAGGTGCAGTTGACCCCCAGTGCCGAGCTGACGTGCATCATCAGCCCATAGGTCTTCTCCGCATCCTTGATCGATACGACATGGTCGCTCGACGGATAGGCACTGCTGCTGGCGACGCGGATCTGGCTCTGCCCGTTGAGATATTCCGCGAACGGATCATAAGGCAGCGAGGCAAAGCCGACGTCCGGTTCCGGCGTGTTCTGGCCATGCTTGTTGCGCAGGATCGAGCCCGCGTTGGGCGTCCCCTCGGCCATCGCCCATTTGTTGGTCGGCACCGCATTGCCTCGGTGACAAGTGTAGCAGGTAACCCCGGTATCCTTGACGTGGGTCGACCACTTCGAATTGATCGCCTGCGTCATCTGCAGCATCCGCCGCGCGACGATTTTGGTATACTTCTCGTCGGACGCCATATTCTCGGGGTTATGGCAATAGTTGCAGCCCTGTTCGGGCGGCGCCACCCATTGCGTGATATTGGCCATCAGATGGTCGAAGCGGTCCTTGCTGACGCCGCCGAGCACCTTGAGGTTCTGATAGCTCGCGCCCGCGCTTCCGCCCCCGTCGGCTGGCAGCGGATAGGCTTCGGCCGGGATCGCCGCCGCCTTTGCGATATCGCTGCGATCGACGATCTGGTCGAGGCCGGTGCCGCGATAGCCGGTCTGGGTCGAATCCTTGGGACCGAACTGACACCCGGCCAGCGACAGCGCCGCGCCCGCGGTGGCAAGGGCGGCGAATCTGGTGAAGGTGCCCGTCATTGCGGCGCTCCCGGCAGGGTGGAAGGATCGACGACGCCCGTGGCCGGATAGTCCGGCGCATAGCCGTGCAGCACCGCCCACAGATACCAATTGTCGACGACCGTCCCCGTCAGCAGGATGCCGATCGCCCCGGTCAGCGGGGTCAGCACGGCGAACCACCACGCCCAGCGATGGATCGATTCCATCGTCGCGTTGAAGCCCATCGTCCAGCGCCAGAACAGGGCGGCGCGCTCGGCCGCCGTGCCGCGATCGGTAATCTGCTCGATCTCGCGCTCGCCGCCGTAACGGCCGACCGCTAGGATCGTCGCTCCGTGCATCGCGAACAACAGGGTCGATCCGTAGAGGAAGGCGATCGAGAGGCAGTGGAACGGGTTATAGAAGAGGTTGCCGTAGCGGATCGAGAAAGCCGCGGTCCAATCAAGGTGGGGGAAGATGCCGAACGGCACCGCCTCCGCCCAGCTGCCCATCAGCATCGGCCGGATGAAGCCGAGCGTGATGATCAGCAGGATGCCCGCCGCGAACGCCCAGGCGACATGCGTCCCCATGCCGAGCGCGTGGGCCCGGCGCAGTGTCCGGACGAACCACAGGATCAGCGACGTTGTCATGAAAAAACCGGCCATCTGCCACCAGCCGCCCTCGGACAGAGGGACGAGAAGTTGAAACCCCCATTGAGGCCCCGGCGGCTCCAACGCCAGCCACGGCAGTTGGCGGACGAACTGGATCGGATTCCACCCGACGCTGGCCAACATGTTGAGACCGATGATCTCGAACGCCAGGAAGGCGCACACCAGGGAGGCCATGCCGATCGTGCCGAGATAGACTGGCCCGACCTGTGCCGCGCCAATCTTGCCGAGGAAGTAATTATAGCTCCCCGTGCCGCTCCGCGTGAAGCTGCAGTCGCGCAGCGGCGGGCCGGCCTCGAGCGGGCCGCGCAACTGCACCTGGGTAAAC
>JACMOT010000383.1 GCA_014377915.1 Tardiphaga sp.
ACCGCATTTCCGGCAACTGGAGCGAAAAGAGCCGCAATATTTTCGGCAATCTGCAGGGCACCGCGGGCGGCGGCCAGATCGACGTCTTCGTCGAGGCTGCCGGCTTTGCCGCCAACATCACTTTGACCACCCCCGGCAACAAGCAGTCAGTGTCGATCAATTCCAAGGGCGAAATCTGCGGCGTACAGATCAGCATGGTCAAGGGCTGAGGCTGAGCAACACCGCTGTCATTCCGGGGTGCGAGCAGCTTGCTGCGAGCGAACCCGGAATCCCGAGATGGGACGATGAACACTTCGGGATTCCGGATTCGCCCAGGCGCCGCCCTCACGCCCTGGAATGGCGATGTGACCCGCCCTACTCCGCGGGCTTGACCAGCACCGAAGTCCCGGAGATCTTCTGCTGCAGATTGATCAGCCACATCGCGGTTGGGCGCAGGATGAACAGGTCGGCGATCAGCGCCGCCACCATTGCAAAGGCGCTGAGCCAGCCGAACAGCCGCAGCGACGGCAGGTCCGAAAACACCGTGACGACCAGTCCGCAGGCCAGCACCACCGTGGTCAGGATCAGTGCCGGACCGACCAGCACCGTGGCGCGCTCCACCGCCACCGCGGGATCGGTGCCCGGCGTGTCTTCCAGCCGCAGGCGGTTGAGGAAGTGGATGGTGGCGGAAAGGCCGAGGCCGAACGACACCGTCAGGGCGACCACGCTGGCGAATTGCAGCCCCTCGCCCAGCAGCCACAGCACGGTGCCGGACAGCACCACCGGAAAGATGCCCGGCAGGATGCAGGCGAGCATCACCACCCAGGAGCGGAATGCCAGGCCGATGAAGATCGCCACCAGCCCGAACTCGATGGTCAGGCCATGGTTGAGCTTCTCGATCATGCCGGCCGAATTTCGCGCGGCGATGGCGGAAAGACCGGTCACCGCGATCTCGTAGCCGGGGTGCTTGGTGCGGATTTCATTGAGCAGGCCGTCGAGCTTGTCGACCACCGGCAGGATGGCGCTGGAATCCAGATCCGGCACCCGACCCGACACCACCACCGCCATCTGGTCGGCGGAGATGAAGCGGCGCACCAGATGCTCGGGAATCACGCTGACATATTCCTTCAGCGTCGAGACGTCGTTGCTGCCGGCCTTCTCGGCCAGCCAGCGGCGCAGCGTCTCGACCGACCACACATTGCCGACACCGGCCGACTTCTCGACCAGCGAATGCACGTCGGCGATGGTCGCCAGCGTTTCCGGCGAATACAGATCCTGGCCCTTGGGGAATTCGATCAGCACATCGATCGGATTGGCGCCGGTCAGCTTGGCGTCGAGCCGGCCGGAGGCAGCCACCGCCTGCTCCTTGTCCGGCACCTGGTCGGCGAGCCGGTAGCGCGGCTCCAGATTGGCATAGACGACAGCCAGGCCGCCGACGACCACCAGTGAAATCAGGCTGAACAGGCCGGGGCGGCCGACCATGCGGACCGCTATCCAGTAGCAGAAATTGCGCAACGCGGTGACGCCGGAATCGGCCTTCTGGAATTTGGCCGCGAACTGCTTTTCGTTGCGCACCAGCAGCACGCCGAACACCGGCACCAAGGAGAGCACCGCGACCAGCGCGATCACGGTGGCCGCGAGGCCCGCCTCGCCGAAGGCGCGGATCAGGTCGGAGTCGGAGAACTGCAGCGCCAGGAACGAGATGCCGGCGGTGGCGTGGGTCAGCACGCAGGCCGGGCCGACCACCAGCACGGCGTTCTTGAACGCCGAATACTTGTCCTCGCCGGCGATCAGCCGGTCGCGCGCCGCGAAGGTCAGCTGCATCGAATCCGAGAAGCTGATCACCATGATCAGCGGTGTCATCACGTTAAGGAACATGTTGAGGCTGAAGCCGGCCCAGCCGAGCGCGCCCAAGGCCAGCAGAATCGCCAGCAGCGGCGGAAACGCCGCCACGATCATGAAGGATATTTTTCGGAAGAAGATGATGGCGATCAGGCAGCCGGCGAGAATGCCGGCGACGTTGTAGATCAGCCCGTCGCGCTCGACCGCGTTGCGGATCTCGAGCTGCATCACCGGCACGCCGGAGAGCTGTTTCGTCAAATTGGAATCGGCGAGATCGTCGCTCATGATCTTGCGGATGTCGGCCACGGCCTTGCTCAGCTTGTTGTTGCTGACCACGGAGGGATCCAGCGACAGCACCACCAGCGCCAGCGTGCCGTCGTCGGACAACAGCTTGCCGCGGATGATCTCATTGGCCTTCACGGTCTGGATGAAGCTGTCATAGGCCGCGCCCTCGGGAAGCTCGGACGGAAACAAGGCCGCCGGCAACTTGCCGGGGGCCGGCGCCTGGCGCGCCGAGAACAGCGAGATCAGCCCGCGGACGCCGTCGACCAGTTGCAGGTCGGTGACGAGATCGCGAACCTTTTCCAGATTCTCCCGCGCCAGCAGCGTCTTGCCTTCGACCACGACCAATACGTCGAACTCGCTCGAGGGGAAGCGCTTCGTCACTTCCTCGTACTGGCGATATTCCTTGGAATTGGAGCGGAACAGCTGGCTCAGCGAATCGTCGATCTTGATGCGCTGGATACCGAAGATGGCGCCGACCACCAGCGCCAACAGGATCAGGCAGGACAGTACGGGAGCCTTCACCGCGATCAGGCCGAGTCGCTCTAGACCAAACGCGATGCTGACAGGCCGCTTCCCCAATTTGCTGAGGTCGGCAGGGGCGTTCTTGTCGTGCATCAACTGTCCAGTCCTGTCGAAGGCGTCGCTGCGAGCTGCGGGGGCATCGCGCGGCTGGAATCGGCCGGACCGAACAGCACTAGCCCTTGAAAACACGCAGTAAATTTGCCGCGCAGATCTAGCAGGTCTGTATGACACCTCGCAAGGCGATGGTCCGCGACGCCGGAAGTTTCATGCCACAAATGCGGCAAAAAATGCGGCGTTCATTGCCGGCGCGTCACTTCTTTCGCGGGCAGCACCGTGCTCTCGTCCTTCAGCGCCACGCCGCTGACCCCGCGCGCCAATCCCTCTCGCGCCAGCCAGGCGATCTTCACCGCCGCCTCATCATAGCTGAGGCCAGCGGTCTGGATATTGGAGACACAGTTCCGTTCGGCGTCGGTCAGGCCGGGTTTTGGCGCAAAGGTGAGATAGGCGCCCAGGCTGTGCGGTGCCGACAGCCCGGGCCGCTCGCCGATCAACATTATCCCGATGCGGGCCTTCAGCAGCGCACCGATCTCGTCGCCCAGCGCCACCCGCGCGCCCGTGGCAATCACCGCGGGACCGACGACAAGGCCAGGCAGCTTCGGCAGCAGTACCTCCACCAGGCTCACGGCATGGGCGTCGACGGCGGCGGGCGACAGGCCGTCCCCGATGATGATGATGACATCGCAGGCCATAGCGGCACGCGCCATCAGCCTTGCCCGCGATTCGGGGTCAAGTTTGCGGCCGAGATCAGGGCGCTTCAGATAGTCCGGGCGGGCCGGCGCCTGGCTCGAAACGGTCACGGTTTCGAGCCCGAGAGCTGCAAGTCCGCCTGCGATCGATTCGACCTCGAACGGCGCATGCACGGCGTCCCGCGCCCGGGCGTGGTCGAGCGTGAAATCGAGCAGCACCCGCGTCGGCAGGCTGGCGCCGGACCGGCCCAGGCCGACGCGCGCGGGTGTCAGCGCGCGTAACTCGCCGATTGATCGTCGCGGCGCCGTCATGTTGGCCTGATCAGTCATGACGGCGCTTGCCCATTATTCCGCCGGGACCGCGTCCGGCAACTTCATCGAGTAGTAGGAAGCGCTGGTGGTGCCCTGCGAGGCGTCGCGCGAAAACATGATCAGATGCTGGGCGACCATGGTCGACGAGATCAGATATTCGATCTCGCCGCGCATCAGCCGCTTCAGCGCGAATTTCCAGAACACCGCCTTGTAGTCGCCGAGCACGCCGATCTGCCAGAAGATGTTGCGCAGCATGATCAGGCCGAGCCGGATATTATGCCAGGAGGTCTGCTGCCTGGTGCGCGGATGGATGCGGTTGGGATAGGTCTTGGTGATCTGGTATTCATAGCGGTCGAAAAGCTTCTGCGGCTGATAGGCCGCGCCCATACAGGCCCGCCAGGAGCTGACAACATCTTCGTACGGCAACAGGAAGTCGACGTTGGAATCGCGGCCTTCGTCCTCGTTCAGACGGTCAGCCTTCTTGAGCCGGTCCCACAGCGGCGTTTGCGGCAGCGCCTGCAGCAGGTTGATGGTCAAAAGCGGGATCTTCGACGCATCGACGAAGTCGAGCAGCGCCTGCCCGGTCTCCGGCCGGTCGGTGTCAAGGCCGAGAATAATGCCGGACACCACCTCCATGCCGAAACTGTTCAGTACCTCGATGGATTCCATGATCGGCAGGACCATGTTGTGGTCCTTCTTCATCGCCTTCAGCGCTACCGGATCGGGCGTCTCGATGCCGCAGAAGATGGTGCCGAACAGCGCATCGCGCATCAGACCCAGGATTTCCGGGCGCTTGGCGATGTTCAGCGTGGCCTCGCAGGACAGCCGCAGCACATAGCCAGTCTTCTTCTGCCATTCCACCAGATGCGGCAGCAGATCGAGCGCCGCCTTGCGGTTGCCGATGAAATTGTCATCGACGAAATAGACCGACCCCATGATGCCGCATTCCAGCAGCTTGTCGAGCTCCGCGGTGATCTGTTCCGGCGATTTCAGCCGCGGATTGCGGCCATACAGGCCGGGAATGTCGCAGAATTCGCATTGATACGGGCAACCCGAGGAATACTGGATGCTGCCGAGAAAATAGCGCGGGATATCCGCCAGCTCATAGGCCGGAATCGGGAACTTGGTCATGTCGAGACGGTCGGTGGTCTTCAGCACCACCTGTCGGTCCGGACGCCTGGTATCCGCGGCGAGAATATCGATCAACTGATCGGTGGCATCGCCGAGCTCGCCACAATGCAGATAATCGAACGCCGGATAATATTCCGGACAGGAGCTGACCGACGGTCCGCCGATCGCCACCGCCAGATCATAACCATGCGCACGGTGGCAGATCTCGTTCATCTGCGAACGCTGGATATGCATGCCGCTGACAAACACCGCTTCGGCCCACAGGAAATCGACCGCGGTGGCCGGGCGGATGTTCTCGTCGATGAAGCGAACCTCCCAGTTCTCGGGCATGTAGGCCGCGATCAGCAGCAGTCCCTGCGGCGGCATGAAGGCCTGGACGCCGTCGGTGAGAGGATAAGAGTATTCGAACGTGCCGAATGACGACGTGTATCGCGGAAACACGCACAGGATGCGCCGTGCCGTTGGCCTGACGTCAGCTCTCATCAATTGTCCTCTGTGGAGTCACCAGCAAACCCTGCATGGATGAAGTCTGGCGCACGGCCTAACGTCTTAGTGATAAAACGGTTCCACGCCGTTACATGATGCCACGATCTAACCATGCCGGCCAATGCTGGGCTACAATTTCTTCAACAATGTGGCACGGGTTGACGATCACGTGAGCGATGCGCGAATGGCATGTCGAACGTCATGACAGGAAGCGTCACGGCAGGTGACGACCGCATGACATCAGGCAATCAACCGCGCCGCCATCTCGGGCAGCAGGCCATCAGGGCCCTTGAGCCGGAAATCGGCGTCCGCGAGACCCGAGCCTGCCAGCCAGTCGTCGAATTCCGGCGCCCGCCGCAACCCGAACAGGTCGCGGACATAGAGCGCATCGTGGAACGAGGTCGACTGATAATTAAGCATCACATCATCGGCGCCGGGCACGCCCATGATGAAGGTGACGCCCGCCGCCGCCAGCAGCGTCAGTAGATTGTCCATGTCGTCCTGATCAGCCTCGGCATGATTGGTGTAACAGACATCAACGCCAAGCGGCAGGCCGAGCAGCTTGCCGCAGAAATGATCCTCCAGCCCGGCACGAATGATCTACTTGCCATCATATAGATATTCCGGACCGATGAACCCGACCATGCTGTTGACCAACAGCGGCGAATACCCCCGCGCCACGCCATAGGCCCGGGCCTCCAGCGTCAGCTGATCGACGCCGTGATGGGCATTGGCCGACAGTGCCGAGC
>JACMOT010000384.1 GCA_014377915.1 Tardiphaga sp.
CTGAATATCGTCAGGAAAATCGCCATGAATCTGCTGCGTCTGCATCCTCTGAAACGCAGCTTGCCGAAAAAACGACTGCAAGCCTGTCTGAACAACGACTATCTTGCCGAGGTGATGGGGCTTTCGATTCGAACCTCACTCATATCGTAACCCACTAAAATTCAATAAGATTTGATGCGGTGGCCCTGGTGCATCGAGCGCGCCGCTTGTAGCAGCTCGCTATCATGATCGAATCGGCCGATGACCTGTACTCCGACCGGCAAGCCGTTCGCTCCCTTGGCGAACGGCAGGTGGATACAGGGCAGGCCCAGCAGGGTCCACATACGGCAAAACACCGGATCACCTGAGCGGTCGATCCCGGCTGGCGCCACGCCGACCGTACTCGGCGCGATGAGCACATCGTGCTTTTCGAAACAAGCGTCGATCGCAACCCGTGCCCGCACTGCGGCCACCAGATTTTCCTGGTGCCGTGCCGGGCTGATGCGGGCGCCAGCATCGAGCAATGTGATCAGGGCGGCACTGAGCAGCGCCGGATGATTCAACCGCTCTGCTGCCAGATTTGCAGCCGCCTCGAAGGCCATGATGTCGATCTGCAGTTGCATGGCCGACGACTGCATGGCGGGCAGCACACAGTCTGCCAGCACCGCGCCGGCACCGGCGAGTTGGCGTGCGCCCTGCTCCAGCGCGGCGACGCTGTCGGCATCGGCGTATTCCCATTCAAAGGTACGGCACAGGCCGATGCGCAGCGCCGGCATCGGCGTTGCCTCATCGGGCAGCGCCAGGCGCCCGTCGCCAGTGATGACTTCCGCGAACAGGGCCGCATCCGCCACCGAGCGGGCGAACACGCCGATCGTGTCGAGTGACTCCGACAGATTCTTGACGCCGGCGCGCGAGCTGCTGCCGAAGCTCGGCTTGAACCCGACCACGCCGCAGAATGCCGCCGGCCGGATGACCGACGCTGCCGTCTGGGTGCCGAAAGCCAGCGGCACCATGCAATCGGCGACGGCGGCAGCGGACCCGCTCGACGAGCCACCCGGTGTATGCCCGGCGCGATGGGGGTTGTGCGTTTTACCAGGATGAAAAGTGGCGAACTCGGTGGTGACCGTCTTGCCGAGCACGATTGCGCCCGCCGCACGGCAGCGTGCGACCACCGCGGCATCGCCCATCGACTGGTGCCCGGAATAGATCGGCGAGCCGTAGGCGCTGGGCATGTCCGATGTGTCGAAGAGATCCTTGACGCCGATCGGCAGACCATGCAGAGGACCCCGGATGGCGCCGCGATCGAGTGCCCTGGCCTGCGCCAGCGCCAGGTCGGGTGCGAGGTGGGTCCAGGCCTGGACGGTCGGCTCGCGCGCTTCGATGCGCGCCAGGCAATCCCGCAACACCTGCTCGGCACTGATCTCGCGGCGCTGCAGCAGCCGCGCCAGGGAGGTGGCGTCGAGTTCGTTGAGGCGGCCGGGCGGATTCATTTGCACCACGCCAGGATGATGTCGCGATACAGCTGCTCGGCTTGCGCGATGCGTTCGACGTAGCAGTACTCGTCGGTCTGGTGCGCCATCTGCGGCTCGCCGGGCCCGAGGATGACTGTCGGCGGATTGCCCATCGGCGCTCGCAAGGCTGCCGCATCGGTGAAGTAGGGCACCGTCTTGGGCAGCAGCGGCTGCTCGAAATGCACCTGGCACAGCGCCGTCACGCTCTGCATCCACGGATCGTCCGGCGGCGTGTAGACGCTGGCCACGTCGAGCAGCGTGGTCAGCGCGATCTGGTCGCCCAGCCGGTGGCACAGGCAACCCCAGATCTGCCGGTGGTCCTGGCCGGCGACGGTGCGAATGTCAATGGCGATCTCGGCCGCATCGGGTACCGAATTGATGTTGAGGCCGCCGCGTGCGGTGCCGACGTTCAGGCTGCCCTGTCCCATCAATGCATGCGGTTCGGTGCCGAAGTCGAAGTTCTCCAGAGCCAGCGCCGCGCGGGCGATCTTGTAGATGGCATTGTCACCGCGCTCGGGCATCGAGCCATGCGCTGTCACGCCGGTGGCCGCAGCCTTGATCCAGAACGCGCCCTTGTGGCCGACCAGCGGCTCGTTGGAGGTCGGCTCGGCCACCACCAGCGCGCCGGCGGTACCAAGGACTTCAGCGGCATCGTCGCGGTTGACGAGGTCGAACGCGCCTTCGCAGCCGGTCTCCTCGCCGGCCGTGATGACCAGCGTGACGCCGGCGGTATCGCGGATTCGATCGGCCAGCGCGATCGCGGCGACCGTGAAGGCGGCGACACCGCTCTTCATGTCGCTGGAACCGCGTCCATAGAGCTTGCCGTCGGCGATCTCGGCGCCGAACGGCGAATGGGTCCACGGCACCGAGCCCAGCGGGACGACGTCGACATGGCCGGTAAAGCAGATCGGCGCCTTGTCGGGCGAGCCGCCGATGCGCGCGATAAGCGTGCTGCGCCGCGCAGCGAACTCGACCAGCCGGCACTCGTATCCGGCGGCAGTCAGCAGACCCGCCAGGTAGTGCGTGCACTGATCCTCGTTGCCCGGCGGGTTGACGGTATCCATGCGCAACAGGATGCGGGTGAGTTCAAGCGCATCCGGTACGGCGCTGGCGTTGCTGTTCAATTGTGCAGACATCGTGGTCTCGGTCAATGGTTAGCCAAAATACGCGGCGCGGACTTCTTCGTTTTCGGCCAGCGCCTGGGCACTGCCTTCGGCGACCAGGCGGCCCTGCGCCAGCACGTAGCCATGATGGGAAATAGCCAGGGTCTGACGCACGTTCTGCTCGACCAGCAACACGGTGATGCCGAGCTGATTGATGTCGCGGATGATGCGGAAGTTTTCTTTCACGTAGAGCGGCGACAGGCCCAGCGACGGTTCGTCGATGATCAGCAGCGTCGGCTTGGCCATCAGGCCGCGACCGATCGAGACCATGGCCTGCTCGCCACCCGACATGGTGCCGGCCAGTTGCGCGGTGCGCTCCTTAAGGCGCGGGAACAGCGCATACACTTCGGCCAGGCGCCGGTTGATCTCGGCGCCGTCGGTTTCCTGGTAGGCGCCAACGCGCAGATTTTCATCGACCGTCATCTTGGAAAAGATCTTGCGGCCTTCAGGAATGCAGGCGATGCCGCGACCGATCACCTGGTGGGTCGGCAAGCCGAGCAGCGACTTGCCCTGAAAACTGATCTGGCCCTGGTTCGGCGGCGTCAGGCCCAGAATCGACCGGATCAGGGAGGATTTGCCGGAACCGTTGGAACCCAGGATGCAGGTGATGGTACCGACTTCGACGGTGAGGGAAATCCCGTGCAGCACGTCGATGCGGTCATAGGCGGTCTTCACGCCCTCGATCTGTAGCAGGCTCATGCGGCTGCCTCCTGACCAAGGTAGGCGACCTGGACCTCGGGATCGGCGGTGATCTCGGCATAGGTCCCCTCGGCGATCTTCTTGCCGTAATTGAGTACCACGCAGCGGTCGGTAATACGCTGGATCACGTTCATTTCGTGCTCGATGATGACGATCGAAAATTTTTCCAGGCGGCTGCGCACCTGCATGATGTCGGCCATGAGTTCTGCCGTTTCATCGTGGGTCATGCCGGCCGACGGTTCATCGAGCAACAGCAGGCGCGGCTGGCTGATCAGGGCGCGGCACAGTTCGACGCGGCGGCGGTCGATCATCGTCAGCGCGCCCGCCGGTTCGAACATCCTGTTTGCCAGTTCCTGATTGAAGGTGCGCAGCAGCGCCTCAACCAGTTCGACGGTGCGTCGGTATTCGGCACGGAAGGCCTGGCGCCGGAACAGGTTGGCGAACAGGCCGCGCTGCATGTACTGGTAATTGCCGATGGCAACATTGTCGAAGACCGACATCGTCAACGACAGGCGCGAACGCTGGAATGTACGGGTCACGCCGGCCCGGTAGACATCCTGCGGTGTCTTGCCGCTGATGTCCTGGCCGTCGAGCAGTACGGTGCCGCCACTGGCCGCATACAGGCCGGTGACGACATTGAAGAAGGTGGTCTTGCCGGAACCGTTCGGACCCAGCAGGCCGAGGATCTCGCCATCGAACACCGTCAGGTCCAGCGCGTCGAGCGCAGTCAGTCCACCGAAGCGCATCGTCAGGGCGCTTGCCTGCAAGAGGGTCGCGCTCATGTCTTGTCCTTCCCCGGGAAATAGGCCCGTACGCCACGCGGCAACAAGCCGGCAGGCCGGAACAGCAGGATCACGATCACCAGGATGGCATACAGCAGGAAGCGGTACTCCTGGATGAACTGCAGCTTCTCCGGCAGGATCAGGACGATGGCGGCCGCTGGCAGGATGCCCCACGGGTTGCCGATGCCGCCGAGGATCAGGATCGAGACCAGGATCAGCGAATCAGCGAACGTAAAATTGTTCGGCGCCACGTAACCGCTCATCATCCCGTACAGCGCGCCCGACAGCCCGACCAGGAAATTACCGAGCGTGAAGGCGACGATCTTCCAGCGCGCGATCTGCACGCCGAAGACGGCGGCGGCGACTTCGTCGGTACGCACCATGTCCATCGACAGCCCGATCCAGGAGCGCTCGAGGCGGCGCACCAGAACGAACGCCACCACGCACAGCAACAGGGTCAGGACGACGTAGTTGGCGTAGAACGAGATCTCGAAGTCGCCGATCGTCATGTTGTCGCTCAGGACCCAGCCGAAGATCTTCATGCCCGGAATTTTCAAGCCCTGCGGCCCACCCAGCGTGTCGTTGACTTCCAAAAAATTCTTGAACAGGATGCCGAAGGCGATCGTCACCAGCGCCGCGTAGTGTCCACGCGTGCGCAGCACCGGCAGGATCAGCAGCGAGCCGATGATGGCGGCCATCAAGCCCCCGACCACCAGGATCGCGAGATGTGGCAGTGCGCTGTGGGTACTGAGTACCGCCGCCGTGTAGCTGCCCACGCCGAAGAATGCCGCACCTGCAAAATTGACGATGCCGCAATAACCGAGCTGGATGTTCAAGCCCAGTCCCACCACCGCATACAGCAGCAGGGTGGCCAGCAGCAGCAAGGCAAAGTGGGTCTCGTGGAACGCCAGCAGCAGAACCAGCACACCGGCCACGCACCCGCCGCCAAGCAGGCGCGGCGACGCAGTCACCGCGCGCCGCAGCGGATCGAGCAGGCCCATGCGCGGTATCGCGATGGCGGCGACTGCCGCTACCGCAAACAGGCTGATGACCTCGACCTGCGTCTCTGCATGCAGCACGGCCCAGGCATAGAGCGTCATCAACGCCATGGTGCAAAGTATCAGCGCGGCGGGAAATTTCTCCAGCATGGCAAATCTGTTTCCTGTCTTGTCGCGCATCGTCAAACTCTTTCGCTGCTACGTTCTGCGATCAGCCCGGTCGGCTTCCAGCCGATCAGGACGATCACGATGGCAAAGGCAAAGACATCCTTGTAGGCGCTGGCAATGCCGGGCACGAGTACCGGCAACGCCACGGCACCAATGGTCTGCAGGCCCGCGAACAGGAAGCCGCCCAGGATGGCACCATAAAAATTGCCGAGGCCGCCGAGGATGGCCGCCGAGAAGCCAATGACCCCCAGCAGCAGGCCGATGTTGAAATTGATCTCGTTGTAATACAGGCCATTCATGACGCCAGCCATTGCCGCCAGCGCCGACCCGAGCGCGAAGGTGATCAGCACGACGCGCTCGAAGTGGATCCCCATGACCATCGCCGTCTCGCCATCCTGCGCGACGGCGCGAATGGCCAGGCCGAGCCGGGTACGCGTGATCAGAAAACGCAGCGCGACGATCGTGGCCAGACCCGACAGCAGCAGGATCAAGCTATCGGCACGCAGGTTGAAGCCACCGATTGCCAGCTCGGCGCTGGGCAAGAGATGCGGAAACGGCTTGGGATTGGAGCCATTCGGATAAAACAGCCGCACCGCTTCGCGCAGGGCCAGGCCCAGCATCAGCGTGACCAGCAGCGTGTTGATGGGCGGCGCATTCTTCAACGGCAGCACCAGGTATTTCGCCACCAGCGCACCGATCGCCGAAACCACTGCGATCGACACGATCAGCATCAGCAACAGCTGCAGCCAGGGATTGACGATACCGATGGCCTGCGCGCCGAGATAGGTGGCCAGCGCAGCGAATGCGCCGACCATCAGCACGTCGCCATGCGAGAACTTGATGATGTCGAGGACACCGAAAAACAGCGTAAAACCGACCGCCACCATTGCGTAAATCATCCCGAGCATCAGCCCGTTGATGATGTATTGACTCAGAATTTCCAGACTCATGCAGCGCCTTTACCGGGGAAATGGCAGGCGGCGCCGGTGCATCAAGTGCACCTGCGCCGCCCGAGTGAAATGCCGGCGTTGCCGTAATACCGTTGTAACGTCGTGCCGGCGTTGCCGTCACATGCCGATCAGCTTGCGGCTCTTCTTGGCGTACTCGCTGTCTTCCCACAGGACCCATTTGCCATCCTGGACCACGTACTTGGAGATCAACGGAATCACGTTCTGGCGATGATCGTCGAAGGTGACCTTGCCGATCATGGTGTCGACATCCTTGGTGGCGTTGAGCGCATCACGTACCTTCTTGCGATTGGGTCCGACCTTTTCGATGGTGTCCATCAACATGGTGGCAGCGGCGAACGAAAA
>JACMOT010000385.1 GCA_014377915.1 Tardiphaga sp.
CGCATAGGCCGAATAGCTGCCGGGCGCAGGCTCGCCGAGCGCGCGAATACGTTCGGCAATCAGGTCGACCGCCAGAGCCAGTTCGGTATATTGGCCTTCGAACATCAGCTGAAGCGTATTGAATTGCTGTCCGGTGACGTTCCAATGGTAATTATGCGTCTTGAGGTAAAGTGTATAGGTATCCGCCAATAACCGCGAGAGGCCGCTGGCGATTGCCAGCCGCTGGTTATCGGGAATACCAAGATCGAGCATATCGGCCATTACTGCATCCTTTGTCGTCGTCCGGCATGCCAGCAAAGCGTCGAGCGGTCCAACGGATTAGAGTCCGTTTCAGAATTCACGACGTCCGCGCCATTCACATTCGTTTTGCCTCCGAACCGGCAAAAAACACCTCAATTCCGTGCGGCGTAGGCACATGAGGCGGCATCAACGTGCGGCCTAGTCAATTTCGAAACGGCTTCTTAGTGTAGCGGTTCTGATCGACTAAATCGATCAGACTGGCATTGCAGGAACAGGTAGCGGCGCGCTGATTCGCCATTAATTCTTTGGTGGACCGCTGGCGATCTCACGATGGGATCGTGGCTGTCGGCTGACCGCGATGGCGTGCCCAAACCGAACCTACCGAAAAGGTCCATTCTTCATGACCCGAGAGTGGTCAATCGAGTACCGGACAACGGCAGCTGACTCAAGGATAGAATCTAGGAGCTGACAGGCCGCTAAGTCCCAATGCCGCACCTTCGCGCCGGCACAGGAGGCGGCATGCACGAATGGCAGTGTCGGGGATCACCACTCGAACTCTGGACGGCGATCTTGAGGCGTGAAGAAGGTGCAGATTCCCGGCCAAATCAATGCACCGTTCGCCATTGGCCCTCAACACGCACCCAATGTCACCAGACAGGCTCTCCCGCTCGGCCCCAGATTGATCGAACTTGCAGGCTCACAAACCAAGGAGCCTGCCCGTGCGCAACCACCGCCAATCTGCCTTCCGCAAAAATCTGATCGCCGGCTCGCTTAGCCTCGGTATGGCCGCTTCGCTCGCCATGGGCCTGACGCTCGCCAGCGCACCGGCGCAGGCGCAGCTCACCGTGTTCGACCCCGGCAACTATAGCCAGAACCTGCTGACGGCTGCCCGAACGCTCCAGCAGATCAACAACCAGATCCAGTCGCTCCAGAACGAAGCGACGATGCTGACCAACCAAGCGAAGAACCTGACCCGGATCAACTTTCCCGAGTTGCAGGCGCTTACGCAAACGCTGCAGCAGGTCGACCGGCTGATGGGCCAGGCGCAGGGCATCCGGTTGCAGGTGTCCGGCCTCGACCGGCAGTTCCACCAGCTGTTCCCACAAAGCTTCGGCGCAGCGCTGCGGACCAACGAACAGGTCATCGCCGCGCGCACCCGGCTGGACACGGCGATGTCGGCGTACCAGCATACGATGACGGTGCAAGCGCAAGTGGTGGAGAATGTCTCCGCCGATGCCCAGACCCTGTCGGCACTGGTCGCCAAGAGCCAGAGTGCCGAAGGTTCGCTGCAGGCGCAGCAGGCCACCAACCAGTTGCTTGCTCTGACGGCCAAGCAGCAGTTCCAGATCGAAAGCATGATGGCCGCGCAGTACCGCGCCGAGACGATCGAGCGCGCGCGTCAGGCGCAGGCCCAGATCGATGCGCAGGCAGCCACCAAGAAGTTTCTCGGTTCCGGTACGGCCTACACTCCCCAGTAGCGCCACCGGACGGGGCGATGGCGGTCGAAGAAGGCGCGCCCCGCGCGTCTTCATCCCACCCTCGTCCGCCGCGGGGCGGGCCCTTGCTCCCCAGTCCCGCTCCGCGGCCTCTCTTCTCTTTTCAGGAATTCCCGCCCGTGAACGATCTCAACGTCATCGACCGCTTCCTGGCTACGTTCATCACCTATATCGACAGCGGCTTCGGGCTGCTCGGCGGTGACGTCCGTTTCCTGACGGTGACGCTGATCGGCATCGACGTTACGCTCGCCGGACTGTTCTGGGCGCTCGGCGGCGACGACAATGTCATCGGCCGCTTCATCAAGAAGATCCTCTACATCGGCGCGTTCGCGTTCATCCTGAACGGCTTTTCGACGCTTGGCGACATCATCTTCCGGTCATTCGCTCAGGCTGGCCTCACCGCCGGTGGCGGCACGCTGACGGCAGCGGATTTGCTCAAGCCCGGGCGGCTCGCGAGCACCGGTTTCTCGGCTGCATGGCCACTGCTTCAGCAAGTGTCGCAGCTGATGGGGTTCACGACCTTCTTCGACAATTTCCTGACGATCGCGGTGCTGCTGTTCGCGTGGGCGATCGTGATCATCACCTTCTTCATTCTTAGCGTTCAGATGTTCGTGACGATCATCGAGTTCAAGCTGACCTCGCTAGCCGGCTTCATCCTCGTGCCCTTCGCGCTGTGGAACCGCACCAGCTTCCTGGCCGAACGCGTGCTCGGGAACGTCGTATCGTCGGGCATCAAGGTCATGGTGCTCGCCGTGATCGTCGGCATCGGAGCCAATTTCTTCACCGAGTTCACGACCGCGTTGCAGGGTCAGGAGCCCGACATCGGACAAGCGATGAGCTTGATGCTCGCCAGCCTGACGATCTTCGGCCTCGGCATATTCGGTCCCACCATCGCTTCCGGACTGGTAAGCGGCGCCCCGCAACTCGGCGCCGGTGCCGCGTTCGGCACGACGGTCGGCGCGGCTGGAATTACCATGCTCGCGGGCGGCGCAGCGGTCGGTGGCGCACGCGCGATCGGTGGCGCAGCGCTCGGCGCGGTTCGCGCCGGCACCGCGATGGGATCGGCGGCATCGACGGCGTACACCCTCGGCAAGGAAACCGCTCCGGCGCCGACGATGGCGGCAGGCCTCGGCGGTGTCGCGCGCGCTGCGGGCAACGCCGCCCGGACAAGCGCCTCTAGCGCGCTGGGCCTCGGCGAGGCCGCCTCGCAGGGCCGAGCCGCTGCGTGGAACGCGCTCAATCGAACCAGTACCGGCGATACGGCGCAAGGCCCCAGCAATGACGGCATGCCGCCGTGGGCGCGCGCCATGCGCGGTCAGCAAACCGCCCGCCATCACCGCCAGATCGCGCTGCACACCTTCCAGCAGGGCGACCGCGGCGGCGCCTCTGCCACACCCGACATCAAGGAAAGGGACTGATCGATGATCTTCAAACGCGCGGTCCAGCGCTATGGACGAACACCCGAACCGGAGACACCCTATCAGCGCGCCGGCCAGGTCTGGGACGAACGGATCGGGTCCGCCCGCGTCCAGGCCCGCAACTGGCGGCTGATGGCATTCGGATGCCTGGCTCTGACCGGCGGTCTGTCATCGAGTCTCGTCTGGCAATCGATGCAGAGCCGGGTGACCCCCTACGTCGTCGAAGTCGACCGGCTGGGCGAGGCACGCGCGGTCACCGAGGCCGAGGCCGGATATCATCCCACCGACCCGCAGATCGCGTGGCATCTCTCGCGCTTTATCGCGAACGTTCGCGGTCGGTCGCTCGATCCGGTGCTCGTCCGGCAGAACTGGCTCGAGGCTTACGACTTCACCACCAGGCGCGGCAGCCAGTTGCTCGGCGACTATGCGCGCGGCGCCGATCCTTTCGCCAATATCGGTGAGCGAACGGTGTCGGTGCAGGTCACCAGCGTCGTGCGCGCGTCCGATCGCTCGTTCCAGCTGAAATGGACCGAAACCGCATACGAGCGTGGAACGCCGTCGGGCACGTCACATTGGACAGCGATCCTCACGGTGGTGATCAAGCCGCCGATCGACGCCGACACGGTGCGGAAGAATCCGCTCGGCGTCTATGTCGATGCGGTAGACTGGAGCCGCGAGCTCGAACCGCCAACGCCACCACCGCCGTTATCGGCAACACCGGGCGCCGCACCGACGGCACCCAGCGAAATGCCGCTCGGTTCACCGATCGCTTCCAACCTCACCTCCCCCGCGCAGCCCAATCAGGAGTCACACCCATGAAACTCGTCATCGCAGCATCTGCGCTCGCGATTTGCGCCGTGCCGGTGGTCGCAAAGGCACCTACATCGGCACCTACATCGGCAATCATTGCCGCGCCCGCCAGTACACCGGTCGCCAAGCTCCATCATGTTCGTCGTCTCAAGGTTCGCAAAACCCTCAGCCCGACCGTTGCGAGGGTCGCGGCAGCCAACCGTGCCGCGACCCTCGAACCGCAAAGACAGGGGTTCGTCAATGCGGTGCAAGTCTATCCATACAGCGATGGCGCGATCTATCAGGCGTACACCGCACCTGGAGCGGTGACCGACATCGCCTTGCAACCGACCGAGGTGCTGGTCGCGGTCGCTGCCGGGGACACGGTTCGCTGGGTCATCGGCGACACGACCAGTGGCAGCGGGATCGACAAGCGAACGCATATCCTGGTCAAGCCGTTCTCATCCGGCCTTGCAACGAACCTCGTCATCACCACCGATCGACGCAGCTACCACCTTCAGCTTGTCGCGACGTCGCGCACCGCGATGGCGGCAGTGTCCTGGACCTATCCGGCGGACCAGCTAATTGCGCTTCGCCGCGCCGCCGACCAGGCCGCGGCGGGAGCGCCGGTAGCCGAAAGCCTATCGGTCGATACGTTGCATTTCAACTACGCGGTCAGCGGAGACCATCCAGCCTGGCGGCCGCTCCGCGCGTTCGACGACGGCAGGCAGACGTTCATCGAGTTCGCCGAGAGCATCGCGGTGGGCGAAGCGCCGCCGTTGTTCATCGTTGGACCAAGCGGTGAAGCCGAGCTGGTCAATTACCGGGTGCGGGGCCGCTATTACATCGTCGACCGCATCTTCGATGCCGCCGAGCTCAGGCTCGGCACCCGAAAACAGCAGATCGTCCGCGTCGCTCGCATCGCCGAAGGCAGTGCGCCTCGAAAGGGAAAGCGCTCGTGAACGAGGCTGTCCCGTCCCCCCTCCCGAAAGTCGATCCCGAAACTCTGGCGATCCGGGCCAGGCCGGCGCGTGCCATCCGCTTTCGCCGAGGCGTCATCATCGCCATCGCCGCCCTGGGATCGGTCACCCTGATGGCGGTCGCCTGGATTGCGCTCAAGCCGCGCGTGTTCATGGCCGTCGCCGGCGGCCAGGAATTGTCGCAGCCGAGCAATCGGCCATCGACGGACGCATTGAACGGTCTGCCCGCCACCTATGGCGATACGCCAAAGTTGGGACCACCGCTGCCGGGGGATCTCGGTCGGCCGATCCTCGAAAGCCAGCGCCGCATGGCGACCGAGACCGGGGTTGGCGGCGATGACTCGGCGCAAACGGCAGCGCAGGAACGCGAGCGACGACTGGCCGAACTCAAGGCCGCGCGCGAATCCGCTGTGCTCGTCCAAGGGCGCACCGCTGCAACCACGAGCGTAACGCCGGAGACAGCGGTTGCTGCTCCGCCCGGTGTCGCGGGCGCAACAGCACCAGCACTCGACCCGGATCGCGATCCGAACGCGCAAGGGCGAAAAGCACAGTTCGTCGCGGCGCTCGATCGCTCGGGCGACATCAATGCGCACCGCCTGGCTGCTGCTCCATCGCCTTACTTGCTGTCTGCGGGCAGTGTGATTTCTGCGAGCCTGATTACCGGGCTTCGTTCCGACCTGCCCGGCCTGGTCACCGCGCAGGTGACCAGCGCCGTCTTCGACAGTCCCACCGGGCGCATCCTGCTCATTCCCCAAGGGTCGCGGCTGATCGGCAGCTACGACAGTGTGGTCGCGTTCGGCCAGAAACGCGCGCTGATCGTGTGGCAGCGGATCGTGTTGCCCGACGGCAGTTCGCTCCAGATCGACAATATGCCGGCGACCGATGCGTCGGGCTACGTCGGGCTACAGGACAAGGTCGATTTCCATACCTGGGCTTTGCTCAAGGGCGTCGGACTTGCGACGCTGCTGGGGGTCGGTTCCAGCCTGACCGTGCCAGGCGAAAGCGATCTGGTGAAGGCGATCAGGGGATCGACCCAGCAGAATGTGTCGCGTGCGGGCGACCAACTCGTTTCGCGCAACCTCAGCATCCAGCCGACGATCACGATCCGGCCAGGCGCGACCGTCCGGCTGATCGTCAACAAGGATCTCATTCTCGCGCCCTGGCGCGGATAGGAGGACACCCGTGCCCGAACTGAAATTGCAGAGACTGCCGGACCGGACGCCGATCAAGCTGGCGATCACCGTCGCGCCTGATTTGCACCAGATGCTGCTGGATTACGCCGCGCTCTACGCGGTGGCTTATGGTCGCGAGGAGGCCGTCACCGAGCTCGTGCCCGCGATGCTGGCCGCGTTTCTCGAAAGCGATCGTGCGTTTGCCAAGGCGCGCAAGACCGCAGAAGTGTAGATTGCGATGACGGAGGAGGATCGCCTCTGGTCAGCGAGGGACTTGGCGAGATTCCTCGGATATTCCGAAAGCACCATTTGTAGAATGGTGTCACAGTGCCCTGAAAAGTTGCCGCCGCGCGTTGCGGCCTTGGCGAGGCCACGTTGGCTTCCGGAGGTTGCGCGAGAATGGGCAAGGACCAGCAGCGATCCACCGCTGGGACGGATCGGGCGACCTCGTAAAATCCACTAGATATCAGAGCGGGAAAGCCTCCGACTGTCCTGCTTTTAGACCTGTCCATCACGTTTCCGAGGTGAGCCACTGTGCCAAATTGTGCCAAACCCCCGAGGAAATCCATTGAAATCAATGGATTTTGGTGCGGTCGAGAAGACTCGAACTTCCACGGCCTTTCGGCCACAGCCACCTCAAGGCTGCGCGTCTACCATTCCGCCACGACCGCACGTGAACAGGCTCGACAGTCGCGAACCTAGGCAAGGCGCGGCCCCTAGCAGTGC
>JACMOT010000386.1 GCA_014377915.1 Tardiphaga sp.
AATCCATCTCCTAGTTCATCCCCACCATCTAAGGCCGATCTACAATCTACTTCGAGCAAGCAGCCAATGGGGCGCGGTGATCGGGCTGATCGGGCTCGCCGACCTTCACTGGAACCGCGATCACCGGTGGCGAGCGACGCTCGCCGAGGCGGTGTTCCCGATCTACATCATTCACCAGACCATCATCGTAGTGGTCGGGTACGGATTGTTGCAGACATCTTTGGGAGCGCTGACGCGCTTTGTCATCCTGATCGCGGCCACCGCCGGAGGATGCTGGCTGTTCTACCTCGTTGGCCGAGCGATCGATCCGCTGCGACCGCTTATCGGGCTCAAGCAGCGGGGTGTGCAGTTCGCGGATTCGCATTAAAGACAGCTTCTATATGATTGAATTGCTAATTGGGCTGCACTGATTTCCGAATCGAGCTTTCCGGAAATGGCCGAAGCAGCAAGCCCGTTTTCCAAGCAGAGCCGCTGCAAAGCCGACAGTCTGGTTGCGGCCCGCTGCGGACATTCGGTTCGATGCGTCGATCTGCAACTCTCGAACGTGTGCACTACCCTTCGAGGTCCATGGACCCTGCCCGCGGGGATAGGTCCGCTCTTGTTGAATTCGGCCATTCTGGTTGTGGAACTTGATCGACTCCAGTTCCTTACAGTCAACGGATTTCAGCGAACCAAATTTCAGAGCTGCAGCCTTCGTTTGGAATCTCGTCCCGGCACGATCGAGCCCGCCTTTCAAGTTGCCAGCCGCCTTTCTGCTTGTCCCTAGTGAGGTGGAAACTTGCCAGAAGGATCTCGGAAGGTCAGCGCGATCATGTCGGTCATGGCTCCGCCCCCACATACGGGCGCTCCACCAACAAAATAGGCAATTCCGTGCACCGTCGCCGCACCGAACGCATGGCGCGCTCGTGGCAGCGGCGGAAGCTGGATCCAGGTATCGGATTTCGGGTCGTACGCGGTCACCTCATCAAAAGCGTTGGCCGTGTTCGGTCGGCCACCCGGCTTGCATTCGCCTCCGGCATACAAGATGAGACCGTTGAGAACGGTGTAGGCGCCCGCCGACCGCTGGCGCGGCAGTGCAGCGGCGCTTGTCCAGCGATCCGTTGCGGGGTCGTAGACGTCATGTCGGTCGAGGTTGTCCTGGACGTCCGCGCTGCGGCCGCCGAAAAGGTGGACGCGGCCGCTGAGCACCGCAATGCCAACATGATCGCGGCCGGGACCTGGGATCGGCGCGCGGCTTGACCATTTGTTGGTCGCAGGATCGTAGACCTGATGCGTCGTGACCGTGCCGAAACCTGAAAACATGACTGGCGACCCTGGAGGCGTCGAGACCTTGATTATCCTGTTCGATACGCGCCCGCCGAAGACGTGGATCTTGCCCCCCACCGCGACTGCAGCCACTGAGCCTCGAGGAACCGAAAGCCTAGGCAATGCGCGTCATCTGTTCGTAGCCGGGGCGTAGACGAAGGCCCACTCTTGTGGATCCATATGGATAGGGGTGGTGAAGCCGCCGATCGCATAGAGCTTGCCGCCGAGCGCCGCCACGCCCACGTGTGTCAGACCGTGTGGCAGCGATGCGCGGTGCTGCCACGCGTTGCGAGCAGGATCGTACATCATGGTCAAGGTAGAGTTCCAGATCGGAGGCGCTTTGCCCCGCTGCTCCGTTCCGCCGACAACGTAGACCTTGCCGCCAAGCTCGGCGACGCCGACTTCCGCCATCGCGACA
>JACMOT010000387.1 GCA_014377915.1 Tardiphaga sp.
CTTCACCCGCTTGCCGCCATTGGCGAACATCGAATAGGCGGTGACCATGCGCATCACCGTGGTTTCACCGGCGCCCAGCGCATAGGACAGGTAGTTCGGCAGTTCGTCATAGACGCCGAACCGCTTGGCATATTCGCCGATCAGCGGCATGCCGATGTCCTGCGCGAGCCGCACCGTGACGGTGTTGAGCGAGCGCATCAGCGCGTTGCGCAACGTGGTCGGGCCGAGGTACTTGCCGCTCGAATAATTGTCCGGACGCCAGACCCCGGCGCCCTGCCCCTGGTCGATTTCCAGCGGCGCGTCGACCACGACGGTCGATGGCGTATAGCCATTGTCCATCGCCGCCGAATAGACCAGCGGCTTGAACGACGAGCCGGGCTGGCGGTAGGCCTGCGTGGCGCGGTTGAACTGGCTCTGGTCGAAGGAGAAGCCGCCGACCATCGCCAGCACACGGCCGGTCCACGGGTCCATCGCCACCATGGCGCCGGACACTTCGGGATATTGCCGCAGCCGGAACTGCCCCTCGACGACCGAGCCGTCCTTGGTCAGCAGCGGATCGACGTAAATGATGTCGCCGGGATTGAGCACCTGCGATACCGCGGTCGGCGTCTTGCCCTTGGCCGGGCCGGCGATCGGCCGGGCCCATTTCACGCCGTCCAGCGTGAGGTTGCCGGTCTGGCGGTCCTTGAGCACGGCGCCGCCGAGCTCGCGGCCAGGCTGGAAGCCGATCCGGGCCGACTGGTCGCTGGTGTCCAGCACCACGGCCAGCTTCCACGGCGCGACGTCCGACAGCGATTTCACCTCGGCGAGTTTCACGCCCCAGTCGCCGGTAATGTCGATCTTGTTGGTCGCGCCGCGCCAGCCATGCGCCTCGTCGAAATTGATCAGGCCGTTGACCATGGTCTTGCGCGCCATCATCTGCAGCTTCGGATCCAGCGTGGTGCGCACCGACAGCCCGCCCTCATACAGCTTCTTCTCGCCATAGCGTTCAAAGATATCGCGGCGCACTTCCTCGGCGAAATACTCGCCGGCGAAAATATGCGCCGCGTTGCTGCGGCTGGTAACGGTCAGGACATCCTTGCGCGCCTTCTCGGCATCGGCCTGTTTGATCCAGCCGTTTTCGAGTAGGCGGTCGATGACGTAATTGCGGCGCTCGATGGCGCGCTCGCGGTTCTTCACTGGATGCAGCGACGATGGCGCCTTCGGCAGCGCCGCGAGATAGGAGGCTTCCGATACCGTCAGCTCATTGACCGATTTGTCGAAATAGACCAGCGACGCCGCCGCGATGCCATAGGCGCCGAGGCCGAGATAAATCTCGTTGAGGTAGAGTTCGAGGATCTTGTCCTTGGAATAAGCGCGCTCGATGCGCATCGCCAGCAAGGCTTCCTTGATCTTGCGGGTGAACGACACCTCATTGGTCAGCAGGAAGTTCTTGGCAACTTGCTGGGTGATGGTGGAGGCGCCCTGCGGCCGCCGGTTGGAACCGAAATTCTGCGCATACAGCACGATGGCGCGGGCCATGCCGGTGTAGTCGATGCCGCCATGTTCATAAAAGTTCTTGTCCTCGGCGGCGAGGAAGGCGTTGATCACCAGCTTCGGCACCGCCTGGATCGGCAGGTACAGCCGGCGCTCCTTGGAATATTCGCCGAGCAGCGCGCCATCGGCCGCGTGCACCCGGGTCATCACCGGCGGCTCATAATCCTGAAGCTGCGAATAGTCCGGCAAGTCCTTGGAATAATGCCAGATCATGCCGGCGGCGGCGGCCACGCCAACAAGGAACACGACGGTCCCGGCGGCGAACAAAAATCCTAAAAACCGCACCAGCAAACGCATTATCGAAGATCCGTTTCAATCGCTGCGCCGCAATCTATCACAGCGGCTCTCATCGTCGCCAAGCCAACTAACCAGGTCAGCTAGCCAACACATCGAGGGCTGCGGGACGGGTTCTGACCGAATCTGGCGGTCGCGCGAAAATTTTTATAAAGCTGACGCTGTGTCGAAACTAGGGCTTTCAACATTAAAACCCCTGTCTTTTCAGTTCCGTGATCAGTTCTTCGGGCCGGCCGAGACGATCTTTTTGGAGAAAAACCCGTCGATCGCCTGAGCCACCGCGCCAACCGTCTTCGACCGCCAGCTTTCGGACTGCAGCTGCAACAGGTCTTCCTTGTTCGATACATAGCCCAACTCGATCAGGACCGACGGCACGTCGGGGGCCTTCAGCACCCGGAAACCCGCCGATTTCAACGGGTGCTTGTGCATCCGCGCGGTCGTCTTCATTTCGCCGACCACCAGTCGGGCAAACCGGTTCGAGAAAGCGCGGGTTTCGCGCTGCGCCAGGTCGATCAGGATGTCGGCCACATCGGTCGGTTCCTCGGTCAGATTGACGCCGCCAATGGCATCCGCCTTGTTTTCCGAGTCAGCCAGCCGTTCGGCCTCGGAATCCGAGGCCTTGTCGGACAGCGTGTAGACGGTCGCACCCTGGGCATCGCCCTCGCCCTTGGGCAGCGCGTCGGCATGAATCGAGACGAACAAGGCCGCCGACTGATTGCGCGCGATCTTCACGCGGTCGCCGAGCGGAATGAAAGTGTCGTCGGTCCGGGTCATGACCACGCGGTATTTACCGGCCTTTTCGAGCCGGTCGCGCAGCGCGATGCCGAAGCCGAGCACCAGGCCCTTTTCGGCCTCGCCGCCGGACTGGGTACCGTTGTCGATGCCGCCGTGACCGGGATCGATCACCACCACCGGCCGCGCGTCATTCGCCGGTTTCGGAGCGGCGAGCGCCGCCACGGCCGGCGGTACCGCCACCGGACCAATCGCCGGGCGAAGTTCGGGCCGACTTTCGACCGCCAGCGCCTGGACGAAGGCGGTGCGATCCACCGATTCGAGGTCGATCACCAGCCGCGCCGGCTGGCCATTGGCGGGATCGAGCCCATAGGCGTTCTTGATCTTGGCGGGTCCGGAGAGGTCGAACACGATTCGCGAACCACCGGGCATCACCAGCCCGTAGCGAAACGCCTTGACCAGCCCGCGCGCGGCCGCGCCAGCCCCGGCATTGATCTGAAAGCTGACCTGGGGGATGTCGATGACCACCCGGTAGGGATCGGCCAGTGTGAAGGCGCGCAGCGAAATCCGTTTGTCGAGGTCGAGGATGAAACGGGTCTGATGCTCGTCGCCCGCGATCCGCACGTCAGTCGCGACCGGAAACGGGGCCGCAATCTCGGCCCCCGGAACTTCGCCCGCGGCATGGGCCGAGGCCGGGCATAATAGATCGACCGCGGCGACGCTCAGAAGCGCAGCCACCAGCCTTCCGATATGGTTTGCCTGGCGCGTCAAAAAAACCCCGTGCCTCCGAAGCAGCCCCACATTAACCCAATAGGATCGCACGGTTAACCGATGCTTAAGGTCAACAGACCGATTACCGCCAAGTGTTGCAGGGGTGTGACGCCTCGCTTGCATGCGCCCGCCAATCCTCGTATGAACAAAGCGCTGACGGTTTAACTCCGGTTGTGTCGCGTTCAGCCTCCCGGTGCAGCGCTGTTCCCCTTGGGATCCCTTGGAGGTTTCAGTGTTTTTCCGATCTCCCCTCTACAATCAGCGCAGCGCGCGGTTGATCAGATGGGCGGTTCTAGCCCGAGCGGCGTCCGGTCCCAGGTCATCTTTCCAGGGGCGGCTTTAGACACTTCATGACCGATTATTCCGCTCCCCCGAGCGGCATAGCGAGGGCCGGCGAACGCTTTCCGCGTCGCGCCGGACGCCAGCAATAAAGGCGGCGCCTTTGCCGCCATGATGTTCAGACGGGCCGACGCTTGATGCGCCAGACTGTGATGCCGACCGAGACCCACGCGGGACCTGCGCCGATGCGAAACCAAGACTTAGACAGTCATGGCTTCGCACGTCGCCCTGCTCTGGGTTCGCGATCGACACGGCGCCCCGGGTTGCGTTTCGGCCTTCCCCTCACCCCCGAATCAGGTGGACCGTTGCGTCACCCGGCCGCGCCTTCTGCGCTTGCCGCCACGCGCGCCTTCCGCCGTCATGAGCCCCCAAATGCCAAACAAAATGTTGATCGACGCGACCCACCCGGAAGAGACCCGGGTGGTCGTGGTCCGCGGCAATCGCGTCGAGGAGTTTGATTTCGAGACCGCGCAGCGCAAGCAGCTCCGCGGTAACATTTACCTCGCCAAGGTAACGCGCGTTGAGCCGTCGCTGCAGGCCGCTTTCATCGAATATGGCGGCAATCGCCACGGTTTCCTCGCTTTCAGCGAAATCCACCCTGATTATTACCAGATCCCGGTCGCCGACCGTCAGGCGCTGATCGAAGCCGACGAGCGCGCCCATCGCGAGGCCGAAGAAGAGACCGACAACCGATCCAGCCGCGGCAGCAAGCGCCCGCGCCACCGCAATTCGCGCCGCCGCGGCAGCAGCGAACGGGTCCAGAGCGATGTGGTCGAAGCCGGAGCGATCGATCCGTCGCAGGCCGAGCAGCCGCGCGATTCGGAATTCGCCGTGCATGATCATGCCCACGACGCCGGGCACCATGTCTCCGATGCCGAGCACCATGATCACGACGGTCACGATCACAGCCATGCCCATGAACATGCCGAAGGCCACGCCGTCGGCGACCATGATCACGACGTTCAGGTCGCAAACGAAACGCCGGTGCCTGCCCCGCTAGAAGCCGTAACGGCCGAGACGCCGGCCGCCGAGGTCGCTTCCGACCAGCCGGTTTCGACCGAACTGGCGCCGGAAGCCGTTGCCGAGGTGCCGCCGGTGGCCGCGGTCGCCCAGGACGATCGCTCCCATGACGATCACGCCCATGACCATGCGCATGATGATCATGGTCACGAGGACCATCACGACGCGGCCCATGCCGCCGCGCAGAACCTCGCCCATGCCGACGACGCTCCTCATCATGACGAGCACGCTGCCGTGGCGGTCGAGAGCGATGAGCACGACGACGAGGATGAGGACGAGGAAGAAGCCGAAGAGGATATCGTCGAGTCGGTTGGCGGCGAAGACGTGCTGGAAGAAGTGCCGGATCGCGCCTCGTTCCGTCCGCGCCGCCAGTACAAGATCCAGGAAGTCATCAAGCGCCGCCAGGTGATGCTGGTGCAGGTCGTCAAGGAAGAACGCGGCAACAAGGGAGCCGCGCTCACCACCTATCTGTCGCTGGCCGGCCGCTATGCCGTCCTGATGCCGAACACCGCGCGCGGTGGCGGCATCTCGCGTAAAATCACCTCGGCGCAGGATCGCTCCCGCCTCAAGGAAGTGGTGTCGGATCTCGACGTGCCGGAAGGCATGGGGATCATCCTGCGCACCGCGGGTGCCTCGCGCACCAAGCCGGAGATCAAGCGCGACTTCGAATATCTGATCCGCATGTGGGAAACCGTGCGCGACATGACGCTGAAGTCGCAGGCCCCGACCCTCGTCTATGAGGAAGGCTCGCTGATCAAGCGCTCGCTGCGCGATCTCTACAACAAGGAAATCGACGAGATCCAGGTCGCCGGCGAAGCCGGCTACACGGAAGCCCGTGACTTCATGCACATGCTGATGCCGTCCAACGTCCGGGTGGTGAAGCAGTATCGCGACGGCCAGCCGCTGTTTTCGCGGATGGGTGTCGAGAGCCAGCTCGACGCGATGTTCACGCCGACGGTGCAACTGAAGTCCGGCGGCTACATCGTCATCAACCAGACCGAAGCCCTGGTCTCGATCGACGTCAACTCGGGTCGCTCGACCCGCGAGCACCATATCGAGGACACCGCGCTCAAGACCAATCTGGAGGCGGCCGAAGAGGTCGCCCGCCAGCTCCGTCTGCGCGACCTCGCCGGCCTGATCGTCATCGATTTCATCGACATGGACGAGAAGCGCAACAACCGTTCGGTCGAGCGCAAGATGAGCGACTGCCTGCGGCAGGATCGCGCCCGCATCCAGGTCGGACGCATCTCGCATTTCGGCCTGCTCGAAATGTCGCGCCAGCGCATCCGCGCCAGCGTGCTGGAAAGCTCCACCGAGGTCTGCCCGCATTGCGGCGGAAACGGTCATGTCCGTTCGGTCTCCTCGGTCGCGCTGCAGTTGCTGCGTGGCATGGAAGAGATCCTGATGAAGGGCGCCACGCATAATCTGATCGTGCGCA
>JACMOT010000388.1 GCA_014377915.1 Tardiphaga sp.
ACGTGCTCCTGGCAGACAAATCGCCGCTTTCTGGTGAAAAGCAGACACGTAATAGTGCCGGTAAATCCAGTCTGGTGGAGCTGATCCACTTCATGCTCGGGGGGAAAGCCGCCGGGGCGCTTCCCTGTAACGAAGCGCTCAAATCTTACACCTTCTTTGGAACCTTTGATTTCGATGGGCAGCAACTTCGCGTTGGTCGCTCAGGCAACGATCCTTCGAAGATATTAGTCGAGGAGGCCGATTCTCTGGCGGTCGGTTTGGCGCCGCGATTTGACAAGAAGTCGGGCGTCCATTGCGTCTCCAATGAGGTCTGGAAGGAGTATCTGGGCAACCGGTTCTTCCGGCTGCCCTTTCCGCTGAAGGGCACGGCATTCGAGCAATCCTACACGCCGAGCTTTCGCTCAATGATCGCGTACTTCGTTCGACGGCGGGGCGGGTTCAACCGGCCTGAGAAGCATGCCGAAAAGCAGGCCGGGTGGGATAGCCAGGTCAACCTGTCCTACTTGCTAGGTCTCGATTGGACGATCCCGTTTGAGCTCGAAAAGGTGCGACAGCGAGAGCGCCAGCTTGAGGAGCTGAAGAAGGCTGCGAAGGGTGGGGCTGTTGGCGACATCATAGGCACGGTCGCCGAGCTTCGGCCTCGGATGGTGATCGCGGAGGCGAACGTCGAGAAACTCCGCGGTGATCTCGCGGACTTCCGGGTCGTCGAGAGCTACCGTGAAAAGTCCGATCGCGCCTCGGCCGCCCGGAGCGAGATGCTGGCGATCGAACGACGGTCAGTGATCCTCAAACAGACCCTCGACCACCTCCAGGCGACCTTCAAGGACGAGCAGCCACCGGCGTCGACGGACGTCGATCGCCTTTACCGATCAGTCGGGATCGAGTTGCCATCGGTCGCCGTCCGGCGCTTCGAAGAGGTTAAGGCCTTCCACGAATCAGTGGTGGCCAACCGCCGGGCGCGGCTCGAGGAACAGATTGTCGAGGTCCGACGGGAACTGACCGAAGCTGAAGCCCGGTCCGAGGCACTCGACGCCGAGCGTAGCGAGATCCTACGATTTCTGGAAGGCAGTGGCGCGCTGGAAGATTTCACCTCGCTGCAACTGCGTCTGGCAACTCTCGCTGTCGAGGCTGCGGCACTTCGGGAGCGGTTCAAAGCTGCGGAAATCCTCGAGGGGTCCAAGACGGAGCTCGAAGGCGACCGCATCAGCCTCAAGCGGCGACTGCAGGGAGATCATCGGGCTCGGCAGGGCCAGCTGGACAAGGCGATCCTGTTCATCGGTGCTGCGATCTCGGACCTTTATGGAGATCGGACGGGGGAATTCGTTGTCGCTGCGAAGGATGGTGGACCTGTCTTTGAGATCACGATCCAGGGGGACCGGGGAGGTGGTATCTCCCAAATAGAAATCTTCTGCCTCGACCTGGCTCTGATGTCGTTGACCGCTGAGGCGAACCGTGGACCGCGGTTCTTGATCCATGACAGCCATCTGTTCGATGGCGTGGACGAGCGTCAGGTTTCGAAGGCGCTGCAGCTCGGTAAAGCGACGGCGGATCGTATCGGCGGCCAATATCTGGTTACGATGAATTCAGATATCTTCGACCGTCTTCCGCTTCCCACCACATTCGATCGGACTGCGTTCGTTCTGTCCACGCGTCTTTCAGACGACGGAGAGACTGGCGGATTGTTTGGCTTCAGATTCGACTGACCTAAATTTGATCGGGCACCGGGGAGCCTGCCAATTGCCCCAATTAGCTGTCCCCTAAGATATGGGTCGCTCAACGCATTCTCGTGGCTTACCACGCGCGTCTGCCGCGACCGACATATAGAGAGCTTATATGGTTCTATGCGGATGGGGTAGAACTGTATAAACAGCCTAGAATGGATCCGCGCCGCAACCCCTTCGCGCCTGGTGCAGGCAGCCGACCACCCGAGCTTGCCGGCCGGGAAGACGTCCTCGAGACGGTTGCCATCGCGCTCGATCGGATACGAAACGGCCGTCATGCCCAAAGTATGATTCTGCTGGGCCTGCGGGGGGTGGGCAAAACCGTTCTGCTCAACGCGATGCGCAGGGCAGCAGAAGGCGAGGGTATCTTGTGTGTGCCGATCGAGGCGCCCGAGGGCCAGTCATTGCCCGCCATGCTAGTCCCGGCGCTTCGGACTGCCATGCTGAAGCTCGATCGCGGCCAGGCGGCGATGACGCTGGCGAAGCGGGGCCTGGGCGCGCTTGCGCGGTTCGTGAAAGCGTTCAAGTTGAGCTATGGCGAGCTTGAGGCTTCGCTCGATCTTGGAGAAATAGGGGTGGCCGATAATGGCGACCTCGAAGCCGACCTGATCGATCTCATTGACCTGGCCGGAGCCGCAGCGGCCGAGCGTGGGACAGCGCTGGTGCTGTTCATCGACGAGTTGCAATATGTGCAAGAACGCGAGCTGGCGGCCCTGATCACCGCGCTCCACCGCGCTCGGCAAAACGATCGTCCGATCACGCTGGTGGCCGCCGGGCTCCCGCAGCTGGCCGGGCAGATGGGCAAGGCCAAATCCTATGCCGAACGGCTGTTTCTGTTCACCACCATCGGCCCGCTCGGCGCCGACGCGGCGAGTGCAGCCATCGTCCATCCGATCGAGGCCGAGGAATGCGCGATCGAGGCTGATGCTGTCGCACAGATTATCGCGGTCACCGAGGGCTATCCCTATTTTCTGCAGGAATGGGGCAAGCAATGCTGGGATGCGGCCGACGCCTGTCCGATTACGGCGGCCGACGTCGAACTCGCGCATCCGACAGCGATCGCCGCGCTCGACGACAGTTTCTTCCGCGTCCGCTTCGATCGGCTGACGCCGTCGGAAAAGCGTTATCTGCGTGGCATGGCGGACCTTGGGGAAGGCCCCTTCGCGTCTACCGCCATTGCCGATCATATCGGCCGCAAGCCGTCGAGCTTCGGCCCCGTCCGTGCCTCCCTGATCGCCAAGGGCATGATCTACACGCCGGGCTATGGCGAGACAGCATTCACCGTCCCGATGTTCGGCGCTTTCATGCGCAGGGCGATGCCGGTCGGTGATGCCGGGGCGGATCAGGGGGAATAGATGCAGGAAGCGGAATTCAGAACTTGGTTGGGAAAACGCCTCTGGAAGGGGGAGCCTCTCTCTAAAAAGGCCACACAAAATCGCGTCCGGCGAAGCCTTCGGACCGAACGGGGGCTGCAAGGGTTGGGCTTTGCACAGGAGACCCTCGATCAACTGTTCGACGACGGGCAATGGGAGGAATTGCTCGCTCGCCTGTCAACGCTGATGAACGCGCCAGACCAGGATCTCGCCGCCGTGCGCGCCGTCGTCCCGCAAGCGGAAGAGCCGCAAGGCCAGCTGAGGAACATGATCGCTGGCCTGCGGCAATATGGCTATTTCCGCGAAGGGCGCGACCCAAATTACGCGGCGGCTGGAGCCGAAGACGAGGACGAAGACGACGAGAGTCAGGCCGACCGGATACGACGGTATGTACTGGACCATTATATCACGCCGGCGCGCGCCAGCGGGCAGGCGACGGTTTCCGTCACGGTCGGGCCGCTGAACAACGAAATGGGTCTTCACATGGCCTGGCCCAACATCTGCCAGGCT
Source organism: Tardiphaga sp. (assembly GCA_014377915.1). Next base: position 3,605 of record JACMOT010000388.1, read on the forward strand.
CTGGAGGGGCGCCTCTTCCTCGATTTGGCGCAGGTGCCACCGCCGAGAGCCGAAGGCCCGCGTCAGAGCACGACCCGAATTTTGACATACGCATTGCAAATGGAGGGGGGCGG
>JACMOT010000389.1 GCA_014377915.1 Tardiphaga sp.
CGACGATCTCGCAGCGGCCCTTGCCGATGTGCTCGTGGTACCAGAGCCAGGCTTCCGGATTGATCGGCTCGCCCACCGACCCGAGCAGCCTGAGCGAGGGCATGTCGTACTTGTCGGCGAAGGCCGGCCCGGCGCCCATCAAGGCGCGGATCGCCGTCGGCGCAGTGTAAAAGATGTTGACCTTGTGCTTTTCGACCACCTGCCAGAACCGGCTGGCGTCGGGGTAGCTTGGGATGCCCTCGAACATCAGCGTCGTCGCGCCGTTGGCCAGCGGTCCATAGACGATGTAGCTGTGGCCGGTGACCCAGCCGACGTCGGCGGTGCACCAGTAGATGTCGCCGTCGTGGTAGTCGAACACGTATTGATGCGTCATCGCGGCGTAAAGCAGATAGCCGCCGGAGCTGTGCAGCACGCCCTTGGGCTGGCCGGTCGAGCCTGACGTGTACAAAATGAACAGCGGGTCTTCCGCGTTCATCGGTTCGCACGGGCATTCGGTGGTGACCATCTCGGCGGCTTCGCGGTACCAGAAGTCGCGCACCGGATTCATGGTGACCGCGCCGCCGGTGTGTTTGACGACGACCACCCAGTCGACGCCGCCGGCCTTGGCCACCGCCGCGTCGACATTGGCCTTCAGGGGCACTTTCTTGCCGCCGCGCAGGCCCTCATCGGCGGTGATGACGATCTTCGACTGGCAATCATCGATGCGCTGGGCCAGCGAGTCCGGCGAAAAGCCGGCGAATACCACCGAATGGATCGCGCCGATCCGGGCGCAGGCCAGCATCGCATAGGCCGCTTCCGGGATCATAGGTAGATAGATGGTGACGCGGTCACCCTTGCCGACATTGCGGGTACGCAGGATGTTGGCGAATTTGCAGACTTCGTCGTGCAGCTGCTGATAGCTGATGTGGCGCGACTGCGAGGGATCGTCGCCTTCCCAGATGATCGCGGTCTGCGCCGCGCGCGTCGGCAAATGGCGGTCGATACAATTGTAGGCGACGTTGAGCACGCCGTCCTCGAACCATTTGATGGATACCTTGCCGGGCGCGAACGAGCTGTTCTCGACGATGGTGAACGGCTCGATCCAGTCGAGGCGCTGCGCCTGCTCGGCCCAGAACCCGTCGGAATCGCTCACCGATCGCGGATACATCTCATTGTATTTGGCGTCATTGACGAAAGCGCGCGTGGCCCATTCGGCCGGTACGTCATAGATCTTGTCGGACATTGTCCCCTCCACCACTCGACCGCTGCCGCGTTGTCGCCGCAAGACGGTTCTCGTTGTTATTGCGATTATGCGTCGGCGCAGGGCATCGGGACAAGTCGGCCGCGCCTAGGTCTTTTGGCGGTCGAACGGTCGAACGGCCGAACACGGCCGATCAATTTCACGTTGCAATGCCGGGCAAACCTTCATCATGAACGCAAAATAGCTCGAGAACGGTACTTCAGCACCATTATCTAGGTATCGGCGGACTCGCCACGCGCGTTCATCCGCCCTAAATGGCCCCGTTGACGCTTGGGCATGGCCCGGAACCAAAAACCGAAGCTCGGCATTAGCAAGGCTCGAAGATCGAACGAGGCCAATAACGCCATGATGGAACAGCAGAATTCTGCGCCAACGCGGGCAAGGTCAGCGACATCCGTGGGGGTTCTGCCGCGAGGCTCGAAAGCAGGGCCCGGCAGCGTGGAATCCCTGGCGAGGGAACTCGGCCTCAAACTGGGCGACCAGTCCGAACTGACGATCTGTCGCCTCAAGCGCGGGAAGACCTATTCATTCATTCGCGCCAATGGCACGGCGATCCGCCATATCGGCACCATCCGACGGCTCAACGCGATGGCGGTGCCGCCGGCCTATGCCGAGGTTCGCTACGCCGTGGATCCCGCCTCGCATCTGCAGGCGGTGGGCCGCGATGCCGCCGGCCGCTTGCAGTACCGCTATCATTTGGATTGGGAAAAGGTCCGGGAGCAGCGCAAGGCGCAACGACTGGCGAGGCTGGTCGGCGCGCTGCCGAGAATCCGCCGCCACGTCTCGATGCATCTGTCCGGTGAGGTGCCGACCCGCGAATTTGCCCTCTCGGCGGTCATCGAGCTGATCGCGCGGACGGCGATCCGCCCCGGTAACGAATCTTACATGAAGCTGAACGGCACCCGCGGCGCCACCACGCTGCTGAAGTCCAACGTGCTGCTGGAAGGTGACACGCTGGTACTGAGCTTCAAGGCCAAGGGTGGAAAAGCCGTGCGCAAGGAATGCAACGCCGCCAGGCTGATGCGCGCCATCGGTATTTTGCGGACCGTGCCGGGCAAGCGGTTGTTCCAGTATAAAGACGAGGCCGGACGTAGCCACAACGTCAACACCGCGGCGGTGAACGCATTTTTGCGCGAGATCGCCGGGATAAAGATCTCGCTGAAGGATTTTCGCACGCTGATGGCGTCGGCCGTGGTGCTGGAATCGCTGTCGCGGATTTCGCCGGCGGACAGCGCGCGGGGCCGCGAGAAGCAGGTGCTCGACGCCGTGCGCTCGGCGGCGGACGAACTGTCGAACACGCCGGCGATCTGTCGCAAGAGCTATGTCCACGATACCATCGTCACCGCCTTCGAGGATGGCATTCTCAAACGCTTCGCGGCCACCATGACCGGCTATCGCTCGCAGTCGAAGCGCGAGAAATTATTGGCGCAAATGGTGGCAGCAGCGGGCTAAGCTCCAAACTCTCGGTCGTCATTGCGAGCGAAGCGAAGCGACGCGAAGCAATCCAGAAGGCCGCAAGCGAAGACTGGATTGCCTCGTCGCACGAGCTCCTCGCAATGACGGGTAACTATGCCAGCGTCCACACCGCGGTGAGCTTGATGTCGACATCTTCGAGATCGCGCGTCACCGGCACTTCGTACTCGGCAATCTTTCGCAACTTCTCCATAGGCAAAAAACCGCGGCCGGGGTCGCCGATCAGCACGGTGGCCCCCTGCGCGGCCCTGGCGCTGAGAAAGCCGAATGCCCGCGCCGCGGTATCGCGCTCGTAAAAAATATCGCCGGCCAGAATCGTTTCGGCTGCCGGCGCCGCGACGCCTGCCAGCAGGTCATCCCCGGACGCCTCGATCGCCACCTTGTTTTTGCTCGCATTCAGCGCGATGGCCGTGCGCGCAAACGCATCGATATCATAGGCGACGACGCGGCTGGCATCGGCTTTGGCGGCGGCGATCGCCACCAGACCCGAACCGGAGGCGAGATCAATCACGGTTTTTCCGGCGACGTGTTGAGGGTGATCGAGAACGTAGCGTGCCAGTGCCTGGCCGCCGGCCCAGGCAAACGCCCAGAACGGCGGCGGCAGGCCGATCTCGTTGATCTCGTTTTCGGTCCTGGTCCATAGCGGGACCGCCTCGCTGGCAACGTAGAGCAGGATCTCCGGCACCAGCGGCACCGGCAACAGCAGGGTATTGGCAATGATGAAGACGGCAGGATCGCCGACCGCCGCCGACGGGGCCGTGTCGCCACTTTCCGAAAGGGGCGCGGGCCATCGCACGCCTACAACCCGCCAAGCTTGCGGATCATCTTCCATTCGGCGTCCGTCACCGGCTGCACCGACAGCCGCGAATATTTCAGCAGCGCCATTTCGGCAAAACGCGGATCAGCCTTGATCGCCGCCAATGTCACGGGAATCGTCAGCGGCTTGTCGGCCTTGATATCGACGCAGACAAATTTGGCTGATTCGTCAGTCGGGTCCGGATAGTGCTCCTTGATGATCTCGGCGATGCCGACGATCTCCTTGCCCTCGTTGGAATGATAGAAGAAGGCGCGGTCGCCGTTCTTCATCTTCATCATGTATTGCTTGGCGGTGTGGTTGCGCACGCCGGTCCAGGCCTCGCCCGTGGCGCCTTTGGCGACCTGCTGATCCCATGACCAGGTCGAGGGCTCCGATTTCACCAGCCAGTGCGCCATGAACTTATCCCTCTGCCTTGAACGGCCGCGTCAGCAGGCCTTCGATCGCCTGATCGATGGTCGCGGTGCCGCCGAGAATCGCGGCGACGGCGCCGGCGACTGGCATATCGACATTTTTGGAAGCCGCCAGCTCCATCAGAACCGGCGCGGTGAATTCGCCCTCCGCAAGTCTGTTGCGCGCAGGTGCCTCGCCGCGGCCGAGGGCCGCGCCGAGCGAGAAGTTTCGCGACTGCGCGCTGGAGCAGCTCAGGATCAGGTCGCCGAGACCCGACAGTCCGGACAGCGTTTCGTTGCGCGCGCCGCAGGCGCGGCCGAGCCGCAGCAATTCGCTGAAGCCACGTGTCGTCAGCGCCGCCAGCGCGGACGCACCAAGCTGTTTGCCGGCGACGATACCCGCCGCGATCGCCAGCACATTCTTCGCCGCGCCGCCGATCTCGACGCCGCGCACGTCGGTGGTGTGATAGGGCCGGAACGTTGCCGAGCCCAGCGCCAGCACGAGATCGATCGCGATGCTCTCGTCGGCGCAAGCCAGCGTTACCGCGGTTGGCAAGCCCTTGGCGACATCGTCGGCAAAATTGGGTCCCGACAGGATCGCTGCCACTGCATTTGGCGCCACGTCCTCGATGACCTCGGTCATGAATTTGCGGGTGCCGTGCTCGATGCCCTTGGCGCAGGCGACGACCGGCACGCCCGGCGGCAGCAGCGGCGCCAGCGCGGCGAGGGCTACGCGCAATTGCTGCGAGGGCACGGCGAGCAAAATTACGTCGGCGCGGGCGGCGAGCGCGAGATCGGCGGTGACGAACACCGAGGCATCGATCGCGACGCCCGGCAGCCGCGGGCTTTCGCGCAGCGTCTGCATCGCCTCGGCGGCGGCGGCGGAGCGCGCATACAGCACCACGTCGCGCCCGGCGCGCGCGGCGACATCGGCCAGCGCCGTGCCGTAGGCTCCGGCGCCGATCACCGCCACTGAATTGTAGTTCGCCATGACGTCGTCCTAATACGCCGCGCGGGTCTTGCCGTAGCCGGCGGGAGCTGTGGCATTGGCGTCGAGCAGCCAGCGGGCGCGCGGTGGTGCTTCCATCGTGTCGGTCAGGCCCAGCGCGAGCCGTTCGGCGCCGGCCCAGGCAATCATCGCGCCATTGTCGGTGCACAACGCCGGCGGCGGAATCATCAAAGTGGTCTGGGCCTTCGCGGCCACCGCCTGCAATGCGCCGCGGATCGCCTGGTTGGAGGCGACGCCACCGGCGGCGACCAGCGCGCTCGGCGCGCCAAACCGCTCGCGGAACAGAAGCAGGCCGACGCGGAGCCGGTCGGCGGTGGCTTCCAGCACCGCGGCCTGGAAACCGGCGCAGAGGTCGCTGATGTCCCGCGGCCGCAGCGGGCCGAGGCGACTGGCCTCGTTGCGCACGGCGGTCTTCAGCCCGGACAGCGAGAAATTCGCATCGGGCCGCCCCAGCATAGGTCGTGGAAACGCGAAGCGTTTCGGGTCGCCAAGGGCGGCGGCGCGCTCGACCTGCGGGCCGCCGGGATAGGGCAGACCGAGCATTTTCGCGACCTTGTCGAAGGCCTCGCCCATCGCATCATCGACGGTGGTACCGAGCCGGACATAGTCGCCGACGCCGAGCACGGCGACGATCTGGGTGTGGCCGCCGGAGGCCAGGAACAGGCAATACGGAAAAGGCAAAGGGGCCGTCAGCCGCGGCGTCAGCGCGTGAGCTTCGAGGTGGTTGACGGCGACCAGCGGGGTAGCGTGCACCATTGCGATCGCTTTCGCCGTGGCCCGGCCGACGATCACGCCGCCGATCAGGCCGGACCCGGCCGCCGCCGCGACGCCGGACAGATCCGCGAAACCGATCCCGGCCTCCGTCATCGCGCGACGAATGATGCCGTCGAGCAGGTCGATATGGGCACGCGCGGCGATCTCCGGCACCACGCCGCCATAGGGGGCGTGGTCCTCGATCTGCGAATGCACGATGTTGGAAAGAATTTTCCCGCTGCCGTCGGGCAGGCGTTCGATCACGGCCGCCGCGGTCTCATCGCAGGTGGTCTCGATTCCCAGCACCAGCATCGGTTGGTCGGCGGTCAATGGCAGTCCTTGGATCTCTGCGGGAACCCGCATCGGGCTCGCCCGGCGTAGCATTGCGCGGTCGCAAAGTGCAATCATCTGTTAAGCTTGCTGCCGGTAAGCAGGGGACTGCATGGCCATTCTCATCACCCGACCGCAACCTGATAATGACACCACCTCGGCGGCGCTGCGGGGGCGTGGCCTGGTGGTGCTGGCCGCGCCGATGCTGCGTTTCGAGCAGATGCCGTTTCAGGACGATGCCGACGCGAAATATGGCGCGGCGATCGTGACGTCGGCCAACGCGCTGCGCGCCATCGCCGACCAGCCGGTCCGCGACACCCTGATCAAACTGCCGCTGTTCGCGGTCGGCGACAAGACCGCGGATGCCGCGCGCGAGCTCGGTTTCGCGGATGTGATCTCCGCCGATGGCGACGCCAACGCGCTGCGCGAGCTGATGGTTGCCAGCGTCAAGGCGAAGCGGCTCAAAAAGAGCAGCACGCTGCTCTACCTCGCCGGCGCCGATCTGGCCCGTGACCTCGCCGGCGAACTCGGCGGGCGCGGCTTCAGCGTCGTCACCCACACCACCTACCGCATGGCGCCGGTCACCAGCCTTCCACCTGACGTCGTCGCGGCCCTGGCCACGGGGGGTATCGAGGCGGTACTGCATTATTCGCGGCGCAGCGCCCGGGCATTTTTCACCGCGGCGCAGGCGGCGGCCGTCGAGATCTCGGCGCTGGCGACCCTGCATGGCTGCCTGTCGGATTCAATCGCTTCCGTCGCCCGCGACGCCGGTGCGACCCAGGTGATGGTCGCGCGGACCCCGGATGAACCCGCTTTGTTCAACTTGCTGGGCCGTGCCAATGCCCCGTTATCGCGCTAAGAAGGGGCGGCGAATCCCGCCGGTTTCGCGCCCCGCCACAGGGGCTCCCGCGATGGTCGATGACAGCGAAACCGGGGCCCCGGATCTTGCCCGGCCGAAGCGTGCGCCGCCGACCATCGAACTGACGGCCACCGAAGTCAGTCGTGAAACGGTCGCGGAACCCGGCGATGCGCCGGTCGCGCCCGAGGAGCCCGTCGTGGTCGCTCCCGAGGCTCCTGAGGTCGATCCAACCCCGGCGGTTGAGCCGACCCCTGATTTCGAACCAGTCGCCGCCGCGGCATCGACGCCGCATCCGGCGCGCAGCGGATCGTGGCTGCTGTCCGCCGCTACCGGCGCGATCGCGGCGGTTTTGGTCGTCGGCGGCGCCTGGCTGGCCGGCTGGCCGGGCACATCGATGACGGAACCGGTTTCGCAGACCGATAGCGCGGCGGTCGATGCCCTCGCGGCACGGGTTGCACGTGTCGAAACGCGGGCCTCCGCTCCGGCGCCTGCGACGGCTGCCACCGATCCGGCCCTCGCCACCCGGCTGGACGCGCTGGAAAAGTCCGTGGCGTCGCTGCGCAGTGATCTGGCGACGGTGAAATCGCAGTCCGAGCGCGCTCAGGCTGCCGTCAACGATCTCAAATCCGCGCCGCGCGAGGCCGTGGCCGCGGTCGATCTTGCGCCGATCACTGAACGGCTCGGCCAGGTCGAGCGCGCCACCGGTGCGTTGAAGACCGAGGCCGCGCAGCAGAATGCAAAACCTGCCGACGACCGGCTGCTGCGTCGTGTCGTCGCCGCCACGCTGCTGGATAATTCGGTGCGGCAGAGCGAGCCCTATGCCGGCGCGCTGACCGCGGCGAAGCCATTGGCGGCGGATGCGAACATCCTCAAACCGCTCGATGTCTTCGCGAGCACCGGCGTGCCGAACGCCGCGGCGCTGAGCCGCGACCTGCTGGCCCTGCTGCCGAAACTGGCGCCGGAGCCGGAAGTGGCCACGTCCGGCAGCGGCATTCTCGATCGCCTGCAGGCGGGAGCGGCGAAACTGGTTCGGATCGAGCGCACCGACGCAGCCCCTAGCGATAATCGCGGCGCCGTCGCCTCGCGCGTCGCGGCGGCGGCGCGCCGCAACCATATCATTGAGGCCAGGCGCGAATTGCTGACCCTGCCGGCCGCCGATCGCGCCGCGATACAGCCCTGGATCGACCGTGTCGATGCGCGCGATGCCGCGCTTTCCGCCTCCCGCCAATTCGCAGCCGACGCGACCGCGGCGCTCTCCAAACCGGCACCATAGGAATCCGATGCGCCGTATCATTTCATTCCTGGTGTTGATTGCGTTGGCGGCCGCGGGCGCCGCGTGGGTCGCCGACCAAAGCGGCGACGTCGTGCTGTCGTCGGGCGGCTGGCGCGTCGCGACCTCGCTGCCGGTGTTCGTGCTGGCGCTCGGCGTCGTCATCGTCGCCGCGATGCTGGCGTGGTCGATGTTGCGTGGGTTGTGGCGGATGCCGAAGCGGCTGCGCCACCGCC
>JACMOT010000390.1 GCA_014377915.1 Tardiphaga sp.
CCACCCCCCGGCCCGGGGGCCCCGGCGTTTTTCTTAAGGGCGGGGGGTCAACGCGGAACCGGCGTAACATCTCAGGCTTGCTTCGGAATCCGGTGCATGGCGCACAGCTTGTTGCCGTCGGGATCCCGGAGATAGGCCAGATAGAGCTTCACGCCGCCCATCTCACGCACGCCCGGCGGATCCTCGCAGGGCGTGGCGCCATTGGCGATGCCGGCGGCGTGCCAGGCGTCGGCCTCCGCGGTTGATTGCGCGGCGAAGCCGATGGTGCCGCCATTGGCAGCCGTGGCGGGCTTGCCATCGATCGGTTGCGATACTGAAAAAGTACCGGTCTTGGTGCGCCAGAAAATCCGGTGGCGATCAACCGCGCCCGGCGCCACGCCGAGCGTGCCGAGCAGGTGATCGTAAAACGACTTCGCCGCCTCGAGATCGTTGGTGCCGATCATGATGTGTGAAAACATCTCGCTTCCTCGCTTGGTTTCTTGCACTGTCACCTTCGGGTGAGAACCGACTATACGCAACGTTGGCCGTTTGGCGAGCCGGCACCTCGCCGCGGCGTCATCCGCCGGGCGGCGGTACGCTGGCCGTTGCACGGCTCGCCGTTCGAATATGCCCAGCCGCCTCAGGACCCGTGCCGATGTCAGCCAATCACCTGCCCAGATCGTCGTGGGTGTTTCCCGCGCTGGCTGTCGGTTTCGTCGCGGCCAGCGCTGCTTTCGGCCTGTCGTTCACGCCGTCGCTCGCCGGCATGGCCTTCGCGGCGGTGTTGCTCATCATCCTGTTCGGCACCGTGTTCGCGGCGGTTCATCATGCCGAAGTCATCGCGCACAAGATGGGCGAGCCCTATGGCACGTTGCTGCTGACGCTGTCGGGGATCATCATCGAGGTGGCCGTGATCGCCACCATCATGCTCGGCGACAAGGCGGTGCCGACGCTGGCGCGCGACACGGTGTTCGCGGTGGTGATGATCGTCTGCAACGGCCTGGTCGGGCTCTGTATCCTGGCCGGCGGGCTGCGCTACACCGAGCAGGTGTTCCAGGTGTCGGGATCGAAGGTCTATCTCAGCGTGCTGATCGTGCTGTCGACGATCACGCTGATCCTGCCAAACTATACGCTGAGCGCGCAGGGGCCGCTGTATTCGGGCCTGCAACTCGCCTTTGTCAGCGTTGTCACGTTGATCCTGTACGGCCTGTTCCTCTACACGCAGACCGTGCTGCACCGGGATTACTTCATCAACAGCGATGATGATGGCGATGTAAGCCATGCTTCCAGCCGGACCATCCGGATCAGCGCGGTGCTGCTCGCCGTCTCGCTGGTGGCCGTGGTGCTGCTGGCGAAATCCTTCTCGGTGGTCGTGGATGCCGGCGCGGCTGCGATCGGCGCGCCGCCGGCCTTCTCGGGTATCGTGGTGGCGCTGCTGGTGCTGCTTCCGGAAAGTGTCGCAGCCATCTCCGCGGCGCGCCACAATCAGCTGCAGAAGAGTATCAATCTGTCGCTCGGCTCGGCGCTGGCGACCATCAGCCTCACCGTGCCGGCGGTGGCACTGGCGGCCTATCTGCTGGGCAAGCCCTTGGTGCTTGGCCTCGCGCCCGGCGAAATGGTGCTGCTGGTGATGACCTTTGCCATCAGCATGCTGACCTTTGGCACCGGCGTGACGAATATCCTGTTCGGGATGGTGCACTTGCTGGTGTTTGCAGTATTCCTGCTCACGGTATTTGTGCCGTAACCACCAAAGGAAATCCCGCGATGCTCGCCGCCCAATCCGATGTCCAGCAGGACACCGCCGAAGTTCGCGTCACCGAATGGCGCCTCGCGCCGGGCGCGGCGACCGGACACCATACCCACGGCATGGACTATGTGATCGTGCCGATCACCACCGGCGTGATGACGATCGTGGCGCCCGACGGCACCCGCTCTCAGGCATCGATCACCACCGGAAAATCCTATTTCCGCAAAGCCGGCGTCGAGCATGACGTGCTCAACGAGACCGACCAGGAAATCGTGTTCCTCGAGGTCGAAGTGAAGAAGGCCTGAGGCCTTGTCCCGCTCGCCGTGGCCGCCGTACCGGGCGCATCGCGCGATGGTCCCTGGCTGCCGCCCGCTGCCGTGAAACATTTCATCGCGATGGGTCGGCGCTTGCCATCGATCCGTCGTGTTTGATCCCTTAATCAGCCTCAAAGGCCCCGCAACACTGACGCGGGGAGAGGACGATTCATGTTCAAGAAGTATATCTCGAAGTTCACCATCGATATTTTGCCCTCGATTATGGCAACGATCGTCGGGGCTTACATCGTGAATCATTACATCGTGCCGAAGAACGACGCCGACAAGCCCGCCGCTGCGATGGCCTCGGTTCCCGATCCCAAGGCCGATGCGAAGCCCGATTCGAAGGCCGCCGCCAAGGCGACTGCGAAGCCGATCGAAAATTCCTCCGAACTCGCCAATGTCCCGGATGCCGCGGCCAGGGCGAAGGCTGACAAGCCGGCGGACGAGAAGGCCAGCCTCGAGAAGCCGGAAACGGCCAGCGTTCCCGCCGATACGCGCCGTCATCAGCCGGCGAGTCGCGACAAAGCCGCCAAGGCCGCGCCGGCTTCTGCTCCGGTGATCGCCAATGTGGCGCCCGCCGCCGAACTGCCGGCGGCTGCTGAGGAGCGCCGGGATGCCAATGATCTTGCCCGCGCCGCGATCGAGCGGTTACGCAGCGTGAAGGAAGCTCAGCCGGCACCGCAGGAGGCAGTCCGCGCACCCGAGGCGCCACGGGCGCAGGACATGTCGCGTGCCGCCTCGGCGCCCCCCACCGCCTCGCTGCAGCAACTGCCGCCCCCCATCATGGTCTCGACGCCGAGCACCGAGACCTATGGTTCGGCTGCCTCGCGCTCACCGTCGGAGCCAGCTGAACGCGGCGGTGATTCGCAGCGCCCGCGCCCGCCCGGCGAAATCCCGGTGCCACCGCCGCTGGACCTTCAGGCCGATATGATGCCGCCGAACCGGCGCGAGCGCACGAATGTGGCCGAGGACGTGCTGTCGGCGGCGAGATCGGTTTTCCATTCAGTGATCCCGCACCCGTTCGAGCGGTAGCGCGACGAAACAGTTCACACCTGACCAGATCGGATCAGGTCTGGGCGTCGTGCGGCAGGCGCGGGGGCACCGCGGCGCCGGGATCAATATTTCAGTCCGGGCGGATCGGGACCTGGCCAGTCAGACCCTGGCTGTCGACGCGGGCAAGGCCGCCGCGTGCCTCGTCGTCTTTCGGTCGCAGCAGCAGAGCGCGACTGTAGGAATCCGCCGCCTTCGCCTTGTCGCCGAGCTTTTCATAGGCAGTGCCACGCGCGATCCAGATCCGTGCGTTTTGCGGTGAGGCCTGGCTCGCCTCGTCGAGGTCGTTGGCGGCTTCCCGGTTCTTTCCGACGGCAAGATAGCACAGCGCGCGGCCGAGCAGCGGATCGGCCTGCTGCGGCGTCAGTCCGTTGGCCGCGCTGAAATCGGCGATCGCCAGCTGGTATTGTCGGTCGGATTGATACAGCAGGCCGCGCTGGTAAAATGCCGCGACATGATACGGATCGAGCGCGAGCGCGGTGTTGAACTCGGCCAGCGCCTCCGCGGTCTTGCCGGATTGCGCCAGGATCTGCCCGCGCCCGGCATGGAGCTGCGCTTCCTTCGTGGCGGTGCCGCCCGATTCAGCGGCCACGTCCGGTAGCGCCGTCGTCTGCGGCGCGGCTTCCTTGGTCGAGCCTGGCGTCATCGATGACAGATCGAACGAACAGCCGGCGCCGCAGAGCGCTGTACCGAGTACCGCGACGAGCCCGCATCCGGAGATCCTGATGCGTCGCAACGGTTCGCGGTTCGGGAGTGCCATGGGTACCAGATTCTCACGCGGCGACGGGGTCGCTCGACGGTAACGCGGCGAACGGTAAAATGCATCCGGTCAAAAAAATAACGCGGGCACAGGGGCCCGCGTTATCAAATCGCTTTTCGGTGAAGTGCTTAGCGCGGGGTGCGCGGAGCGCCCGCACCGGCGCCACCAGCGCCCGGGCGGCCGCCGCGATCGCCACCGGGGCCGGCGCCGAATACCGGCTTCGGCTTCATCGGCAGCAGGCCTTCGCGCTGCAGCTTCTTGCGGGCCAACTTGCGTGCGCGACGCACGGCTTCAGCTTTCTCACGAGCCTTCTTTTCAGAGGGCTTTTCGTAATGGCCGCGAAGCTTCATCTCGCGAAAGATACCCTCACGCTGCATCTTCTTCTTCAGAGCCTTGAGAGCCTGATCGACGTTATTATCGCGAACGAGAACCTGCACGCGGCATCCTCTTCAATTGATCGGATTGGAATTCGGGTAAAGCGAAGGACCGGCAAAGGCCACGTCCTCAACCTCAAGGTAGCGGATGTACCAGATGGATTCCAGAATGTCCACCTCGGCCGGGCGAGGTTTTCCCGTCATAATGCGCAAAATCGACGGATTTGCTGGGGTTTTGTGAGGACAGGCCCGGATTGCCTGCCGGTATTGGCGGTTTCCGGCCTCCACCAGCATCGGTCCGGGCACGGCGATGGAATCAGCCCCGCGGCTTGCGGCCCGGCGGCGCTACCTCGGTGACATGTCCCATCTTGCGGCCGGGTTTCGGTTTGCCCTTGCCGTAAAGATGCACCGTGGCGCCGGGGACGGTCATCCATTTCGCGTAGTCCAGGATGTCGTCACCGATCAGATTGGTCATGGTGACCTGGCCGTGGCGCACGGCTCTGGCCAGCGGCCAGCCGGCGATGGCGCGGATGTGCTGCTCGAACTGCGACACCGAGGCGCCGTCCAGCGTCCAGTGACCGGAATTGTGCACCCGTGGTGCGATCTCGTTGACCACCAGCGTCGCGCCATTCGGGCCGGGTACGACAAACAGTTCGACCGCGAGCACGCCGACATAGCCGAGCGCGCTGGCGATCGTTCCGGCGATGCCGCGCGCCTGCGCCGCGAGCTCGTCGGAGATGTTCGCGGGTGCGTAGGAGAACTTCAAGATGTGGTCGCGATGCTCGTTCTCGGTCACGTCGAAACATTCGACATGGCCATCGGCGCCGCGCGCGGCAACCACCGAGATCTCGCGTTCGAACGGCACGAAGGCCTCGAGGATCGCCGCTTTGGTGGCGAGGTCTTCCCAGACCTGGTCGAGGTCACAGCCGTCGCGGATAATGGCTTGGCCCTTGCCGTCATAGCCGAAGCGGCGGGTCTTGATCACCGCGGGCAGACCGATTCTGTCGATCGCCGTGCGCAGGCCCGCGGCTGACGACACGTCGGCATAGGCCGCGGTACCAATGCCCAGCCCGGTGATGAAATCCTTTTCGATCAGCCGGTCCTGCGTGGTCCGCAGGATGGCCTGGGCCGGCAGCACCGGGCGCCGGGCATCAAGGATCATCGCGGTGGCGGCGGGGACGTTCTCGAATTCATAGGTGATGACGTCGCAATCATTGGCGAACAGCTCCAGCGCCTCGACGTCGGCATATTCCGCGCAAGTGGCATGCTGCACAACGTCGAACGCCGGCGAGTCCGGATCCGGTGAGAACACCTGACAGCGCAGGCCGAGCCGCGCAGCCGCCATTGCCAGCATGCGGCCGAGCTGGCCGCCGCCGAGAATGCCAATGGTATCGCCGGGCTTCAGCGTCTTGTGCGAGGAGGTGGTCACGCCGAGATCTCCGGCCGTTCGGCAACCGCGTCGGTCTGTGCCTGCCGGTAGGCGGCAAGCCGCGTCGCCAGCACTTCGTCGTGCAGCGCCAGCACGCTGGCCGCGAGCAGGGCCGCGTTGATTGCTCCGGCCTTGCCGATCGCCAGCGTGCCGACCGGGATGCCGGCCGGCATCTGCACGATCGAATACAGCGAGTCGACGCCGGACAGCGCCCTTGATTCAACCGGCACGCCGAACACCGGCAGCTCGGTCAGCGCCGCGGCCATGCCGGGCAGATGGGCCGCGCCACCGGCGCCGGCGATGATGATCTGAAAGCCCGCGGCCTTGGCGCCCTTGGCAAACGCGTACAGCCGGTCCGGGGTGCGGTGCGCGGAGACGATCCGCGGCTCGAAGGCGATGCCGAGCGCGGTCAGCGTGTCGGCGGCGTGGCGCATGGTTTCCCAGTCCGACTGGCTTCCCATGATAATGGCGACGGGCGCGGGCATTCCGTTTTAATTCTTTCGCGAATCCAGAAGGATAGCTGGAAATACAGGTTTTGCACCTTGCCAGGCAAGGCGCGGCGAAGAGATGATATGGTCTTGGTGAAGACCCCCAAGTCTTGTAGCAAACCTCATGAAAAAGAAACCCCCCACGCGGGTTTTGCGGCAAACCAGGCTCGCCGTGACCAACCGCAAGCCGCTGTGGCTGCAGACGAAAATACGGGGACGCGCGGCGCCCCCGGTGGTTCGCGCGCTGCGCGCGCAACTGACACAGGCGCGCGCGGAGATCGCCGAGCTGCGGGCGGTTGCCGAAACCGACTTCCTGCTCGATGTCCTCAACCGCCGCGGCTTCGCCCGCGAGCTCGCTCGCGCCGTTGCTTTCATTGGCCGCTACGGCGCGACCGGGGCGCTGATCGTGCTCGATGTCGACCGACTGAAGCCGATCAACGATGCCTTTGGCCATGCTGCCGGCGATGCCGTATTGAAGGCGGTGGTCGGGGTGCTCAAACGGCACGTCCGGGCGTCCGACGTAATCGGCAGGCTCGGCGGCGACGAATTCGTGTTGTTGCTGTGGAATCTGAACGATGCCGATGCCCGGGCCAAGGCGCGGCTGCTGGAGGCCGCCATCGATCAGCTGACCTTCGTGTTTCGCGATATCAGCATCTCTGCCGGTGCCTCGGCTGGGGTTACCTCGCTGGGGCCGGGGATGCAGGGGAGCGTGGCATTGGAAGAAGCCGACCGCGCGATGTATACGCGCAAGCAGGAACGACGGGCCCGATTGCTGCCGGTCTGACGCGGCCGCCGTACCGCCCCGGGAAGGCGGCTACAGCCCGCTGAGATCGCTCGGCACCTCGCCGAATTTCCGGATCACCTCGGCATCGCCAAATTCGCCCATCATCGGGTCGCCGGTACGGCTGAAGGCCAGCGCGCCGATGCTGCCGGGCACACGCGACAGCGCTTCCGCCCGGCGGATCGCTCCGGACGGGCTCTGGCATTCTTCCGCGGCGCCCGCGACCGGCGAGCCGGCATCATCCTGCAGGAAGGGCAGGGCGACGTAGTAGGTGACATCGGGCATGACAGGCCTCTCGGGTAAGTTTTGCTGAACAATGTTCTTATTATGTTCTTTGTCAAGCGAACAAACCCCGATGCAATAATTCGCCCAGCCAAAACGACGCTGAGGCGCTTACCGGGTAGACAGTAAATGTCGGATGGCGCACAATAAGATATCCCCGGCTGCCCCTTGGCTTCGACCGGCGACAGAGAGTTCGGTAGCGCTCTCGCCTTCACACATGCGGATCACATGGCGCACTACAAGGCTTATTTCATAGGCCGCGATGGTCGTTTCATCAAAGCCAAGGACATCATCCAGGACGATGATCCGGCGGCTATCATCGCCGCGCGCGCAATGATTGGTATGCACGCCATCGAACTTTGGGAGCGGGATCGGCGCATTGTGCAGTTCGAGGCCATCAGGCAGGGCGCTCCCGACCTGCAACCATCCGGAGCGACGCCATGATCTATCGCGAGCATGCCTATTCGGTGGTTCAAACGAATTCCGCCGGTTGGACCTGGACGGTGCAGATGGAAGGTAGCGAATCCAGGACTGGTGCCAGCCATCGCCGAGAATCCGCCATCGGGGCGGCTTTCGCAGCGATCGACAAGGTGATTGAAGCCGGCGCGCGCCTGAGAGCCGTCTCCCACAATGTCGTTGATGGCCGCATGATCGCGAAGACCGCGACCGAGTAGCACCGCGCTGTCCGGCCGCGCAATATGGCCTCGCGCTCCAACAGCGTGCGCAGGGCAATTCCGGCATCCAGAGCCGGGTCTGGCTGGCCGCGACGATCGGACGCCGTGCCACAAGGACGCCGGTGAGCTCCGCGCCATAGTGACGCGCTCAGGCGATGATGTCGGGTGTGATCTGGTCTTCGATGAAGGAAATCCGATCGCGCAGTTGCAGCTTGCGCTTCTTCAGCCGCTGCAGCCGCAACAGATCCGGCGCCGGCGATTGATGCAGGGCGTCGATTGCGACATCGAGGTCGCGGTGTTCTTGCTGCAGCTTCGCCAGCTCGGCCGGGAGTGCGCGATCTTCGTCGTCGTTCATGGCGCTAGCTGACTGGATTCGCGGGTTGTTGGCGAGAAAATTGTTTCGGGACTATCGCCGGTGCGCGCGCACCGTGCAAGCATTCGGTTCCGGCGATATGCCGGGTATTCCAGTCACGATTCGTTTCATATGCGGATCGAAATTAAAAATTCAATTTTCAAGACCCATCGACAGATGTCCACTGTCATGTAGACTTCATTGTCCACCGAATCCGAGGTTTAATCCTACCCAGGAGATTTCGAATGGCACTTCAGTCGCATCTCGTCGAACTTGAACGCAAACACAAGGTCTTGGAAACCGAACTGCACGAAGCTCTCGTACATCTATCTACCGACGATCTCCGTATTGTCGAACTCAAGCGCCGGAAGCTCATGGTGCGCGACGAAATTGCCAGGCTAAAGCTGGTTGCCAGCGAAACGCTGCATTAGCAGCCGAACCTTCCCCACCTGAAAATACGCGTGATGTCATTACCGGTCAGCCTCAACGCGATAGCTCGTTGAGTCCTGGCAAGGGATGGCTGCGAGTCTTCCCAGCGTATCTGCGACGAAGTGATCCGGTTTCCGGTGGACGGGCCGGGTTGCTTCGCGCGGCGTACGAGCAAACGCAAGGGTCGGCGAATCCGCCGCTGCCGGGATGCTGGTGGCGTCAGGCCGCGGCCATTGTCGCAACATGGTTCGCGATCGCCAATGAGGATGTCAGGCCGGGCGACTCGATCCCGAACAGATTGATCAGGCCCTTGACGCCGTGGCTTTGCGGACCCTGGATCATGAAATCCTGCACCGCGACCGCCGGCGGGACTATTTTCGGCCGCATCCCGGAATAGCTCGGCATCAACGCGCCGTCCGGTAGCTCGGGCCAATAGCGGCGGATCGCCGGATAGAATTTCTCGCTGCGCGCGGGATCGACGGCGTAATCGATGTGATCGACCCATTCGACGTCGGGGCCGAAGCGCGCCTGTCCGGCCAGATCCAGCGTCAGATGGACGCCCAGTCCGCCCGGCTCCGGCACCGGGTAGATCAGCCGGGAGAACGGCGCCTTGGTGCTGCAACTGAAATAGCACCCCTTCGCCAGATAGGCCGGCGGAATCAGGTCGAGCGGCATGCCGTCGAGGCCGCGCGCGATCGCGGTGGCCGACAGCCCGGCCGAATTGATCAGCAGGTCGCAGGCCAGCAGCATCGGCGCTTCGCCGCCAACCTCGACCTCGAAGCCGCCGGCGGTCGCGCGACCGCGCTCCAGCGGCGCCATGAAGGCGAAAGCAGCGCCAGCTGCCTCAGCTTCGCCGCGCAGCGACAGCATGTAGGAATGGCTGTCGATGATTCCGGTGGAAGGCGACAGCAAGGCGGCTTCGCAGCGCAGTTGCGGCTCCAGCGCGCGTGCCTCGGCGGCGCTCAGAACCCGCAGGTCATCGACACCATTGGCTTCCGCATGGGCCTTGATCGATTGCAGTTTGGCGATCTCGTCCGGACGGGTGGCGACGATCAGCTTGCCGGAATTGCGGTGCGCAATGCCGCGCGCGGCGCAATAGGCGTAGAGCGCCCGTCTGCCGGCGACACAGAACCCAGCCATCAGACTGCCAGCGGGATAATAGATGCCGGCATGGATCACTTCGCTGTTGCGCGACGAGGTCACGGTCCCGATCGCGTCCGCCGCCTCCAGCACGATCACTTCGCGTCCGGACTGCGCCAGTTGCCGGGCAATGGCGAGCCCGACGACGCCCGCGCCGACCACGATACATTCAACCTTGTCCATGCGCCGTCCGTCTGCTCGCCAGGGCTGCGAGTATGTGGCCGCACAACGCCCGAGATCGGCCGTGTGATATTAAGAGGGTATTAAGCATTCAAAAGATTTGAAGCAAATTTAGTCACATTTTGCAGTTGCAGCCGTATCCGTTTACCAGAACCAAATGCCTGCGGCGAGACACTCACTTGCGAATACGCGGGTGTATGATGGGTGGCAAGCAAGAGCAAATAGACAGCAAGGCGGTCATTTTCGCCTTGGCGTCTGCCTGTGTGATCGGCCTGACGATCATGACGGATCCGGCCTGGGCGGACGGCGGTTTTTCATTGCCTCAATTCGGCGTCCACGCGGATACTGAGGTGATCTGGGAAAACCTGATCACCGCGCTGGTCGTGATCGCCTTCCTCGGCTCCATCGTGCTCTGGGTGGGATCGGTGCTGCGCTCGGTCAAGAACCAGCAGCGCCGCCGCAACGCCTTTGTCGGCTCGGCGCTGAACCATCTCGGCCAGGGCATCGTGATGCTCGATGCGCGAAAACGGCTGGTGTTCTGCAACGATCGCTATCTTGAAATCTATGGTCTGACCCGCGCGGAAATCCCGGAGAACATCACCGGGTCGGGATTGCGCGAACTGCGCCGCCAGCACGGCATGCTGGACGAGGTCAGCGACCGGCACTACCGCTACAGCAACGACGCCGACAGTTTCATCGCCGATCTGCCGGACGGGCGGCAGGTCCAGGTCAAGCTCAACCGGCTGCCGAATGGCGGGTCGATCGGCATTCACGAGGACTGTACCGAGCAGCGGCAGCTCGCCGGCGAACTGGAAAGCACCAAGAAATTCCTCGAAACGGTGGTCGATAACATCCCGGTTTCGCTGATGGTACAGCGGGTCAGCGACGGAAAATATGTCTTCGCCAACCGCGGCGCTGAAGTGATCCTGAACTGCCGGCGCGAGGATGCCATCGGCAGGACCGTTTCCGAGGTGCTGAAGCCGGAAGAGGCCAGGCTGATCAACAATCGCGACCAGGCCGCGATCCGGAGCCGCGGTCTCATGGCCGAGGAGCACCCGATCAGCACCCGCGACGGATTGCGGCTGTTCCTGACGCGACGGGTCGCGGTCCCCGACGAGAAGGGCCAGCCGCAATATCTGATCAAGACCCATGAGGACGTCACCGACCGGCGCCAGACCGAGTCGCAGATGGCGCATATGGCCTATCATGACGGGCTGACCGATCTGCCCAACCGCGCGGCGTTCCTGAAGGCGCTGTCGCAGATGATCGATGCCTGCGCCGACGTCTCCGAGGAATTCGCCGTGCTGTCGATCGACCTCGACGGGCTCAAGGAAATCAACGACGTGTTCGGCCACGCCATCGCCGATCAGCTCCTGGTCCAGGTGTCACGCCGGATCGAGATCGTGGCGGGCGGCGGCGTCGTCGCGCGGCCCGGCGGCGACGAATACGGCGTCATCATCGATGGCCGGCAGCCGACGGCGGGCCTGGCCGTTGCCGAACGGATCGCGGCGACGCTGGCCGAGGAGTTCCTGATCGACGGCAAGACGGTGCGGACCGGCGTCACCACCGGCATCGCGCTGTTTCCGCGCGACGGCAGCAGCCCCGCGGCGCTGCTCGCCAATGCCGGCGCCGCGCTGTTTCGCGCCAAGGCGATGTCGCGCGGTTCGATCAGCCTGTTCGAGCCCGAGATGGATCAGCAGCTGCGCGATCGTCGCGCGCTGCACCAGGACCTTTCCGTGGCGATCCGCCATGGCGAGCTTTCGCTGCATTACCAACCGCAGGCGCGCACCGTCGAGGACGTGGTGGATGCGGACATCACCGGTTTCGAGGCGCTGGCGCGGTGGTCTCACCCGACGCGCGGACCGGTGCCGCCCGGAGATTTCATTCCGCTGGCGGAAGAGAGCGGCCTGATCGTCGAGATGGGCGAATGGATTTTGCGGCAGGCCTGCCTCGAGGCGGCGTCCTGGCCGATGCCGCTGCAGATCGCGGTCAATCTGTCGCCGGCGCAATTCATGCACGGCGATCTCGTCAATCTGGTGCATTCGATCCTGCTCGAGACCGGGCTGCAGCCGGGGCGGCTGGAGCTGGAAATCACCGAAGGCGTCCTGATCGAGGATTTCGAGCGCGGCGTGGCGCTGCTGCGGCGGCTGAAGGCGCTGGGGGTGCGGATCTCGATGGATGATTTCGGCAGCGGCTACTCGTCGCTGACCTACCTGCAGGCGTTCCCGTTCGACAAGATCAAGATCGACCGCGCCTTTGTCGTCAATCTCGGGCTCAATCCGCAATCGGCGGCGATCGTCCGGGCGGTGATCGGGCTTGGCCACGGGCTTGATGTCTCGATCGTTGCCGAGGGCGTCGAGACCCATGAGCAGCTGCGCTTTCTGGCCCATGAAGGCTGCGACGGCGTGCAGGGCTTCTTCATCGGTCGTCCCGCGCCGATCGCGCAATATGCCAGC
Source organism: Tardiphaga sp. (assembly GCA_014377915.1). Next base: position 12,439 of record JACMOT010000390.1, read on the forward strand.
CTCGTCGGCCGCCCGGCCGCGGCGGTACGCAAGGCGGGATGACAGCGAGGCGGCGGTTGAGCCAGCCGCCATCCATCGCTAGCGTGCGACCATGACGAGTTCTGCTGACATCCTGCCGGATCAGCCTGCGGCGACTCCCCCGCCGGTGGTCGCGGCCTATCCCGTGCCGCTGCTGCGCATCGAGGCGGTGACGAAGAAGTTCGGCCATGTCAGCGCTGTCGACAACCTCTCGCTCGACATCCAGGCTGGCGAGTTCTTCGCACTGCTCGGCCCATCGGGCTGCGGCAAGACCACGTTGCTGCGGATGCTGGCGGGTTTCGAGACGCCCGACAGCGGGCGGATCCTGCTCGACGGCGAGGACATCGCGTCGCTGCAGCCGCATCAGCGCCCGGTCAACATGATGTTCCAGAACTACGCGCTGTTTCCGCATCTCACGGTGAAGGACAATATCGCCTTCGGACTGAAGCGGGCGGCGCTGCCGAAGCCCGAGATCGAGAGCCGCGTCGCCGAGATGGTGGCGCTGGTCAAGCTCGCCGGGCTGGAGAAGCGGCGACCGGATCAACTGTCCGGCGGCCAGAAGCAGCGCGTCGCGCTGGCCCGCGCGCTGGCGCGGCGGCCGCGGCTGTTGCTGCTCGATGAGCCGCTGGCGGCGCTCGACAAGAAGCTGCGCGAGGAAACCCAGATCGAATTGATGGCGTTGCAGCGCCGGCTCGGCACCACCTTCGTCATCGTCACCCACGACCAGGACGAGGCCATGACCATGGCCGACCGCATCGCCGTGATGGATGCCGGCCGGCTGCGCCAGGTCGCCAGGCCGCGGCAATTGTATGAAGCCCCGACGTCGCGCTGGATCGCCGAATTCGTCGGCGACATCAACATCATCGAGGGCGAGGTGACATTCCACGACGATCACCGGCTGACCATCGCCACCGCCGATGCCGGCACGCTCAGCGCGGCGGAGCCGCGGCAGCCAATCGGCAGCAAGCTGATCTGCGTCGCGATCCGGCCGGAAAAGATCCGGCTGTCGCGCCAGGCCCCGGCCTCCGACCGGCTTCATGGCGGCGGCATGAACAGCCTCGAGGGCGTGGTCAGCGAGGTTGGTTACCTCGGCGGGCTGTCGATCTACCAGGTCAAGCTCGACCGCGGCGCGACGTTGCGCGCGGCACTGGCCAACACGGCCCGGCTCGATGTCGATGCCTACAGTGTCGGCCAGCGTGTGGTGGCATGGTTTTCGCCGGATGATTGCGTGGTGCTGCCGCGATGATCGCGCGCCGCCTGTTCACGGCGCTGGCCCGGCGCGCTGCGATCGCGCCCTTGCTGTGGATGGCGTTGCTGTTCCTGGTGCCGTTCGGCTTCGTGCTGAAGATCAGCCTGTCGCAGACCGCGCTGGCGCAGCCGCCCTATCTGCCGCTGTTCGCGTGGACCGATGGCATCGCTGGATGGAAAGCGGCGCTCGCCGCCCTGTCGCTGGATAATTTCCGGCTGCTGGTGTCCGACGATCTCTACATCGACTCTTATCTGCGCAGCCTCGTTGTGGCGTTGATATCGACCGCGCTGCTGCTCGCGCTCGGCTATCCCGTGGCCTATGCGATGGCCCGGCTGCCGCCGCGCGCGCAGGGCCTCGCGATGATGCTGGTGATCGTGCCGTTCTGGACCTCGTTCCTGATCCGGATCTATGCCTGGATCAACATCCTGCAGCATGACGGTCTGCTCAACCAGATCCTGCTCGCGCTGCACATCGTCTCCGCGCCGGTGGTGTGGCTGTCGACCGACCGCGCGATGTATCTCGGCATCGTCTATTCCTATCTGCCCTTCATGATCCTGCCGCTCTACGCCACGCTGGCGAAGCAGGATGGCGCGCTGCTGGAAGCCGCCTCCGATCTCGGCAGTTCGCGGCTGCAGGCGTTCTGGCTGGTGACGTTTCCGCTGTCGCTGCCCGGAATCGGCGCCGGCGTGCTGCTGTGCTTCATCCCGATCGTCGGCGAGTTCGTGATTCCCGACCTGCTGGCGGGCTCGGATTCGATGATGATCGGCCAGACGCTGTGGCTGGAATTCTTCACCAACAAGGACTGGCCGGTCGCCTCCGCGATTGCGATCGTGCTGCTGGTTCTGCTGCTGCTGCCGCTACTGGTCTATGACCGGCTGCAGCGCCGGCAATTGGAGGCGCGGTGATGGCCCATCGCGGTCTGTCGCGCTTCAATGTCTCCGCGTTGGCTTTCGGCCTGGCGTTTCTGTACCTGCCGATCGTCATCCTGGTGGTCTATTCCTTCAACGCCTCACGGCTGGTGACAGTGTGGGGCGGCTGGTCGACGCGCTGGTACGGCGAGCTGTTCAACGACCGCGCCATGCTCGAGGCGCTGTGGATGAGCCTGCGCGTCGCGCTGCTCTCCGCCACGCTGGCGACGGGGCTCGGCACGCTGGCCGCGATGGCACTGGCCCGCGGCGAGCGCTTTCGCGGCCGCACGCTGATGTCCGGCATGCTGTATGCGCCGCTGGTGATGCCGGAAGTGATCACCGGCCTGTCATTGCTGCTGCTGTTCGTGGCGCTCGACGCCGGCCGCGGCTTCTGGACCGTGACGCTGGCGCATACCACGCTGACGATGTGCTTTGTCGCAGTCGTGGTGCAGTCGCGGCTGGCGGGGCTCGATCGCAGCCTCGAGGAGGCGGCGATGGATCTCGGCTGCGCGCCGGCGCGGGCCTTTGTCGCGGTCACGCTGCCGCTGCTGTGGCCGGCGATCGCCGCGGGCTGGATGCTGGCCTTCACGCTGTCGCTGGACGATCTGGTGATCGCCAGCTTCACCACCGGCCCGGGCGCGGCGACGCTGCCGATCCGGATCTATTCCGAGGTGCGGCTGGGCGTGAAGCCGGAGATCAACGCGATCTGCACGCTGATCATCGGCTTCATCACGGTGCTGATCGTCGGCGCCTCGCTGGCGTCAAAGCTGTCGAGAGGACGCGGCGAGAGCGCGGCGCCGCTATAGGTCCGGCTGATCGCCGCCGTCGCCGCGGTTCAAGCGGCCTTTTGCCGTCCGGCGCCGGCCGGACGCCGGCCGCAGGCGTCCGGCGATGCCGAGGCCATAGGCGGGCATGTTGTTGTAGACGGTTTCATATTCGCCGGCGCGGACCAGATAGGTCTCGTGCCAGATGCCGACGTCGCCGTTACTGCCGATAGCCTTGTTGAAGTTTTTCCACGCCGGCAAATGCGCTTGGGATTGCGACGTGGCATAGGCCTGCAACTGTTCAAAGCTGCGCCAGTACTGCACCATCAGGGCCGAGTTCAGTCCGAAATGCCCGCGAGCATGAAGCAGGCCAAGCTCCGGATGCTTTCCCAGTTCGTCCAGCATGCGCGGCATGGCGGCGAACACCGGGGCCCACTTCCATATCTTCCACAGACGGTTGACCTGCACTCCGATCAGAAACACGACAAAGTCGCCATCGATCTCGGCCGACATGCGGGCCTGCGTTACAACCATCCGGGTGTCCCTTCGTCTTGCCCCGCCATGCGGCGTGGCTGTCGCTCTTGCAACGACCGCCGGCTCAGTTCGCCTTCGCGGCATCCGCGGGCGCCGTTGCCGCCGGCGCGACGGCTGGTTTATCGGCTTCCGCCGCGGGCTTCGTGCCGCCGGTAAACCGGTCGAGTACCGAGCGCACCGCGTCGCGGGTCTTGCGGTCCTTGACCGCGTCGAGCAGCGGCGCGGCGCCGGGCGAGCGGCGGATCAGGCTTTCCGGATCGGGGAAGATCAGCGGATCGTCCCACGGACCCTGGATCACGAACGGCAGGTCGAAGCCGGGGGGCGCGTTTGCCACCGAGTTCAGGCTGGCGACGCCCTTGAAATCATATTCGCGCGCCGGCACCGAGGCGGTGCCGGTCAGGGTCAGGGTGGCGGCCGGGCCTTCGATCCGGATGTCGTCGGCGGTGGCAATACCGTCATTGAATTTCACGCTCATGTTGAGCGTCGAGAACGGCGTCGAGCCGGAGCGGAAATTGCCGGCGCCGGACAGCGGCCGGCGTTCCAGCCGCTTCAGGAGCTGTTCGACATTGAATCCGCTGATGGCGCCGTCATGGCCGGTCAGGGTGGCGGTGCCGTCGAGCGATTGCGCGAGGCCGAACGGCGACGAGCCGGAAGCTTCCAGCGCCATGCCCAGATTGCCGCGACCGGTGAGCTTGTCGATGCCGAACAGGTCGGAGGCCGTGGCCTGCAGGTCGACGTCGGTGAACTGAAACTGCGCCTTCACATCGGCCACGGCATCGGAATGCGCGATGCCGAACGAGCCGCGGACGATGCCGCCATACATCTGCGCTTCGCCGATCGACAGCGCCAGCGTGCCGTTGCGCAGATTGGCGCCCAGCGCGGTGCGTCCCAGCACCGAGGAGCCCACGGTGACCTTGGCGGCCGAAAGCCGCATGTCGAGGTCGGTGGTGGAGAGCGTGTTGAGGTCGAACAATTGCCGGTTCCAGTCGCGCGCGCCGGAGGCCAGCAGACGGACCGTCGAGATATAGGGCGTGAAGTCGAGCGCGCCGGCGGCCAGCGTCGCGTGCAGGGTCTGGCGGCCATTATTGCTGTAGGTCATCACGCCTTCGGCGAGATTGCGGTCGACCTCGACATTGACGTTGGTCAGCGCCACCGAGGCGC
>JACMOT010000391.1 GCA_014377915.1 Tardiphaga sp.
CACCTGGCAGGTCGTGGAGAAGATCATCGCTAAGGAGCGGCCCGATGCCGTCCTGCCGACCATGGGCGGCCAGACTGCGCTGAACTGCGCACTCGACCTGCACAAGCACGGCGTGCTGGCGAAATACGGTGTCGAGATGATCGGCGCCAACGAGCGCGCGATCGAGAAGGCCGAAGACCGGCTGAAGTTCAAGGACGCGATGACCAAGATCGGGCTTGACTCCGCCCGCTCGGGCATTGCGCATTCGCTAGAAGAAGCGCTGGCGGTGCAAAAACGCATCACCGCCGAAATCAACGGCAGCGGCTTCCCGATGGTGGTCCGCCCCAGCTTCACGCTCGGCGGCAGCGGTGGCGGCATTGCCTACAACCCGGAAGAGTTTGAGGAAATCTGCAAGCGCGGGCTGGATCTTTCGCCGACCAACGAGCTGCTGATCGAGGAGTCGCTGATCGGCTGGAAGGAGTACGAGATGGAGGTCGTGCGCGACAGTGCAGACAACTGCATCATCGTCTGCTCGATCGAGAACCTCGACCCGATGGGCGTGCACACCGGCGACTCGATCACCGTCGCCCCGGCGCAGACCCTGACCGACAAGGAATACCAGCTGCTGCGCAACGCCTCCATCGCCATCCTGCGCGAAATCGGCGTGGACACCGGCGGCTCCAACGTGCAGTTTTCAATCAACCCGAAGGACGGCCGGATGACCGTCATCGAGATGAATCCGCGCGTGTCGCGCTCTTCCGCTTTGGCCTCCAAGGCGACCGGCTTCCCGATTGCCAAGATCGCTGCCAAGCTGGCGGTTGGCTATACGCTCGACGAGTTGCGCAATGACATCACCGGCGGCATCACACCCGCGTCGTTCGAGCCTTCGATTGACTACGTCGTCACCAAGATACCGCGCTTCGCTTTCGAGAAGTTCCCGATGGCCGACTCGCGGCTGACGACTCAGATGAAGTCGGTGGGCGAGGTGATGGCCATGGGTCGCACCTTCCAGGAATCGTTCCAGAAGGCCTTGCGCGGCCTGGAGACCGGCATCGACGGCCTCAGCGAGCGTTCGACCGACCGCGAAGAGATCGTGCAAGAAATTGGCGAGCCCGGCCCCGAGCGCATCCTGTTCGTCGGCGACGCCTTCCGCATCGGCATGAGCATGCAGGAAGTGTTTGAAGAGACGGCCATCGACCCCTGGTTTCTGGCGCAGATCGAACAGCTGGTGAAAATCGAGCTGTCGCTGGCCGGCCGCACGGTGGCTTCGCTGTCCACCGATGAATTGCGCTTGCTGAAGAAGAAGGGGTTCTCGGACCGTCGCCTGGCCAAGCTCCTGGGTACCCACCAGCATGAAGTCCGTGAGGCCCGTTGGGCCGCCGGCGTGCGCCCGGTCTACAAGCGCGTAGACACCTGCGCGGCAGAGTTCGCGACGCAGACGGCTTACCTCTATTCGACCTACGAGGAAGAGTGCGAGGCCGAGCCTACCAACAACAAGAAAATCATCGTGCTGGGCGGTGGCCCGAACCGCATCGGTCAGGGCATCGAGTTCGACTATTGCTGCGTGCACGCGGCCTTGGCGCTGAGCGAAGACGGTTACGAGACCATCATGGTCAACTGCAATCCGGAAACCGTCTCCACTGATTACGACACGTCCGACCGCCTGTACTTCGAGCCGGTCACCCTGGAAGACGTCCTGGAGATCGTCGACAAGGAAAAACCGGTTGGCGTGATCGTCCAGTACGGCGGCCAGACACCCTTGAAGCTGGCGCTCGATCTTGAGCGCGCCGGCGTGCCCATCATCGGCACCCCGCCCGACAGCATCGACATGGCCGAAGACCGCGAGCGCTTCCAGAAGCTGCAGCACGAGCTGGGCCTGAAGCAACCGCCGAATCGCACTGCGCGCACCGAAGAGCAGGCGCTGGTGCTGGCGCAGGAAATCGGCTACCCGCTGGTGGTCCGTCCGAGCTATGTGCTGGGCGGCCGGGCGATGGAAATCGTTCATGGGGACAAGGATCTGGAGCGCTATATGCGTGAAGCAGTGCGCGTCAGCGACAAGTCGCCGGTGTTGCTGGACCGCTTCCTAGAAGATGCGGTCGAGGTCGATGCAGACTGCATCAGCGACGGCGTCGATGTAATGATCGGCGGCATCATGGAGCACGTCGAAGCGGCCGGTATTCACTCCGGTGACTCGGCCTGCTCGCTGCCGCCCTACACCCTGTCCAAGGAGATCCAGGACGAGTTGCGCCGCCAGACGGCGGCCATGGCGCGTGCCTTGAAGGTGGTCGGCCTGATGAATGTGCAGTTCGCCATTCAGGGCGATGCGACCGGCCCGCTCAGCGGCGCCACCGTCTATGTGCTCGAAGTGAACCCGCGGGCCTCGCGCACCGTGCCCTTCGTTTCCAAGGCGACTGGCCAGCAGCTCGCTAAGATCGCGGCGCGCTGCATGGCAGGCCAAAAGCTGAAGGACCAGAAGGACCGGCTGGGCCGCGTGCCGGCCGAGGTGATCCCCCCTTATTTCAGCGTCAAGGAAGCGGTCTTTCCTTTTAACAAATTTCCTGGCGTCGACCCGATCCTGAGCCCGGAAATGCGTTCGACCGGCGAGGTGATGGGCGCAGCCCGCACCTTCGGAGAAGCGATGCTGAAGAGCCAGCTCGGTGCCGGCTCGCGCCTGCCGCGCCAGGGCAATGTATTGATCACCGTGAAAAACAGCGACAAGGATCGCGCCGTGGCGGTGGCGCGGGATCTGCACGCGCTCGGCTTCGGTGTGGTGGCTACGCGTGGCACGGCGGCGGCGATCAACGAAGCCGGCATTCCGGCCCGCGTTCACCGAGCCCAGCCTGGGAGCTCCGGATGCCTCCCTCTTCACGTTCTCGCCGCCCGCCGGTGCGAGCGTGACCGAGGAGGCCCTTCCCGACGCCACGAGCCTCGACAAGAAGGATGCCGCCGACCACGCGACGATGAAGGCCGAGGCGGAGAAGTTCCTCTCCGGCGTGACGGTCTCCGGGACCGGCTGGGACGCCGTCGTTGAACTCCCGGCCGGTTCCG
>JACMOT010000392.1 GCA_014377915.1 Tardiphaga sp.
CCGTCCACCTACCCGTCGCTGGAACCCATGATCGCGGGGCGGATCAATATCGCCCTGATCCGCGCCCATTGGACGGAAATCCTGCGGGTGGCCGCTTCCATCCGCACGGGCACCGTGACGGCGTCCCTGATCATGCGCCAGCTGGCGTCGTATCCTCGCCAAAACGGTCTCGCGTCGGCGTTGCGGGAACTTGGCCGGCTGGAGCGGACGCTCTTCACCCTCGACTGGATTGAAGACCCCGACCTGCGACGCGACGCCAGCCGGGAGCTCAATAAGGGCGAGGCCCGCAACAGCCTGGCGCGAGCGGTGTTCATCCACCGGCTCGGCGAAATCCGTGACCGCACCTACGAGAACCAGCAGCACCGCGCCTCGGGGCTGAACCTTCTCGTCACCGCGATCATCCTCTGGAACACCCGATATCTTGGGCGCGCCGTCGCCGTGCTGCGCGACCTTGAGGACGTCCCCGACGCGCTCTTGAAGCATCTTTCCCCGTTAGGTTGGGAGCACGTGAATCTCACCGGCGATTACGTCTGGGCCTCGGCGGATGCGGGGGATGGCAGGGACGATGATCGCCAAGACGGCTTCAGGCCGCTCCGATCGGCGCCCAAGGCCAACCTACTCGCGGCATGAGTTCCTGGTTTGTCCGCTTATGCGACAAAAATGGTTCGTCCGTTAGTTCCGGCCAACTATATCAGCGACAAGATCTTCCTCTGGTATTCCACCGTCTTCAGCGCGGCCGAGCGCGACAGCGCCTATGTCATCGACGGCCTCATGCACGACGACGTGGTCAAATCGATCATCCACTCGACCGACACGCATGGCTATTCCGAGGCGAGTTTCGGGGTCACTCACCTGCTCAGCATCTCCTACGCGCCGCGGATCAAGAGCTTGAAGCGCCAGACCCTGTACGGGTTCGGATCAATGGTTCACGAGGGACGCAAATCCTGGGCAGTGCAGCCAACCAAATACATCGATGAAGACATCATCTGCGCCCATTGGGACGAAATCCTGCGCCTCGTGGCGACCATTAAGCTCAAACGGAGCACGGCGTCGGACATTTTCCGGCGGCTCAATTCCTATTCCAAGCAAAACAGCCTCTACACCGCCCTCAAGGCGTTCGGTCGGATCGTCAAAACCCTGTTCATCCTTCGCTACGTCGACGAGGTCGATCTGCGGATGGCCATCGAAGCCCAGCTCAACAAGATCGAGCTGGCCAATCGCTTCACGCGCGCCGTGGCTGTCGGCAGCCCGCGAGACTTCATATTCGCGCGGCAAGAGGACCAGCAGGTGGCCGAATCCTGCAACCGCTTGATCAAAAACGCGATTATCTGCTGGAACTACCTCTATCTCGAAATGCGTCTCCGGACCGCCGAGCCCGCCACACACGCCGAAATGATGATCGCGATCAAAACCCACTCGCCGCAATCATGGGCCCACATCAACATGCTCGGCGAGTACGACTTCTCCGACGACAAGCTGGTCGATACGTTCGGAATCCTCCCCCTAAAAATCGGCGCCTAAAACGACGCGATTTTGGGGGGAAGAAAATTCGGATATCGACATACCATTCAATATGTTGCCGAAAATCCTATGTCGCGTTTGGGACCTTTGCGGGGATGGACCCAACTAGATCAGGCAAACCGAGGGGCGCTCGACGATTGCCGAAAGGTGGCTACTAGGTCTGAAAAAAGCCCAGCGTTGCATCGTGAAGGTTCAGCCCTGACGTGCTGTCCGAAAAAAGCGGGCGGCGTCGGCGAACGACTGCCCCGGACTGGCAAGTCCGAACGACGTTCGAAATCCTGTTCTCTGGCAGACTAATTTCCTGTTTATTGCGCTGGGGGAGGCGGCAGCTCGCAAAGCTGCACGTTCAGGAGGTATTATGGAAGTCCCGCACCCCGCTCAGTTCGCCGTCGTCAAATTTTCCGATGGATGGCGCGTCCTGGCCGAAGGCCAGAGATTGGCCCGACTGTACAACTACCGTGTCGATGCCGAAGACGCAGCTTTGAGGCTTGCAGCGGCGGCGCAGCGAGCCGGCGAACCTTCTGAGGTTCTTGTCCAGAAGTCCCATGGCGAACTTAGACGCCTGGCGATTTAGCGGCTTTTACGGATCAACGGCAACGTTGTGGCGGGTTCTGCGCTCTCGCTGGTCCAGCGATCTCCGCACCCGTTTTTGGCAACCATTGCAATGACCGCTTTGGACACAGTCGGCCATCAGATCCCGTTCGGTCGCGAGGAGGTGGCCGCGGACTATGCCGATCTGATTTTGGCTGTCGCATCGACCCGGGATCGCGGGTTCGCGGGGCGTTCGCCGTCTTGTTCAACGTCTTCGCGCCGAAGGTGAAGAGCCACATGATCAGGCGCGGGGCGTCCCCGGAGCTGGCCGAGGATCTCGCCATCGAGACCTTTGTCAAAGTCTGGAGGAAGGCCGACAGGTTCGATCCGGACGCGGGGAGCGCTGCGGCTTGGATTTTCCGGATTGCGCGAAACACTTATGTCGAAGTTGCCTAGCGACAGGGCTAACCAATTTCATCGCCTAGCGCATTGGCCCTCTAAGTCCGTTCCGGCGAGGCCGCTAAAAGCACCGCTTCCAATCGTTCGGCGAGGTCAGCCTCATTTACCGGCTTTCGCAGGAGAGCCGTGAATCGACTCTGCTCTTCGTCCAACTTCAAGCGCAGCGCACCATCAGCAAATCCTGTGAGCAGGATCGCTGGAAGCGTTGGAAGGCGCCGCCGTGCCTCCTCAATTAGAATGACGCCGCTCATGCCAGGCATAGAGAAGTCGGTAACGAGGACGTCTACCACTGTTCCCGTATCAAGCTGATTGAGCGCATCGAGGCCATCTGTCGCGAGCTTGATCTCGTATCCAATGGACCTGAGCTGCTCGCCCAAAATCTCGCGCACCATCGGGTCATCATCGACAACTAAGGCTCGGGTGTGCGGGCGAGCTTCTAACGGCGAATGCTCTAAAACGGCCGCCGTACTGGCGGAGCCCCTGGCGTCCGGGAACCACATTGTCACTCGTGTCCCCTTGCCAGGCTCGCTCCAAATTGCGAGAGCGCCCCCCGACTGCTCCGCGAACCCGCGCGCCATGGAAAGGCCCAGGCCGGTGCCCTGGCCTGTGGGCTTTGTGGTGAAGAACGGTTCAGCAGCGCGCCTCAGAGTCGCCGCGTCCATTCCCGGGCCGGTGTCGGTCAGATCAATTTGAAGGTAGTCGCCAGCACTCAGGACCGGAGATGGCGCACCCTCGGCCTGGATA
>JACMOT010000393.1 GCA_014377915.1 Tardiphaga sp.
AGCTTTGCTGCCCCCTCATCCGCCTCCGCTTCGCGGAGGCACCTTCTCCCACCTAGCGAAGCTTCGCTTCGCGCGGGGGAGAAGGAAGAACGCGCTACACCCGCTCGATGATCGTCGCGGTACCCATGCCGCCGCCGATGCACAGCGTCACCAGCGCGGTCGACTTGCCGGTACGCTCAAGCTCGTCGAGCACGGTGCCCAGGATCATCGCGCCGGTGGCGCCCAGCGGATGGCCGAGCGCGATGGCGCCGCCGCAGACATTGATCTTGTCGTTGTCGATATCGAACGCCTGCATGAAGCGCAGCACCACCGAGGCAAACGCCTCGTTGAGCTCGAACAGATCAATATCCGACAGCTTCATGCCGGAGCGCTCCAGCACCTTCTTGGTGACGTCGACCGGGCCGGTCAGCATCATCGCCGGCTCGGAGCCGATATTGGCAAACGCGCGGATTTTCGCCCGCGGCTTCAGTCCGGCCTTTTCGCCGGCCTCCTTGCTGCCGAGCAGCACCGCGGCGGCGCCATCAACGATGCCCGAGGAATTGCCGGCGTGGTGCACGTAGTTGATGCGCTCGATTTCCGGATGCGACTGGATCGCCACCGCGTCGAAGCCGCCCATCTGCCCCATGGTGACGAAAGACGGCTGCAGCGCGGCCAGCGACTGCATCGTCGTGGTCGGCCGCATGTGCTCGTCCCTGGCGAGGATCGTCAGGCCGTTGATGTCCTTGACCGGCACCACCGATCTGTCGAAGCGGCCCTCGTCCCAGGACTTCGCGGCGCGCTGCTGGCTCTGCACCGCATAGCCATCGACATCATCGCGGGAAAATCCGTATTTGGTCGCGATCAAATCGGCGGAGACGCCCTGCGGCATGAAATAGGCCGGCACCGCGATCGACGGATCGACCGGCCAGGCGCCGCCGGAAGCGCCAATGCCAACCCGGCTCATGGATTCGGCCCCGCCACCGATGGTCATGGCGTGCTGGCCCGACATCACCTGCGCCGCGGCGAAGTTCACGGCATCGAGGCCGGAGGCGCAGAAACGGTTGATCTGGATGCCCGGCACGTCATTGCCGTAGCCGGCGGACAAAGCCGCCATACGGGCGATATCGCCGCCAGCCTCGCCGACCGGATCGACGCAGCCGAGGATGACGTCGTCGATGGTGCCGGGCTGGATATTGTTGCGCTCTTTCAGAGCCTTCAGCGGCGCGGTGGCGAGAGCCAGCGCGGTCACTTCATGCAGCGCGCCGTCGGCCTTGCCGCGGCCGCGCGGGGTGCGCACGTGATCGTAGATATAGGCCTCGGGCATGGGGTCTCCCTCAGTGTGATTGTAGCATGCGAATTTTTTCGGCTGTCATTGCGAGGAGCCCTTGCAACGAAGCAATCCAGTCCGCGCTTGTAACTCTGGATTGCCGCGTCGCTTCGCTCCTCGCAATGACCGCGTAGGTGGTTGTCTTCAGAACGCTTCCGCCGGCAGTTCCATGGTGGTCGCCGAACCCGACTGGATGCGCGCGAGATGGACCGAGGTTTCGGGCAGCATCCGCTCCATGAAGAAGCGGCCGGTGACCAGCTTGGTGGTGAGATAGGGGGTCGCGCCGGAGCCGGCAATCTTGTCCTGCGCGACCTTTGCCATCTTCGCCCACATATAAGCGAAGCCGACCAGGCCGAACAACTGCATGTAATCGGTGGCGCCGGCGCCGGCATTGTCGGGTTTCGTCATCGCATTCTGCATCAGCCACATCGTCGCCTGCTGCAGATGGCCGAGCGCGCCCGACAAGGGCGCGACATAGGGCTTCATCGCCTCGTCATCACCATGCGCCTTGGCGAAGGCGCCGACCTCGCCGAAGAACGCCATCGCCGCACGGCCGCCATCGCGCGGCAGTTTTCGCCCGACCAGATCCAGCGCCTGGATGCCGTTTGCACCCTCATAGATCATCGCAATGCGAGCATCGCGGACAAACTGCTCCATGCCCCATTCGGCGATATAGCCATGACCGCCGAACAGCTGCTGCGCCGACACCGCATTGGCAAAGCCGCCATCGGTAAGCACGCCCTTCAACACCGGGGTCATCAGACCGAGATGGTCGTCGGCGTCCTGACGCTCCTTGGCATCCTCGGAGCGATGCGCGACGTCGCTTTTCAGCGCGGTCCACACCACCATCGCCCGCGCCGCCTCGTTGAAGGCGCGGATGGTCAGCAGCGCGCGGCGCACATCGGGATGCACGATGATCGGATCGGCGGCCTTGTCCGGCGCCTTCGGCCCGGTCAGCGACCTTCCCTGCAGCCGGTCCTTGGCATAGGCCACGGCGTTCTGGTAGGCGACTTCGGACTGCGCCAGACCCTGCACGGCGACGCCGAGCCGCGCCTCATTCATCATCACGAACATGCCCTGCATGCCCTTGTTCTCTTCGCCGATCAGCCAGCCGGTGGCGCTGTCATAGTTCATCACGCAGGTGGCATTGCCGTGGATGCCCATCTTGTGCTCGATCGAACCGCAGGCCACGCCGTTGCGCGCGCCGAGCGAGCCGTCGGCATTGACCAGGATCTTCGGTACCACGAACAGCGACACGCCCTTGATGCCGGCCGGCGCGCCTTCGATGCGCGCCAGCACCAGATGGATGATGTTGTCGGCCATGTCGTGCTCGCCGGCCGAGATGAAGATCTTGGTGCCGGAGATGCTGTAGCTGCCGTCGTCCTGCTTGACCGCCTTGGTGCGCAGCAGGCCGAGATCGGTGCCGCATTGCGGCTCGGTCAGGTTCATGGTGCCGGTCCATTCGCCGGACACCATCTTGGGCAGGAAGATCGCCTTCTGCTCCGGCCGGCCGTGCACGACCAGCGCGGCTGTGGCGCCCATGGTGAGGCCGCCATACATCGAGAACGCCATGTTGGCGGAGCACTGGAATTCGGAGACGGTCTGCGACAGCGCTACCGGCAGGCCCTGGCCACCATATTCGGTGGGCGCCGACAGGCCGAGCCAGCCGCCTTCCGTGACCTGTCGGTAGGCCTCCTTGAACCCCTTCGGCGTGGTGACGCGGCCATCCTCATGGCGCACGCAGCCTTCAAGATCGCCGACGCGGTTCAGCGGCTGCAACACCTGTTCGCTGAGCTTGGCGGCTTCTTCCAGGATCGCGCCCCGGACATCGGCCGACGCATCGGCAAACCCCGGCAGGTTGTTGTAGCGGTCGAACTGGAACACGTCATCGAGCAGGAAACCGACATCTTCCAGGGGGGCTTTGTAACTCGGCATGGCGTTCTCCCGACTGGCTGACAGCCCCAGGCACGGGGCTCATGCAGCACAGTAATCTTTTTTCAAGGATGGACCTTACCGTTTCCGGAGGCCCGCGATAATTCGTATCAGGACAATTATTGCGACCTTGCGACAGCGGCGTCACCACCCTGCCGCGCCAGTTGTTCGCCCATCAGCCGATGCAGCAGACTGACCGCCTTGAGCGGCCGCACCATCACCTTGAAATGGGTGATCATACCATCCTCGACAAAGGTGATCATGTCGACGCCATTGATCCGGATGCCCTCGACTTCGGTTTCGAATTCCAGCACCGCGCCGTTGGCGCTGCGCCATTCGCCGCGGTAGGCGAAGCCCGGACCGCCCAGCACCTGCTCGGCGCTCGACAGATATTTGAAAGTGATGTCCCGTCCGCGCTGCGGGGTGTGCACGACGGGGCTCTCGAACACCACATCGGGATGCAGCAGATCCCGGAGCGCAACATGGTCATGCGAAGCGATACAGGCATACCATCTATCCAGCGAATTCATGGTCATCCGACGGCCCCTCCCGCAAAGCCGCACGGGGATCACTCCCCGCGCGTTGATATGCACATTGACGCATATGCGTTATTATGCATAAAGTCAAGTCTAACCAGATCGAGGTGGGACTCATGGCACTTGGCGACGCAATCCTCGCATGCCTGACCGAATGTCCGATGACGGGCTACGAGCTCGCCAAGACCTTCGACGCCTCGATCGGCTTCTTCTGGAAGGCCGATCACCAGCAGATCTACCGTGAACTGTCGCGACTGCGCGACCGTGGCCACGTCCAGGGCCGCGAGGTGGTGCAATCCGGCAAGCCGAACAAGCTGGTCTACACCCTGACAGCGGAGGGCCGAGCCGCGCTGCGGCACTGGGCGGCCCGGCCGAGCAGCCCCGCCTCGATGAAGGACGATCTCCTGGTCCGGCTGTACGCACTCGACAGCGTCGACATCGGGCCGCTGCGTGACGACCTGATGGCCCGCATGGAGCACCACCGCGACCGCGCCGACCGCTACGATCGGATCCTCAACAAGCGCTTCCCGCACGGCACCGCTCCGCCCACCGACACCGGCAAGCTGCTGCTGCTGCGGATGGGGCTACGCCACGAACGGATGGTGGCGGACTGGTGTGAGGAAGCACTCGAAGCGCTGCCTAACCTGTCCGGCCGTAGCAACGTGGTCGCGATGCCGGACGGCCAGTAGCCGCCATCGCAACCCATGTGCGCGCTAACGCACGCGAAGAATTCGGCAATCCGGACCACCGCGCCGATTAACTTCAAGGCTGCGCCGGTTCCTTAACCCGTTATTTACCGTAACACTAAAAAGTCGAATCCAGTGGCAGACGACCTGCGCGGGATCCGATCTTCTATCGAACGGGACGTGCGGGAAGGTCTGGGGGGTGCAGTTGCGCCAGGCTTTGAACCGGACGGAAGCATGAATTCGCGCGTATCGTGGAGTGTAGAGGGGATCGAGCCATCGGTCCGCGAGCGGGCGGAAGCCGCTGCGCGCCGCGCCGGCATGTCGCTGGGCGACTGGCTGAACTCCACGATCGGCGAGACCGCCTCCAATTTCAGTTCTCCCAATGCGCGGCCCCGTCATGACCCGTTCCAGCCCGCGCCGCGGCCATCGCTGCCGCCGCGCGACGTCGCCGACGTCGCCGAAATCCATCAGCGGCTGGACGCCATTACCCGCCAGATCGACCAGTTTTCGCGGCCCGCACTGCGCGGCGAACCCGGCGTTGCCCGACAGTTGAGCGAGGCGATCTCGCCCCTCGACGCCCGGCTTTCACAGATCAGCGAACCCGCGCGCTACGCGCCGCCGATGCCGGAATTCGCGCACAACGCCGACATGGTCGAGCGCGCCGCCGCGCAGGTCTACAGCGCGCATGCGCCGATCGATCCGTTCTCGCTCGACTTCGCCATCGCGGAGATCGCCGCGCGCCAGGGCGAACTGGACGGCGTGCCGCGGATGTCCCCGCGCCAGGCGCCACCGATCGCACCTGTGGCCTATGCGCCGCCCGCTCCGGCCCCTGAACCGCTGCCGCCCGCGCCCGACATCTCCGGGCTGGAACGCCAGCTGTTGCAGATCACCACCAAGATCGACGAACTGCAGCGCCCCGACACCGGCATCGAGGAATCGATCGCGGCCTTCCGGGTCGAACTCGCCGATATCCGCAACGTCATCACCGAGGCGATGCCGCGCCGCGCCATCGAGTCGGTCGAGACCGAAATCCAGTCGCTGAGCCGCCGCATCGAGGAGAGCCGCGACAACGGCATCGATGCGCAGGCGCTGGCTGGCGTCGAGCGCGCGCTTGGCGAGATCCGCGAAACCCTGCTGACGCTCACGCCCGCCGAGCAGCTCGCCGGCTTCGATGATGCGATCCGCAATCTGGGCGGCAAGATCGACCTGATCCTGCGCTCCAGCGACGATCCCGTGACCAGGCAGCAGCTCGAGGGCGCGATCGGCGCGCTGCGGACCATCGTTTCGAATGTGGCCTCCAACGAGGCGCTCGGACGCCTTAGCGACGACCTGCATTCGCTGTCTTCGAAGGTCGACCAATTGGCGCGGCCCGATTACGGCGATTCCTTCGCCGCGCTCGAGCAGCGCATCGCGGTGCTGACCAGCACGCTGGAAAATCGCGAGCGGCCGGAAGCGCCACCGAGTTCCGATCACCTCGAAGTGGCGCTGCAGGCGCTGTCGAGCCGGCTCGACCACCTGCCGGTCGGCAATGACAGCTCATCGGCCTTTGCCCATCTCGAACAGCGGGTGACCTACCTGCTGGAGCGGATCGAGACCGTCACCGATCCCGGTGCTAAAAATCTCGGCCGGGTCGAGGACGGGCTGCAGGACGTGCTGCGCCATCTCGAGCGGCAGCAGGCGACCATCGTCGCGCTGGCGGAGAGCCGCAACACCGCGCCGGTGATGGACCCCGTTCTGGTCGATACCATCAAGCGCGAACTATCCGACTTCCGCTTCAGCCAGTCGGAAACCGACCGCCATACCCAGGACTCCCTCGAAGTCGTGCACAGCACGCTTGGCCATGTGGTCGATCGGCTGGCGATCATCGAAGGCGATTTGCGCTCCGCGCGCACCGTGCCGATGGCACCGCCCAGCGCTGTCCCTGCGCCCGCGCCGGCGCCCATTCCGGCGGTGATCACTGCCCCCATCGTGGCTCCGGCCGCGGCTCCTGTTGTGGCCCCGACGGCCTTGGCGGCCGAGGCCGCCAAGCCAGTTGCGCCGGCCGCCCCGCCCGTCATTGCCGTGCCCTCGACGCCCGCCACAAAGGCTGCCGCCTCCGCCGCCGCGACGCCACCGGCACGCCCGCAATTGCAGAATCCGGTGCTGCCGAACACGCTGCTCAACGCCCTGAAGACGCAGTCGGCACCATCCGCCATCGAAGTCCGTGCGCCACAGGTGCATTTCGACGCCGCGCCGCGCGAATTCGCGGCCACTGCGATCTCGCACGAGCCCGCGCCAGCCTTCACCATGCCGAAGGCGATCAGCGATATTCTGGCACCTCCCTCCGGCGCGGCAACGCCGGTTGCTGCCGCGGCCGAGCGTTCGTCGCGCCCGGCCGTCAATTCGGAACTGCCGCCCGATCATCCGCTCGAGCCCGGCACCCGGCCGCAGCCACGTACCGGCTCGCCGTCGGAGCGCATTGCCGCCTCCGAGGATGCGATCAGCGAACTGTCCCCAGCCCATGCTGAACCGGTGGCAGCTTCGAGCTTCATCGCAGCGGCGCGCCGCGCCGCGCAGGCCGCCGCCGCCGGGACCCCGGCCGCGGCCAAATCCAAGGCCAAGACGGCCGCGTCCGCCGGCGACAAGGGCGGCTCGACCATCACCTCGAAGATCCGCGCGCTGCTGGTCGGCGCCAGCGTAGTGGTGATCGTGCTCGGCTCGTTCAAGATGGCGATGACGCTGCTCGACAGCGGCGCGCCAGCCCCGGTCGCCGATAACGTCCGCGAAAGTCTGCCACTGGCGCCGCCGGAGCCGGCCGAGACGCAACCCCGCCCCGTCGTCCCGGCCCCGGTTGGCCCATCGATGACCTCGCCAACCCCGATCGGCCGGCAGTCGCTGGCCGCGCCCGTCCCGTTTGTCGCGGAAACCGCGAAGCCGGTCGTCACCCCCCCGCCGGCGACGGCGAGCTATGCCTCGACCGCCGACGCCGACGTCACCGGCAGCATCGCCGCGCCGCTGTCCGCCAGCGCTGCGCCGGTACTGCCCGCCAGCAACCGCAAGCTGGCGCTGGTATCGATTCCCGCTTCCGAGCGGCTGCCCGAGGCCATCGGCGGCGCGACGCTGCGCAGCGCCGCGCTGCGCGGCGACGCCTCGGCCGCGTTCGAAATCGGCGTTCGCTACGCCGAGGGCAAGGGCGTCGCCGTAAATTACGACGAGGCCGCCAAATGGTATGACCGCGCCTCGCTGGCCGGCGTCGTGCCAGCGATGTTCCGACTTGGCACGCTGTATGAAAAGGGCCTCAGCGTGAAAAAGGACCTCGACGTCGCCCGCCGCTATTACGTGCTGGCCGCCGAGCGCGGCAATGCCAAGGCGATGCATAACCTGGCCGTGCTCGACGCCGATGGCGGCAGTAAAGGCGCCAACTACAAGAGCGCGTCGCTCTGGTTCCGAAAGGCCGCCGAGCGCGGCGTCGCCGACAGCCAGTTCAATCTGGGCATCCTCTATGCCCGCGGCATCGGCGTCGAACAGAACCTCGCCGAGTCCTTCAAGTGGTTCAGCCTCGCCGCCGCCCAGGGCGACAGCGACGCCAGCCGCAAGCGCGACGACATCGCCAAGCGGCTCGACCCGCAGTCGCTGGCCGCCGCCAGGCTGGCGCTGCAGAACTTCACCCCCGAAGGCCAACCCGACGACGCCATCAACGTCGCAGCGCCGACCGGCGGCTGGGACGGCCCGCAGGCGCTGGCCAAGCCGGTTGCCGCCAAGCGCGCGGCGAAATAGGCTTTGTCATTCCGGGGCCAGCGCGGCGGCGGCCGCGCGTGAAGCCGGAATTCAGAGGGCGCGGAACAGCGCGAATTTCCGAGTCTGCGCCATCCGGCTGTGCCGTTTATCGCATCCCGGAACGACAGAACGGAGAAATCCCGTCTTTGCCGGTTTCTTTAATCCCTTCAACGACCGTTTTCGTTTAAGAGGGGGCGCGGCGCGCGTCCCGCGTCGCCTCCAGAACCATGCCGTGAGCGGTTTCGGCCTCCTCAGGGCCCATCCCGAAGCGAACGCGCGTGCAGCTGTATCTCCCGATCGCCGACATTCCGGTCAACGTGCTCCTCATCCTGGCGATGGGCGCCGCGGTCGGTTTCGTGTCCGGCATGTTCGGTATCGGCGGCGGCTTCCTGATGGCGCCGCTCTTGATCTTCGTCGGCATCGCCCCCGCCGTCGCCGTCGCCTCGGTCGCCAGCCACATCGCGGCTTCGTCGTTTTCCGGCGCGTTGTCCTATTGGCGGCGTCGCGCCATCGATCCGACATTGGCGCTGGTGCTGTTGTCCGGCGGCATCGTTGGTACCGCGCTCGGCGTCTGGGTGTTCACGCTGCTGCGCAATCTCGGCCAGCTCGACCTCTTGATCGCGCTGTCCTACGTGGTCCTGCTCTCGACCGTCGGCGGGCTGATGTTCTGGGAGGGCCTGCGCGCGATGCTGCGGATCCGCCGCGGCGAGAACGTGCCGCTGCGGCGTTCCGGCAGCCATGGCTGGGTTCACGGCCTGCCGCTGAAGATGCGTTTCAAGCGCTCGAAAATCTATCTGTCAGTGATCCCGATCATCGTCACCGGCCTGTTGATCGGTTTCATCGGCGCGGTGATGGGCATCGGCGGCAGCTTCATCCTGATCCCGATCATGATCTATCTGCTGCGGATTCCGACTTCGACGGTGATCGGCACCTCGATGGTGCTGACGCTGGTGACGATGCTGTTCGCCACCTTGCTGCATGCGGCCACCAACCATCTGGTCGACGCGGTGCTGGCGCTGATCCTGATGGTCGGCGGCGTCACCGGCGCGCAATTCGGCGCCCGCGCCGGCCAGAAGATCCGCGGCGAACATTTGCGGCTGCTGCTCGGCCTCCTGATCCTCGCGGTCGGCATCCGCTTCGCGGTCGAGTTGGTGATCCGCCCCGAGGACCTGTTCACCATCCGCGAGACCGGAGGCGCCGGATGAGGTTTTGCGCCGCCCTTGCCGCGACGATTTTGACACTACTGACCGGCGTGGTCCCCGCTTGCGCGGAACGGCTGATCGTCTCGGTGTCGAACCACCGCGTCACCGTGACACCGAATTATTCCGGCGAGGAGCTGGTGCTGTTCGGCTCGGTCGAGAAGGACGACAAGACACCGGCCAATCGCGGCAATTACGACCTCGTCGTCACCATCAGTGGCCCGCGCGCCGAGTTGGTGACGCGGCGCAAGGAACGCCGGTTCGGGATCTGGATCAACACCGATTCCCGCGAATTCCTGCAGGTGCCATCCTATCTGGCCGTGTTTGCCAACCGGCCGATCGACGCCATCGCCGCGCCGGAGGTGCAGCGCCGCCAACAGCTCGGGCTCACCAATGTGTTGCTGACCCAGCGCATCGGCACCGACTACGCCGATGTCGTCGCCACCGATCCGTTCCGCAGCGCCTTCGTGCGGCTGCGCACCGAGCACGGCCTGTACCGCGAGGCCACCTCGGCGGTGACCTTTCTCACGCCGACGCTGTTCCGTACCGGCATTCCACTGCCGGCCGAAGTTACGATCGGCACCTACGAGATCGAGATCAAGCTGTTTTCCGACGGCGCCCTGATCACCAAGGCGGACACCGCCTTCGACATCGTCAAGGTCGGCTTCGAACAGTTCATCGCCAACGCGGCGCGCAACCATGGCCTCGTCTACGGCCTGCTCACCGCCCTGATGGCACTGATGACGGGCTGGATGGCTTCGGTGGTGTTCAGAAGAGATTAAATCGGAAGTTCTAGGCCATCATTACGAGGAGCTCTTGTGACGAAGCAATCCGGTTTTTTTCCGAGCTTGGGCCGCTGGATTGCCGTGTCGCTTGGCTCCTCGCAATGACGGAGCGCTACAAAAGCGCTCCCACGCCCATCGCGACCACGCTCAGCGTCATCGCCGCGGTGGAAAGCCAGCCCAGCCAGTAAAGCGGCCCCTTGATGACAAATTCGTCCATCACGTCACGCCGCCGCGACATCACCATCAGCAGGAACATCACCGGCACCGCCAATACGCCGTTGACGACGGCGCTCCAGTACAGCGCCTGGATCGGGTTGATCGAGGTGAAGTTCAACGCGATGCCGATCATCGCCGATAGCGCCAGCACCGAATAGAACGCCGCCGCCTCGCGCGGTTTGCGGTCGAGGCCGACGGTCCAGCGCCGGCCCTCTCCGACGGCGTAGGCGGTCGACCCTGCCAGCACCGGAATCGCCAGCAGCCCGGTGCCGACGATGCCGAGCGCAAAGACGATCTCGGCGAAGGCGCCGGCGATCGGCCGCAGCGCTTCGGCGGCTTGCGCCGAACTTTCGATGTCGATCTTGCCATTGGCATGCAGAGTCGCCGCGGCGGTAATGATGATCGACAACGCGATCACGTTCGAGAACGCCATGCCGATGATGGTATCGGCGCGAATCCTGGAAAATTCCATCGTCGCCTCCAGTGGCGCTTCGATCAGGGGATGCTTGGCAGGATCGATGCGCTCGTCCTCGGCCTCCTGCGAAGCCTGCCAGAAGAACAGATAGGGTGAGATGGTGGTCCCGAAAATCGCAACGATGGTGGTGAGGTAGCTCTCGCTCCAGCTCAGTCGCGGCAGCAGGATGCCGGTCAACGCCTCGCCCCAATGCACTTTCGCCACCGCCAGCGCCGCGACATAGGCGAATAGCGACAGTGTCAGCCATTCCAGCACCGCCACATAGCGCCTGTAATCAAAGAAGATTTGCGCCGCCACCGAGAGCAGGCCGAAGGCCAGCACATAGACCATGCCGGGACCACCGATCAGCAGCCTGGTGGCGTCGGCCATGGCCCCGAGATCAGCGGCGATGTTGATGGTATTGGCGATGAACAGCAGCGCCACGATCACGTTCAGCAACGTCGCCGAATAATGCCGGCAGACATTGCCGGCGATGCCGCGCCCGGTGACGCGGCCGACCCGGCCGGAAATTTCCTGGATCGCAGCCATCAGCGGGAAGGTCAGCAGCATGGTCCAGCCGATACCGTAACCGAGCTGCGCGCCGGCCTGGCTATACGTGCCGATACCGGAGGGATCGTCGTCGGAGGCGCCGGTGATCAGGCCGGGACCAAGCGATTTGAAGAAACCCTTGAGACGGAACCTCTCCAGACGCAGCTCGTCGAGATTGGATTTGATGGCGTCTGACTCGTCTGACATCGCAGTCCCTGTTCCTCGGCATGCAGCAACCTGCCGCGGGAAGTAATGTTCCAAATCAAGAACTGGCAATGGGGATGACCACTGCGGCACCAGGAATGCGTTGTTGCCACGCCAGGGATGCCCTGCTCAATTGCGAAATTGAGGAGATATCCATGCCGACATCCCGCGCCGTCCCCGTCGAAGTCCTGAGTGATGCGGCGTTCGAGTCGTTCGGATGGGTCCTCGGCCAGCCTCATCCGCTGGAGAAGAACCCGCTGGAATTCCGCAGTGCGGCCACCGACTTCTGGCACGAGCACTTCTTCGACCCGGGCACGGGAGGCGACACAGAGGTCCTGTGGGTCGCGTATCGCGATGCGACTTCGCCGATATCCCGGCTCGAAGTGCATCATTTGACCCAGCAGGCGGTGATTCCGCTCCGAGGCGACATCATCCAGATCCTTTGCCTGAGTGACGACAACCAGGCCCCAGACTTGTCGACGCTGCGCGCGTACCAGGTGTCGCCCGGCATTGGAATCTGCATGCGTCCCGGCGTCTGGCATACGACCCGGGCCGCCGATGCGACCTGCATGATGTTGACCCGTCGCTCGACGACGGCGGACCTCGTCGACCATCTCAACCATGCGAGCCCGGCCACGGAGTCCACGCTTCTGGAGATCCCGCCGCACGACCTGATCCGGAAAGCGGGCTGAACTCCGGCGCGCGGCTAGCAGCAGCGCGATGCGGCAATGGCGTGCAGCTTGCGGTCCCCGAGCACATGCGCCACGAAACCGAGGGTCTGGAAGATCTTCGCGAAGGCGCCGTCGCGAATGTTGAGGCCGCCGGTATAGGCGCCGAATGCCGGCATCACCGCGCGCTGGCCGTCGCTGGCAAAGCAGCGCCGTTCCATCGACCGGCCCCTCGTCGTGACGCGCGCCTTGGGGTGCAGATGGCCGGCAATCTCGCCTAAAGCACCGGTCGGCTCGTGGCGGAACGCGAGCGGACCAATGGTCGCTTCCTGCGCCACCACGCCGCCGAGATCGGACGGCAGCGCCGGATCGTGATTGCCGGAGATCCAGATCCAGTCGCGGCGCGCTTGCAGCGCGCCCAGCACGTCGCGGTTCGGCTGCGACAGCCGGTCATGGGCATGGCGATCGTGAAAACTGTCCCCGAGTGCGATCACGGTGCGCGGGTCGTGCCGCGCGATCACCGCGCCCAGTCGTCCCAATGTTGCGATGGTGTCATAAGGAGGCAGCAGCACACCGCGCAACGCGTAGCTCGAGCCCTTTTCGAGATGCAGGTCGGAGACCACCAGCAGCCGCTGCTCTTCCCAGTACAGCGCACCGGACAGATCGGCGACCAGAGTGACGCCGGCGATGTCGACGGTACTGAATTCGGCGGAGTTCGATTCGGCGTGCATGGTCTCTTGTAGGATGGGTAGAGCGTCCGCGAAACCCATCTTTGCGTCGCGCGGGGCTGATGGATTTCGCGAAGACGCTCTACCCATCCCACAGCTACGACATGGCTTCCTTCACGAGTTCCTCGGCGGCTTCCGCCAGCAACTCGTCCGAGGCTTCGCCGTACACCTGTTCGCGGCCGATTTCCAGCATCACCGGCACCGCCAGCGGCGACACCCGCGTCAGTTCCTTGTGAACGATACGGCTCTGGATTCGCACCAGCATGTCGCTGAGCCGGCGGATGTCGAGCAGCCCGGTGGCGGCATCGGCGCGCGCCCCGCGCAGCAGCACGTGATCGGGCTGGTGCTTGCGCAGCACGTCGTAGATCAGGTCCGTCGAGAACAGCACCTGGCGCTTGGATTTCTTGGCGCCGGTGAAGCGGGTGTGGATCAGGCCGGAGATCACGGCGCTGGTGCGAAAGGTGCGCTTCATCAAAGCGGATTCCGCGAGCCAGGCTTCGAGATCGTCGCCGAGCATGTCGGGATCGAACAGCGCGTCGAGATCGAGTTTGCCATGGCGGATCATGTGCGACATGTCGCCGAGCCCCCACACCGCCAGCGCATATTCATTGGCGACGAAGCCGAGCGGGCGGGCGCGGCCGCGCTCCAGCCGCCGCGTCAGCAGCATGCCCAACGTCTGGTGCGCGAGACGGCCCTCGAACGGGTAGCAGACGAGATAATGCTTGTCGGCGCGCGGAAAGGTCTCGACCATCAACTCGCGGACCCCGGGCACATGCGAGACATGGGCCTGCAGCGACAGCCATTCACGCACCTGGTCCGGTAGTCCAGCCCAGTCCCGCTCATTATCGAGCAGTTTGCGCACCCGCTCGGCGAGATAGGTCGAGAGCGGAAACTTGCCGCCCATATAAGACGGTACCTTGGCGTCCTTGTCATTGGCGCGCGAGACATAGACCTGATCCTCGACCAGCGTCTCGTAACGCACCACCTCGCCGCCGAACACGAAGGTATCGCCGACGACCAAATTCTCGATAAAGTACTCCTCGATCTGGCCGAGCATGCGGCCACCGCGCGCCAGCGCCCCGGTGGCGCGCCGTCCCTTGCCCTGACCGCCGCCAGGCACCAACCGCACCCGCAGCATGGTGTCCTCGACGATGGTGCCCACATTCATGCGGTACATCTGCCGCACCTTTGGATTGGTGACGCGCCAGCGGCCGGCCTTGTCCTGCTTGATGCGGGCGAAGCGCTCATAGCTCTTCAGCGCATAACCGCCGGACGCGACGAAATCGAGCGTATCGTCGAAATCGGCGCGACTGAGTTCGGCATAGGGCGCCGCCGACAGCACCTCGGTGTAAAGGTCGTCGGCGAGAAACGACGCGCCGCAGGCGCATCCCAGAATATGCTGCGCCAGCACGTCGAGCGCGCCGATGCGCAATGGCGGCGTGTCCTGTGCATTCTCCGCGACCGCGTCGATGGCGACGCGGCATTCCAGCACCTCGAAGCGGTTGGCCGGCACCAGGACCGCGCGCGAGGCCTCGTCGATGCGGTGGTTGGCACGACCGATCCGCTGCATCAGCCTGGAGGCGCCCTTCGGTGCGCCGACATTGATCACCAGATCGACATCGCCCCAGTCGACGCCGAGGTCGAGCGACGAGGTACAGACCACGCCCTGCAATTTTCCGGCGGCCATCGCGTCCTCGACGCGGCGGCGCTGCGCGACATCGAGCGAACCATGATGCAACGCGATGGCGAGGTTGTCGTCGTTCATCCGCCACAGATCCTGGAACAGCATCTCGGCCTGGCTGCGGGTGTTGACGAACGCCAGCGTGGTCTTGTTGGCCTTGATCAGGTCGTAGATCTCGCCGAGCGCATGCCGCGCGGAATGGCCGGCCCAGGGCAACCGCTCGCGGGTGTCGAGCATCTCGACCACCGGCGCCGCGGCGCCGCCGGCCACCACGATATCGGCGGAAACCACTTCGCCATGATCCTGCGGCACCAGAAAACGCGCCAGCGATTCCGGCTCAGCCACCGTGGCGGACAGTCCGATGGCGCGCATGTCAGGCGCCAGCTTCCACAACCGCGCCATGCCAAGCGCCAGCAGGTCACCGCGCTTCGAGGTCACCAGCGCGTGCAGTTCGTCGAGCACCACGCGCTTCAGCGACGAGAACAGGAACGGCGCATCATCCGACGACAGCAACAGCGCGAGCTGTTCCGGCGTTGTCAGCAAAATATCCGGCGGATAGCGCCGCTGCCTTGCGCGGCGCGACACCGGGGTGTCGCCGGTGCGGGTCTCGACCTTGATCGGCAGCTTCATCTGCGCGATCGGCGTCTCCAGATTGCGCGCGATATCGACGGCGAGGGCTTTTAACGGCGAGATGTACAGCGTGTGCAGCCCGCGTCCGCTCCTCACGCCGCGGCCGGTGGAGACGAGGGCGTTCCCCCTCCCCTCCCCCCTCGTGTGGGAGGGTGGCTCGGACCCGCGAAGCTTCGCTTCGCCGGGGGGAGAGGGGAAAGAAACCGAAGCGTCATCTCGGCCGCCACTCAGTTCCACCAATGTCGGCAAAAATCCGGCCAGCGTCTTGCCGGCACCGGTGGGGGCGATCAGCAGCGCGGCGCGATGGTCCTGCGCCTTCCGCAGCAGCGCCAGCTGATGTTCGCGCGGCGACCAGCCCCGCGCGGCGAACCAGCGCGTGAAGATGTCGGGCAGCAGATCACGTGGAACGGATTTACGGGTCGGCACCAGGTGAAGCTAGGCACTCACCCCCGTCATTGCGAGGAGCCGTTGCGACGAAGCAATCCAGCCTTGCTTGATGGCAAGTCAAAGACTGGATTGCCGCGTCGCTTCGCAAAGGGGGAAAGTTGGCAAGCCAACTTCCTTGACCTCGCGATGACGTGGGGAGGCCAGCGCCCTATTCCGTCACCGGCTTGTCGGAAATATCCCAGTCCTTGCCATTAAAGACCGAGATGTAGAGTGTCTTCATCGGCGTGTAATTGTCCGGGGTGAAGCTGTAGGTGATGCCGTCGAGCATGTAGGGCGAGTGGAAGTCGTTCATCGAAGATGCCACCTTCATGACGTTGGCGCGGGTCAGGTCATCGCCGCAGCGGCGCAGGATTTCCGCCATCGTCACCGCCTGGCCGTAGCCGGCATAGGCGATGGTATTGTCGGGGTCGATGTTCGGCAGATATTTCTTGCGCAGCGCCTCGAAGCCCATCACATCGGGATCGTTTTCCCAGCGCGGCACGCCGACTTCCTTGGAATAGCGGATCGCCACGATGCCCTTGGCATTCTCGATGCCCGCGGCATTGAGAATCGAGCGGCCGGTCGAGCCCGCCGACAGCAATTGCAGCGGCTTCCAGCCGAGCTCGACTACCTTGCGTATTGCCTGCGAGGTCGCCTTGCCGGTGGTGATATTATAGAACACATCGGCGCCGGATTTCGCCAGATTGATGAGCTGGGAATCGATCGTCGGGTCGGTCAGGTCGTAGGTGACCTCGGCAATCACCTTGGCGGTGCCGCCGGCCTTGGCCAGTTCATCCTTGAACGGACCGAGGAAGTCGCGGCCGAAATCATCGTTCTGGTACAAAATTCCGACCTTGGCGTTGGGCTTCACGCCAACGACGTATTTGGCCAGGATCCGCGCCTCGGTCGGGTACAGCGGTAGCCCGGCCATCGTCCATTTGTTGTTCTTGGGATCGTTCCACTTCGAGGCGCCGGTATTGAGCAGCAGCTGCGGGACGCCCTTGGAATTGAGATATTTGTGCACGGCGGTCTGTGGCGCGGTACCCAGCGACCCGAACAGCGCCAGCACCTCTTCCTGCTCGACCAGCCGGCGGGTGGCCTCCACCGCCTTCGGCGCGCTGTAGGCGTCGTCCATGGTGAAGAACTTGATCTTGCGGCCGTTGATGCCACCCTTCTCGTTCAGCATCTGGAAATAGGCTTCGCCGACCCGGCCGAGCACGCCATAGAGCGAACCGGGGCCGGAATGCGGCACGGTCTGGCCGAGCTTGATCTCGGTGTCGCTGGCGCCGGGATCGTATTTCTTGTCGGCGGCAACGGCTTGGCTGGCGATCAGCGGCGCGACGATCGCCGCGACCCAACAAAGGGAACTGTGACGCGAAGGCATGAGGTTTCTCCCTGAACCGGACTCCGCTTGGTGCGGGCCGTTTTTTTTCGAGCCGCCAGGTTGGTCCCGACTGGTACGACCGCATCCTGTGCGGGCCGATCAAGGTTGGCAATCCCTTCGCAGCGTTGCGACATCGTGCCGCCGCGAATCGCCATGCGTTGGTCCGCGGGATGCACGCCAGGGAAGAGACTGATGGTAAAACCCGACGAAATAATTTGCTGACGGTATCCAGAGGCCGTAACGGAACGTTTTTCGGACATAAGCCGCCCCGCAATGTCAAGCAGTGTGGCCTGCCAGATACAGCCAATTCGCAACGATTCCCGTAGTCTAAAAATTCAATTTGGATTGGGGTTTGACCATGAAGCGACTTCTTGCCGGTGCGATGCTCGTTGGAACTGCCGTGAGCGCACAAGCGGCCGACATGGCCACCAAGGCTCCCTATTTGAAGGCGCCGGTGATGGCCGTCTATGACTGGACCGGTTTCTACCTCGGCGCCAATGTCGGTGTCGGCATTGCCCGGGACCGCACCGGCAGCAACTTCACCAATGATTCGCTTTATCTCGCCCCGCAGGGCGCGCTCGGCGGTGTGCAGGCCGGTTACAACTGGCAGACCAGTTCGCTGTTCGGCCCGCTGGTGTACGGCATCGAAGCCGACATCCAGGGCGCTGGCCTGAGCGACAACCGCACCAGCGTCGCGGGTGTTTTCGGCACCACGAATTTCAGCTCCAAGGTTGACTGGTTCGGCACCGTTCGCGGCCGCATCGGCCTCGCCCACGGCCCGGTGCTCAGCTACTTCACCGGCGGTTATGCCTATGGCAACGTCAAGACCTCGGTCACCGAAGGCGGCGTGGCGGCATTCTCAAGCAACCGCACCCAGGGCGGCTGGACGGTCGGCAGCGGCGTCGAAGCGGCGCTCGGCGGCAACTGGACCGGCAAGATCGAATATCTCTATCTGAACCTCGGCAACAAGTCGGACAGCTTCCTGCCCGCCCAGGTCCTGAACACCGAAATCCGCGAAAACATCTTCCGCGTCGGCCTGAACTACAACATCGGTGGCAACAAGGCCTACGCGCCGCTGGTGGCCGCGAACTGGACCGGCTGGTATCTCGGCGGCAACGTCGGCTCCGGCACCGGCCGTGATCGCAGCTCGCTGGTCGGCGGCGGCAACAACGAAGTGTTCAACCTCGCGCCCGATGGCATCAATGGCGGCGTGCAGGCTGGCTACAACTGGCAGTCCGGCAACTGGGTATACGGCGTTGAAGCCGATATCCAGGCCTCCAGCCAGAAGGACAACAAGACCACCGTTGCCCTCGGCAACACCGCTTATGACGCCAAGCTGCCGTGGTTCGGCACCGTGCGCGGCCGTCTCGGCTACTCGGTCGGTCAGACCCTGTTCTACGCCACCGGCGGTTACGCTTATGGCGGTGTGAAGACCAAGATCAACACCGGCGGCGTCCAGGTGGCGAACATCTCCAACACCCAGGACGGCTATGCCGTCGGCGGTGGCATCGAGACCCCGTTCAAGCTGCTCGGCCTGTTCGGACCGAGCTGGACCTCGAAGACGGAATACCTTTATGTCGATCTCGGCTCTGCCTCGAACGTCATTCCGGGAACGACCGCTGTCTCCACCAGCAGCGTGACCGAGCACATCTTCCGCACCGGCCTGAACTACCGCTTCAACAGCCCGATCGTCGCGAAGTACTGATCTCCGCAACCTCGCAATTACGGAAACCCCGGCCTCACGGCCGGGGTTTTTGTTTGTCCAGGTTTGCTTGAGGCTCTCCCGACCATTGCGCGGAGCAATAGCGACGAAGCAATCCAGTCCTTCTTCTTGACCTTCTGGATTACTTCGCTTCGCTCGCAATGACGAACCTGTCGACCGCGTTTCGCGGCCGTTTGCGCGTCAGCTCTTGATCGCCACGGCGACCATGCCCGGCACCGGGACATGGCCCTCGTTGCGGGTCGAGATGTGATCGAGCTGGCTCAGCGTCAGCCCGGCCGCCGAGATCGACTGGCGCACATAATCGGCGCTGTAGGCGTAGCGCAGGCCTGCGCCGAGGATCACGCCAAAACCGTCATGGCTCTCGGCGGTAAACGCCAGCAGCCCGCCGGGCGCCAGCACGCGCGCCACCTCAGCCAGCACCGGCGCCAGGTCATGCAGATAGATCAGCACGTCAGCCGCCAGCACCAGGTCGGCGCTGGCATCGGGCCGGCGGCTAAGGCCGTCGACGAGCTCGGCGACTTCCAGCTCGGCATAAAACCCACCGTTGCGGGCGCGCTCGATCATCCGCGGCGACAGATCGATGCCGATGATCTCGCCGGTCTGCCCGGCGAAGGCGGCGCCCGCCAGACCCGTGCCGCAGCCGAGATCGATGGCCCGCTTGAACTGCATCGCCCGGTCACTCGCGGCGCAGGTGGCCAGTACCGCCTTGAACAACACCGCGGGACCGCGATAGCCCAGCGTCTCGACCAGGGCGGTCTCGAATTTCGGCGCGTATTGATCGAACAGCGCTGTGACATAGGTCGGCGGCATGGTGGCAAGTTGGGCAGCGCCGAGCCGCATCAGCCGCAGACCGGCGCCGTTGCGATCGCCGGCATCGGTATCCCGCGCATGGCCAAAGGCGATGATCGCGCCTTTGAGATCACCGAGCTGCTCGCGGACCTCGCCGAGCGTGAACCAGGCGGTGGCGAAGCCGGGCGCGAGGTCGGTGGCCTGCACGAACAGGTCCTCGGCGGCGACCAGGTCGCCCTGCACCTGCAGGTCTCGGGCGTAATCGAAACGCCGGTCGGCGTTCATATCGCCGGATGACATGAACAAGCGCGCAGGCATATGGGAACCGATCGGAAGGCGGGGCATTCGTCAGATCAGCCGACTCGAATGAACCCCGCAGCGACCTATATAGACCAGATGCGCCCGCAAGACATTCTAATCCCCGTTCCCGCCGGACTGTGCTGCAAGCCCGGCGGCTTCCATATCGACCCCGTCCGTCCGGTGGAGCGCGCCGTGATCACCCACGGCCATTCCGACCACGCCCGGCCCGGCCATGACCATGTGCTGGCGACGCAGGAAACGCTCGACATGATGCGGCTGCGCTATGGCGAGAATTTCGCCGGCTCGACGCAGGTGATTGCCTATGGCGAAAGTCTGCGGCTCGGCGACGTGACAATCAAATGCCATCCCGCCGGCCATGTGCTGGGATCGGCACAGATCGCAGTGACCTGCGAGAATATCTGCATCGTGGCGTCGGGCGACTACAAGGACGCCGCCGATCCGACCTGCACGCCGTTCGAGGTGGTGCCGTGCGACGTGTTCATCACCGAGGCCACCTTCGGCCTGCCCGTGTTCCGTCATGGCGACGCAGCCCTCGAGATCAACAAGCTGCTGGCCTCGGTGGCGCTGTTCCCCGAACGCGCCCACCTGGTCGGCGCCTATTCGCTCGGCAAGGCGCAGCGGGTCATCAAACTGATCCGCCAGGCCGGCTATGACGCGCCGATCTATCTGCACGGCGCGATGGAGAAGATCACCCGCTATTACGAAAGCCGTGGCATCGACCTTGGCGACCTGCGCATGGTGAAGGGCATGAAAAAGGCCGAGCTCGCCGGCACCATCACGCTGGCGCCGCCCTCGGCAACCACCGACGTATGGAAGCGGCGCTTTCCCGATCCGGTGACGGCGTTTGCCTCTGGCTGGATGCGGGTGCGCGCCCGCGCCCGGCAGCGCGGTGTCGAGCTGCCGCTGATCATCTCCGACCATGCCGACTGGGAAGGGCTGATCGCCACCATCGGCGCCACCGGCGCCGGCGAAATCTGGGTCACCCATGGCCAGGAAGACGCGCTGGTGCACTGGTGCCAGAGCAAGGGATTGATCGCACGGCCTCTCGCATTGGTCGGCTACGGCGACGAAGAAGAGCAAGAAGCGCTGCCCGCGAGCGAGAGCGTCGAGGCATGAACCGCTTCGCCGAACTGCTCGACCGCCTTGCTTACGAGCCCGGCCGCAACAACAAGCTGCGACTGATTACTTCCTATTGTCGCGAGACCGCCGATCCCGACCGCGGCTACGCGCTGGCGGCGCTGACCGGCGCGCTGTCATTCAAGCATGCCAAGGCCGGACTGATCCGCGACCTGATCGCGACGCGCGCCGACCCGGTACTTTTCGCGCTGTCCTATGACTATGTCGGCGATCTGTCGGAGACGGTCGCGCTGATGTGGCCCTCCGCGCCTCGCTCTACTTCACCTCTCCCCACCGGGGAGAGGTCGGCGAATGCCGTCAGGCATTCGCCGGGTGAGGGGGCAGGCTCGGAACCTTATGATGAAGGGCCCTCACCCGCCGCGCTGACGCGCGTCGACCTCTCCCCAATGGGGAGAGGCAAAGAGGGCCACAACAATCCACCGCCGCCGACGCTGACCGAAGTCGTCGATACGCTGCGAACCCTGAGCAAGGCCGAACTCCCCGCCCAGCTCACGCGATGGCTGGACGAACTCGACGAGACCGGGCGCTGGGCGCTGCTCAAGCTGGTCACCGGCGGTCTGCGAATCGGTGTCTCGGCGCGGCTAGCCAAGACCGCCGTCGCCGCCCTCGGCGACAAGGATCCGCACGATGTCGAGCTGATGTGGCCGGGCCTGTCGCCACCCTATCCCGAACTGTTCGCCTGGCTGGAGGGCCACGCCGACAAGCCGGTCAATCTCGATCCGGCGCCGTTCCGTCCTGTGATGCTGGCGCATGCGATCGAGGACAGCGACTTTGCCGGCCTTGCGGCGGATGATTTCGTCGCCGAGTGGAAATGGGACGGCATCCGGATCCAGGCGAACAGCGGGCGTGACGCGCACGGCCACCTCGTCTCGCGGCTATATTCGCGCAGCGGCGAGGACATCACGGCGGCCTTTCCCGATCTGCTGCCGAGCCTGCGGCTGCCCGGTGCGATCGATGGCGAATTGCTGGTACTGCGCGAACACCGCGTACAGTCGTTCAACGTGCTGCAGCAGCGGCTCAACCGAAAGGTGGTGTCGCCGAAGCTGATGAAGGACTATCCGATCCACCTGCGCGCTTACGACCTGCTGCATGACGGCGACACCGACCTGCGTGAACTGCCGTTCGAGCAGCGGCGCGCGAAGCTCGAAGCCTTCGTGAAGCAACTCGACGATCCCCGCGTCGACCTGTCCGAGCAGATCCCGTTCGCCGACTGGGAAACGCTCGCCGCCGCGCGCGCCGATCCGGTCAGCGCGGGCCCCGGCGAGGACGCCGACGCCGTCGAGGGCGTGATGCTGAAGCGGCGCGATTCGACCTATCTGCCGGGTCGGCCGAAGGGCCAGTGGTGGAAGTGGAAGCGCGATCCGCACATCATCGACGCCGTGCTGATGTATGCGCAGCGCGGCCACGGCAAGCGCTCGTCGTATTATTCCGACTACACGTTTGGAGTCTGGACCGCGAC
>JACMOT010000394.1 GCA_014377915.1 Tardiphaga sp.
CGATCCGACCGCCTGCACCGATTTCAGATAATGCAGCGTGGCGCTGTAATTCATCGCCTGGGTCTCGCTCGGCGGCCGTCCCATCCGCGCCGCGAATTTCTCGGAGAATT
Organism: Tardiphaga sp.; assembly: GCA_014377915.1. The sequence goes on from JACMOT010000394.1 coordinate 111, forward strand.
GTCGGGTGCCGTCGCTGGCGTCCCAGTAGAACACCGAGCTCAGGATGGTGCCCTGGGCGACCGCGAGCCCGTCGCTGTGCACATCGGACAGCAGCATCGCCAGCGCGGCGAGCTTCTGCTTGTCGCTGAAGATGTTGAATTCTCGCCCCTGCTTCAGCGCGTTCTGCAGGTCCGACACACCATTGGCCATCGCGATATCCTTGGCGCCGGAGGCCTGCGCCTGCAGCAGATAGGACGAATAGTCGGAGGTATTGAGCGGGTGGCGTACCGTGCCCAGCACCTTGCCGCCGGCGGCCTCGACCGCGGCGCGCGCATCGCCCTCGAGCGCGTAGCCAAGCGCATAGTCGGCGCTGATGATGAACCAGCTGGTGCCGCCCGCTTTGGTCAGGGCCATCGCGGCGGCATGCGCGAATTGGTAGGTATCATAGCCCCATTGCAGGCTGTTGGGATTGCAGTATTTGTTGGTCAGCTCGGCGCTGGCGGCACCGGTCGCGATCGAGGTCCGGTCCTTGTCGCGGACCAGGTTTTGTACCGCGACGGCGACCGCCGAATTGCCGAGGTCCAGGATCAGGCCGACATCCAGATTGTCGATCCAGTTGCGAGCGATGTTCGATCCGAGATCCGCCTTGTTCTGGTGGTCCGCGGAGACCACCTCGATCTTCTTGCCGAGCACCTTACCGCCGAACTCCTCGATGGCGATCCGCGTGGCTTCGACCGAGCCCGCGCCCTGGACGTCGGCATAGGTGCCGGACATATCCGCCAGCACACCGATCCGGACGACGTCGGCGGCACGGGCGAACGGCATCGGGTGTGCGATGAATAATGAAAACGCGATCGCGAAAAAGCGGATGCTGCGCGGCATGTGGTCCCCCGTGATTGTTTGATGGAGATCGATGATCGATCTCCCCGGCCGTTCTTTGCGCGGCCTTGGTCGTATGTGCCGCGGGATCGTCACGCGCCGTCGAACCGTGCATCCGCGACATGGATGCGCGATCGATCGTTGCGATACTGAACATGCAAGCGGCGGAATGGATCACGCGGCTGAGGCCGCCGTCAATAGACGCGATGGAGCATGATGTCGCGGATGATGTTGTATCAAACAATGTTTGAACGCGGCATCGCGCGCGGTGGTCTCCAATGCATCGGCCATGGTTGCTTTTGCCGGCATGGCGACTAGCGTTGATGCCAGCCATGGACAGCAAACAAACATGGCACTCGCGATCCGATGGATCGGCGAGATAACAAAGCGAGGCTTCAGGGATGAATATGCAGGGCAAGATTGCGATCGTCACCGCCGCGGCATCGGGCACCGGCCGCGCCGGCGCGCTGATTCTGGCGCGCGAGGGCGTCGCCGTGTGCGTCGCCGATCAGGACCATGCCGGTGTCGAGGCGGTGGTCGCGCAGATCAGGGGCCAGGGCGGTCGCGCGCTGGCGATGTCGGGTGATCTGCGCGACGATGCCATGGCCAGTGGGATCGTCGCGGCGACGGTCCGCGAATTCGGCGGGCTCGATCTGTTGTGGAATCATCTCGGCGTGCCCGGGCCTTCGGTGGTCGAGGGGCTGGACATGGAGGGCTGGGATCTCACCGTCGATCTCAATTTGCGCTCGCAACTCGTGACGACGATCGCCGCGCTGCCGCCGATGCGGGCGCGCGGCGGCGGCAGCATTCTGTTCACCGACTCGGCCTCCGGCCTGGCCGGCTCGCCGTGGAGCCCGACCTATTCAGCGGTCAAGGCGGGCGTGATCGGCCTGTCGCGCGGGCTAGCCAAGCGCTATGCCAAGGAGAACATCCGCGTCAACGCGATCTGTCCGGGTCCGATCGACTCGCCGATGCTGCGGGTGTTCGTGAATCGGCCGGACCAGCCCGGCAGCGCGGATGCCGACGTCGAGGCGCTGGTACGCAAGGCCGGCAACCTCAGCCCGATGGGACGCGCGGCGCAGCCGGAGGAGATCGCCGAGGTCGCGGTGTTCCTGTTGTCGGACAAGGCGTCCTACGTCACCGGCGTCGCGATGCCGGTCGATGGCGGCCAGATGGCCTGACAGGGAAGTGTAGTCCGTGCGGAAATTCTGGTAGTTCCTCAGCGACGCGACCCTCTCCACGCGCCGCGGCCCATGCTCCCTCCCCCCTTGCGGGGGAGGGTCGGGAAGAAGGGTACCAAGGGCGCCAACGTCTTGGTTAGCGCGTAGCCCGGATGAGCGCAGCGAAATCCGGGATCGGTATCGATCACAAGCGCAAGATTCCCGGATATCACTGCGCTCACCCGGGCTACGCCTGCTCCGGTGCGTGGCGATTGTCGCCGCTGCCGTCAGACATTCGACTGATCGTCCTGTGCGGATTTTCGGGACTGGCTCTCGGGTAGGGCGGATCAGCGCAGCGTCATCCGCCAAACTCGCCCGCGTCGGTCGGGCCGCGCAGCCCCCGGCCGCCGGTCGTTGCCGTCACGCGCCATCCCCCAGTATTCCCCGACAGCCTCGGGTGCGATTTTCGGGAATGGCCTGTCCGGAAAGACCGGCTGCGCGGTTGAGAAGGCCGCTGGCCGGGGAGCATTGCCGCCCCTCATGGTGCGGATGACGGCCCGCGGCCGTCATCCATCGCCGGGACGCCGGGCGCTGGCTTACGGAGTCGTCAGTTTGGTGTTCAAGGTAACGAACTTGGTGTTCAGCGTGCCGCCGAGCGTGGTCACGGCGGTGATGATGGCGAGCGAGATGCCGGCGGCGATCAGGCCGTATTCGATCGCGGTGGCGCCCGTCTCATCTTTCCAGAAATCAATCAATACGCGTTGC
>JACMOT010000395.1 GCA_014377915.1 Tardiphaga sp.
GCCAAAGGCGGAAGCCCATTTGCGGCAGGCCTATGCGGGCGGCCGTGCCGATCCGCGCGTGCGGCAAAATCTCGGGCTGGTGGTTGGCTTGCACGGAAGGTTCAGTGAAGCCGAGTCGATCGTCAAGGCCGACCTTCCGCCCGACGAGGTGGGCGCCAACGTCGCCTATCTGAAGCAGATGCTGGCAAGCAAAACCGCACCACAACTCGCCGCCCAAGCCGGCGACGTCCGCGGCCGAACCTAATCGGGCTCCTCGTCGCGCCCTTTCGCCCTGCCACCAGCGCAGGGCGTAGATCGCTCACTGCATCGAGGCGACCTTGATGCCGGTGGGACCGAGGATGACCACGAACAGCACCGGCAGGAAGAACAGGATCATCGGCACCGTCAGCTTCGGCGGCAGCGCCGCCGCTTTCTTCTCGGCTTCGCTCATGCGCATGTCGCGATTTTCCTGCGCCATCACGCGCAGGCTCTGCCCCAGCGGCGTGCCGTAGCGCTCCGACTGCTGCAAAGCGAGACATACCGATTTGACGCCCTCCAGACCGGTGCGCTTGGCAAGGTTTTCATAAGCCACTTTGCGGTCCTGCAGATAGGACAGTTCGGCGGTCGTCAGCGTGAACTCCTCGGCCAGTTCGATCGACTGCGAGCCGATTTCGACGGATACCCGGCGAAACGCCACTTCGATCGACATGCCGGACTCGATGCAGATCAACAGCAGATCCAGCGCATCGGGGAAGGCGCGCTTGATCGACATCTGTCGCTTGCTGATCGCATTCTTCAGAAAGATCATCGGCGCCTGCATGCCGAGCCAGGTGGCGCCGAGACACATGCCGATCTTGACCGGCGTGGATTGCTCCATATGCGCGATCACGAACACGTAGAGTACCGACAAGATCAGGAAAACGATCGGAGTCACCGCGCGGAAGAACAGAAACGTGACATATGGCGCCTGGCCGCGATAGCCGGCCATTACCAGCTTGTCGAGCGCGGCTTCCTGGGCCAGCCATTTGCCGAGGTTGAGATCGGTGACGACCTTCGAGACGATCTGTTTCGGCGATTGCCGCAGCGAGACGCGGTCATTCTTGAGCACCCGGCTGCGCTCGCGTGCGCGGATGCGTTCGCGTTCGCTGGCGACCGCCTTCATGCGCTTGGCAAGGCCGTCGCTGGCCAGTAGCGGCGTCAGCAGGCTGTAGGCTGTCGCCGCGACCGCGATCGCCGCCATCAGCATGGTCAGGAATTTGACGTCGTGAATTTTGGCGATGAGCAGCTCAAACATGTCGCACCATCAGAAGTTGAAGTTGATCATTTTCTTCATGACAAAGATGCCGCACGACATCCATATCGCGCTGCCCGCCAGCATCAGGCGGCCGGTCGGATGGGTCCACAGCAGCGAAATATAGTCGGGGGTGCTGAGGTAGACGAGCAGCATGACGATCGGCGGCAATGATCCGATAATGCCGGCCGAGGCCTTGGCTTCCATCGACATTGCTTGAATCTTCTCAGCCATCTTCTTGCGGTCGCGCAGCACCTTGGACAGGTTGCCGAGCGCTTCCGAAAGATTGCCGCCCGATTTTTGCTGGATCGCGACCACGATGCCGAAGAAATTCGCCTCGGGCACCGGCATGCGTTCATAAAGCCGCGCGCAGGCCTCGCCGAGTGGCATGCCGATCGTCTGGGTCTCGATGATGGCGAGAAATTCACTCTTCAACGGTTCGTTGGCGTCGGCCGCGACGACCCTGATCGAGTCAAACAACGGCAGACCAGCCTTGATGCCGCGCACGATGACATCGACGGCATCCGGCAGCGAGCGCAGGAAGGCTTTCTCGCGCCGGCCTTTGAGAAAGTTGAGCACCCAGCGCGGCAGTCCCAGACCCGTCGCAAAGGCGATGCCAGCGGCGGCGAGCACGCCGCCCCCCATGATCATCGTCGTGGCGAAGCCGGCGGCGCCGAGCAGGCCGGAGATGGTGATGAACTTCTGGTCGCTCCAGTCCAGCCCGGCCTGCGAAATCCGGATCGCCAGCGCGACTTTCTTGGCCTTCTGGCGGCGCGCCTCCACTTCCTTCAACGAACTCTCGACCTGCTCGCGGCGCGAGCGTTGCGACCGGTCGGTCGGACGCGCTACCGGTTCGGAACGCGCGACCGAAGCGCGACGTTGATCGGCCTTTCGTTCGCCGGAAAGCATCGGATAGATAAAGACCCAGGCCACCCCGCCGACGGCGGTGAAGGCGAGAAAGGCCAAAGCGAGCGCCTGCATATTCATCGATCGCTCCTCAGTTGACTTCGACGACTTCGGCGGCATCGAGTGCCGCTGCGAGGCGCTTTTCTTCGCCATAATAGCGTGCACGATCCCAGAACCGCGGCCGGCCGATACCGGTTGAGCGGTGCCGACCGATAATGTTGCCGTTGGCATCCTCGCCGACCATGTCGTAGATGAACAGATCCTGGGTAATGATGGTGTCGCCTTCCATGCCCATCACCTCGGTGATGTGGGTGATGCGGCGCGAGCCGTCGCGCAGCCGCGCGGCCTGCACCACGACGTCGATCGACGCGCAGATCATTTCACGGATGGTTCGCGACGGCAGCGAGAAGCCGCCCATCGTGATCATGGATTCGCAGCGCGACAGCGCCTCGCGCGGGTTGTTGGCGTGCAGCGTGCCCATCGAGCCGTCATGGCCGGTGTTCATGGCCTGCAACAGATCGAAGGCTTCGGGTCCGCGGACTTCGCCGACAATGATGCGTTCAGGCCGCATACGCAGGCAGTTGCGCACCAGTTCGCGCATCGTCACCTGGCCTTCGCCCTCGATGTTGGGTGGCCGGGTTTCCAGCCGCACCACATGGGGCTGCTGAAGTTGCAGTTCAGCGGCGTCTTCGCAGGTGATAATACGCTCGTCGTCGTCGATGTATTGCGTCAGACAGTTCAGCAGCGTGGTCTTTCCAGAGCCGGTACCGCCGGAGATCAGGACGTTGGCGCGGCAGCGGCCGATGATCTGCAGGATGGTGGCGCCTTCCGGCGAAATCGCGCCAAACTTGACCAGTTGGTCGAGCGTCAGCTTGTCCTTCTTGAATTTTCGAATGGTCAGCGCCGGGCCGTCGATCGCCAGCGGTGGCACGATGGCGTTGACGCGTGAGCCGTCGGCGAGGCGGGCGTCGCAGATCGGAGAGGATTCATCGACGCGGCGGCCGACCTGGCTGACGATGCGCTGGCAGATGTTCAGCAGTTGCTGGTTGTCACGGAAGCGAATTCCGGTCTTCTGGATCCGGCCCGCGACTTCGATGAACACCGTGCCGGCGCCGTTGACCATGATATCGGAGATGTCGTCGCGCGACAGCAACGGCTCCAGCGGGCCGTAGCCGAGCACGTCGTTGCAGATATCGTCGAGCAGCTCTTCCTGCTCGGCAATCGACATCACGATGTTCTTGATCGCGATGATCTCATTGACGATATCGCGGATTTCCTCGCGCGCGGATTCGCCGTCGAGCTTGGCGAGCTGCGTCAGATCGATGGCCTCGATCAACGCGCCGAAGATCGTCGCCTTGACCTGGTAATAGGTGTCCGAGCGCCGTTCGGCGGCCGTCGGTGCCGGCGCCGCCGACTTGGCGGGGGCCAGCGGCGGCGACGATACCGTCGGGGCAGCGCTCGAAAGCGTCGTGCCGGAAGATGGTTCCGGCCCGTTGGCGGGCATGGTGGCCCGCATCTCAATATCTGCTCCGCTACGCTTACCGAACACGACGTTACTCCCTGCGGTGTCTTACTTGGACCGCAGCTTCTCGAGAAATGGCGACAGGAAGGAGGCCTTTGGCTTCTTGGTTTCGCCGCGGCCTGTCAGCCGTTGTGCGATCTGCAGGAAGATCTCCGTGGTGCGATGGTTGGCGTTGATTTCCGCGATCATCTGGCCGTTGTTGGCAGCGGAGCCGAACATCTGCGGATCGAACGGAATCGACGCCAGCGGCGGGCATTCGATCGCCTTGGCGAATTCGCTCGAACTGATCTCCGGCCGTTTCGGCACGCCCACCTGGTTGAGGCAATACAACGGCGCGCGATCGTTCGGTCGCGCCGCCTTGATCAGGTCGTACATGTTCTTGGTGTTGCGCAGATTGGCAAGGTCAGGCGCCGCCACGATCAGAATGTCGTCGGCGCCGATCAGTGCCCGCCTGGTCCAGCCCGACCATTGGTGCGGAACGTCGAGCACGATGCACGGCATGGTCGCGCGCAGCGTGTCGAAGATCGAATCGAACGCTTCCGCGCCAAAATCATAGACCCGTTCCAGCGTCGCCGGCGCGGCCAGCAGGCTGAGGTGGTCGGTGCATTTCGACAGCAACCGGTCGATGAAGGCGGTGTCGACGCGGTCCGGCGAGAACACCGCGTCGGCGATGCCCTGCGGGGGGTCCTGGTTGTAATCCAGGCCCGCGGTACCGAAGGCGAGATCGAGGTCGGCGACCACCGAGTCCAGCGCGAGGTCGCGGGCGATCGCCCAGGCAACGTTATGAGCGATCGTCGAGGCGCCGACGCCGCCCTTGGCGCCCACCACGGCGATGATGCGGCCGACCGCCTTGGCTTCCGGCGCGGAGAACAATCCGCAGATCGAGCGTACCACGTCGATGGTGGAGACGGGCGCGATCACATAGTCGCTGACGCCGCGCCGCACCAATTCGCGGTACAGCGTGACGTCGTTGACCTTGCCGATCACCACGACGCGGGTGCCGGCGTCGCACACCGTGGCGAGCTGGTCGAGACCGGCAAGAATGTCGGTACGCGGTTCGGTTTCCAGAATGATGACGTTTGGCGTCGGCGCCGAGCGATAGGCTTCGGTAGCGGCTGCCATGCCGCCCATCTGCACCTTGATATGAGCCTTGTCGAGCCGGCGATCCTCGGCCGCTGACTGCACGGCCGCCGCCGTTTCCACGGATTCGCAAAAGGCCTGCACCGATACACGGGGCGCCGGTGCGATATGTTCATCCGTGGCTGACGAGGCCGTGGCGGCTGGATCTTCTGCCGTCTGACGCGCGTAACTGATCATTTGCCTACATCACTGAGTTTAGCCTTGTCGGCTTCCGGATAGGTCGTGGCGGTCGTGGTACCCTTGCGATACTTCTCGAACGCGGCGTTGCGTCGCGCCGTATAGGCTGGCGTCTCCGGCCGCGGCTGCACCAGATCCGATGGATTGTCGATCATCGCGGCCAGGTTGTGCTGGTTGGCGCAGCCGAAATTCCAGTACGGCTTGTTGTCGACGTAGCCCTTGTTCTTGATCGATGGTCCAAGATCATCCGGCCAGGTGCCGCACGGACCGGCATCGGCGACAATGCGCGGATATTTTAGCCGGATGGTAGCGAACAGGCGGGGATCCTCGGGCCGATATTGACGGACGACGACACCGCGCGGCGGAACGCCCAGCGCGGCGAGGATCGACTGGACTTCGCGCAGCGAGTCGGCGGCCGCGTGGGCGTTCGGCGTATTGACCGGGACCTCGGCGATGATGCTGCCAGTACCGTCGCGCAGCCAGGTCTGGCCGAGGCCGGCGACGTCGGCGCGCTGGGTGGCGGTGAGGCCGCCGCGCGACGAGCCGACGAAGATCTCGGTGGTCCGGCTCGACTCCTGGATCACGATCGGATGGCGGAGACGGTAATCGTCGGGAATGCTGGCGGTCACCGCTTCGCGATTGGAGTGGGTACAGGCGCCGAGCGCCAGCGCAATACCGGCAAGCGCCAACGCGAGGCGCAGGCTTCGTATCGGGTGAGCGGGTGAATGATTGGTCATGGTTCGATCCTTGTCCCGCATCAGTCCGTAATGAAGCCGTAGGTGCCGCGGTAATTGTTGCTTGGTGCGGGGCGGTTCGGAGCGCCGTAGATCCGGTTGATGCTGCCCAGCAGGTCGGCCTGCGGATCGGAGGCGGCGGCAAAGCCGTCATCCGGGCGCGACAGATCCTTCTCGGCAACGGCCCGGACGATGAACGGCGTCACGATCACCATCAGTTCGGTCTGATTGTTGACATAATCGCGACTGCGAAACAGCGTGCCGAGCACCGGCAGCTGGGAAAGTCCCGGCAGGCCGTTGACGGACAGCTTGGTCTGTTCCTGGATCAGGCCGGCCATCGCCATGGCGCCGCCGGATGGGATTTCCAGCGTGGTATCGGCGCGCCGGACCTTGACCGAAGGAACCGAAATTCCGCTGATGCTGATCGAATTGTCGGTGGAGATTTCCGAAACTTCCGTCATCACCTTCAGGCTGATGCGGCCTTCGGTGAGGACGACCGGCGTAAAGTTCAGCGAGATGCCGAATTTCTTGAACGAAATCGATGGCGCGCACTGTCCGACGGAGCCGGCCGCCGTGGTCTGACAGGTCACACCCGTCGGGATCGGAAATTCGCCGCCGGCGAGAAACGTCGCCGATTCCCCCGAGATGGCCGTCAGGTTCGGCTCGGCCAGCGTTCGCACGATGCCGGCGCCTTCCATGGCGCGCAGCGTCGCCGTCACCGACGGAATCGAGCCGCCGCCGAACGTGCCAACGGTGCTGCTATCGGTAAGCGGACGGCCCAAAGCCCCGAACGGGTTAGTGTTGTTGAATTTCACCACCGAGGTGCCGTAGGTCATGCTGGCACTGAGATCGATGCCGAGCTGCTTGACGATGCTGCGCGACACTTCGGCGACGGTGACCTTGAGCAGCACCTGATCGCGACCGCGCACCGAGATGGTATTGATAACCTTGTCGGGACCACCGGCCAGCCGCGTGGCAATATCACCGGCCTGTTGCGCCTCGATCGGACCCGCCACCGAACCGGATAGCATGATGGCATCGCCGACGCCCTCGATGCGAATGTCGGCATTGGGCAGGGTCTGCTTCAGGATCGCTCGGGCACCGTTAAGGTCACGGGTCACCGCGATGTCGTAGGCCGCGATCTGCTGGCCATTGGCGTCGAAGAACACGATGTTGGTTTGGCCGACGGTGGCGCCGATGATGTAGGCGCGCTGCGCCGAACGTACCACCGCATTGGCGATCTTCGGGTCGGCGACCAGCACATCCTTGATGTCGCGCGGCAGGTCGATGACGATCGACTTGCCGATGCCGAGGGCGAGGAAGCGCGCGCCCATCTGGCCATCGGCGGACACCGGCGCCATGGCGCGGTCCGCCGCCAGCACCGGCGTCAACGCTGGGTTGATGGTCAATGCGGCGACCGCCGTAAATGACAGCGCGCGGACCAGGAAGGTCCGCATCGTTCCGCTGCTAGTCATGCGCCTCATTGCCTGCGTCCTCATGGTCACTTCTGCGTCGTTGTCGTCGTCGGCACGCCGTAGCGAACCACGTTGATGCTGTCGCGCTTGGCGTTGCGGTCTTCGCTCTGAATTTCCGGCGCGTTGGGGTCGACCAGCGCGCGCAACGCCAGCGAGAGTGTGCCGGTCTGTCGCGACCGCGCCAGCATCTCGGCCTGCTCGGGCTTGAGCTCGAGCGTCGCGGTCTTGCCGATGACGGTGTTCTGACCGTCTTTTTCCTTCGGGGCCTGGTCGATCGCCAGCACGCGGATATTGCTCAAAATCACTTCGGAATTGACGACGTCGGTGCCGCCGCCGCGGTCGGTGCTTTTTTCGCGCTTGGACAGAATGACATCGACGCGGTCGTTGGGCAGAATAAATCCGCCTGCGCCGGTTTCAGGTGAAATTTCGGTCGAGACCGCGCGCATACCTGCCGGCAGCACCGCCGCCATGAAGCCTGAGCCATTGGTGCGAACCAGTTTTGGCTCGCGAATTGGCTCGCCGGCGATGAAGGGCGAGCGGGCGATTGAGCCCGCGATCTGGGTGGCCGCTTCGGGACGCTCGCTGCGGCGGATGACATTGGCGCTCGCCGCCGACACGGGCCACGACTGCCATTGCACATCGCCCGCGGCAAGCGATTGCCCCAGCGCGATATCGGCCTTGGCGACCAGAACTTCCATCGTCGGGAGCTGCACGATAGGCGCCGCGGGCGGCGGGCCCTGGTCCGAGCTGCTGGCCAGATACAGCGCGACGCCGCCGGCGCCGACTGCGATGGCGAGGACCACAATGCGTGCGGTGTTCATACGCTTCACTTTCCACATTACGCTGCGACGTTGCCGCCGCTGTAACGGGAGTTGAACAGCTATTCGTCAAAGCATGGTTAATGAGCGGTATCTAAATCACCTTAATGCGGTGATCAGGCTTCAGGGCAGCGCGAAGCGCGCGAGATCGACAGCCTTGATCCAGTCGGTTTCCGGATAAACGACGAGCGCGCCGAGCGCGAGCGCGATGCCATATGGAATTCCGGTTTCCTTGTGATGCAAACGCAGCAGCCAGGTCTGTCCAACCAGCGCGTAAGGCAGCGGCCATTGCCTGAATTGCAGCAACAGCAGCGTTAGCGCGCCGCCGAACAGCGAGGCATAGATGAGGTAATCGAGCAAATGTCCGAAACCGAACCACAGGCCCGCGGCCGCCGCGACCTTGGCGTCTCCGCCGCCCACCCATCCAAATGCAAAACAGGCGAACGCGACCGTGAGCACGGCGAGGCCGGCCCCGGCATGGGTCATGAAGTCATGAAGTCCCATGCCGCTGAACAGCGCCAGCACGGCGAAGCCCGCGATCAGCAACAGCGAAACACGGTTGGAAATAGACATCGTGAACAAGTCGCTTGCGGCCGCGAAAGCCATCAGCGCTGGAAAAAGCAGCAGGCGAACGATGTCGAGGATCATTGGCTTTACAGGCCCGTTGCGGCGACGACGCCAAAACTAGTCGGAAGAAATGAATATTCGGAAAACGGCGTATTCTTCACAGGCTGGCACATATCCGGAAAATCAGCAGCGCCAGTGCCAGCAGCAGGGCGGCGCAGACGACCCCGGCGGGTTCGCTGCCGGTAATACCGTTGACCGGCGGTTTTCGCGCGGCGCTACGCCCGGCGGAAAGGTCACTCATAGTCACGTGCCTTGCGGAAATGACAACTGCCCCGTGATGTGATCGCGGGCCGGAAACAAAAAAGGGCTCCGGCATGACCGGAGCCCCTTATGCAGAGAAACAATCGCTTACTTCAGCGAGGTGTTGATCTGACCGAACTTGCTGTTCAGCGTGGTGCCGAGGCCGTTAACCGCAGCGATGATAGCGAGCGAGATACCGGCGGCGATGAGGCCGTATTCAATCGCGGTAGCGCCGGACTCGTCTTTGACAAAGCGGGAAACAAGATTCTTCATAATATAAACTCCAACGCGTGGCTGTCGAAACTAGCTCTGGTCTCACCGGCGTTCTCAGCACCGTGACCATGGCATCAACGTAGGGTGCGACAATTGCAGCGCGGTTAATTCGATTGCATAAACTCGTATGCAGTTTTCGCACTTTCGAGCACGGTAAACATCTACTTAAGAGCGCCGTTGACGGCGATGTGACCGTCGGCGACATATTCCCAACATGCAATTCATCGGTCCTTAAGTGTGAGGCGGTAACGCTGGCATCTTTGAGATATGAGGCTGTCATGAATAATTTGCCGATGGAAATTCTTGATATGTTTGGTCAAACTATCGCCAAGGTGGTTCCGATCACGTTGGTGCTGGCGCTGATATTCTCAGTGCTGTCCTATTTCTGGTCATGCAATCCCGGTAAGCCGTGGTGGCGCAAGACCGAACTCGTCACCGACATCTGCTACTGGTTCTTCGTACCTCTGGTCACCCGCGTGGTCCGGATCGGGCTTCTGGTGCTCGGCGCGGCGCTCGTCTTCAACATTCACGGCGCCGATGAACTGATCGCATTTTACGACAATGGTCACGGTCCGCTTTCGGAAATGCCGTTGTGGGCGCAGGCGGTCTTCTTCCTGGTCGCATCCGACTTCATGCTGTATTGGCTACATCGCATGTTTCATGGCGGTGGCTTCTGGAAATATCACGCCATCCATCATTCCTCAGAAGAGATAGAGTGGATCTCCGCGGCCCGCTTTCATCCGGTCAATCTGTTCCTCGGCACGGTGGCGGTTGACGTGGTGCTGCTAATGGCCGGCGTCTCCCCGAACATCATGCTGTGGGTTGGTCCCTTCACCACCTTCCACTCGGCCTTCGTACACGCCAACCTGAACTGGACGCTTGGCCCGTTGCGCTATGTGCTGGCGACCCCCGTATTCCATCGCTGGCACCACACCTCGCAGGAGCGCGGCGGCAACACCAACTTCGCCGGCACCTTTCCGGTCTGGGACATTCTGTTCGGGACGTTCCGGATGCCAGCCGGCGAGCTGCCGGATCATTACGGCGTCGACGGCGAGCCATTGCCGACTGAATTCAGCGGGCAACTGGCCTATCCGTTCAAGCAATAGAGTCTGATCCGTCAGGGGTGAGACGAATATGATTTTGCCCGGACGTGGTGCGGCCTGGCAAAGCGGAGCTTCACGCGGCTCGTGCCGCTCCGCGGAGCGGGGACCTTGTCAAAGACCGGAGATTTTCAGGTCCCGGCTCCGCGGTGCGCTACGCCTCCTCGCGGAGGTGCGATGCACCGCTTCCGGAACACCATTATGGATGTGACGATAGTGGTACATGACACTACTGATCTAGCGCCCGTTTCCAGTTCCTTCATCAATTAATCCCATATTTGCCACGTCGGGCGCCGGCACCGCTGCGTATCTGCTTTTGTCGGCTTGTATCGTCCCGGAGTACATCATGTCGCTTCAGTTTCGGCGCACCCGCGTGCGCGTTTCGTTTTTGGCCCGCTCGTTCGCAGCCGTGGTCCTACTCTGTCCTGCGTCGGGATATTCCGCGCCCATCGACGACTTGATCGCCGTCAATGTCGACCAGGCCAAGCTCGTCAAATTTCCGGAGCGGATCGCGACTATCGTGGTCGGTA
>JACMOT010000396.1 GCA_014377915.1 Tardiphaga sp.
CGTACGCTCGTTAACCCTTCATCGCCTTCAGCGCCGTCGCCGCGGAGGCATAGCCGCCGCGGGCGCCGTCGATGAAGTGAACGTGATCGCTGCGCAAGGCGGACGGCGTGAAGCAGGTCATCATCGCGGCGTCCTGGCGGTGCAGCCCGTAGCGGATCGTACCCGCCACCGCCGCGACAACAAGACGGCGCTCCAACGCGCTTTCCAGTTCCGGCGTGCAGTCGAGGATCATCCGCAGGCCGTCATCATATTTGCGGAAGTCGGAATTTTCTACCAGTTGCTGCACATAGGTCTTCGGCACGAAGCCACCGACACTGATACCGAAGCGCATCACGACGAAAGCCAGCAGGGTACGACTTAGCACCCGGACGTGGCGCAGCGCCGCGGGGCCATGACAGCGCTCTGCACGAAACTCGAAACCGAGCCCCGCCGGCGGCCATTTCAGCGCCGGGCCATTGGCGGGTACCGGCCGCCCGGCATCCGGACTGCTTTCGATCAGCGCAATGATCTGTTCGATGGTGCGGCGGAATTCGGCCCCGTCGGCCAATTCTGCCGGCACCACCAGCACCGAGAGGATCAGACCGCGCACCGAGGGCATTTCCTCAAACCGGCACGACAGGCCGGAGAGATCGGGAATGGCCCCAGGCGGCGCCGGCGCCACCGCGAATTCGCCACGCTTCATGGCGGCCTCGGCCCAGACCAGGCCGCCGCCGGAAAACATCGCATAGGAAACGTTCGGCGACGGCCCGAAACGCGCGACGCGCACATCAAGACCCCGCGCGCGAATCTGCGAAACCGGCACCAGCGCCACGCGCATGGTCAGTTTGAGATCGGCCTCCACCCAGGCCGCCGTGGCCGCCAGCGCCTCCTGCGCGCGATCGAGGTCGCCCGGCGCCACCGCGAAACTGGCGCCGTCGCCGCCGAACACGAACGGAAACTCGCGCCCGTCCAGCGCATTGGTCACCGCGGCAATCACCGCGGCGCCCGCCATGTTGACGGCCTTGTAGCGCTGCTCCGCGATCGCCTTGGTGGATTGCACGATATCTGCGACGCCGATGGTCCAGTCCTCCGGCAGCGGCACATACAATGCCGGGTCCATCAGCCTGCCAAAACCGCGGAAGACGGCAATGCTGCCGTAAAAATCGTTGCCACTGGTCATGCTGAGCGGCATCCGGTTAAGGCGCGCGGCCGAAAGCGCCGCGCACCCATGGAGCATAACACAATCAGGGTCAGGCCCACTCGCCCTTGCGGAACACCGGCACACGGCGGCCATCGGCATGGACGCCGTCGACGTCGATATGCTGCGACCCGATCATCCAGTCGATGTGGATCAAGCTCTTGTTGCCGCCCTGCGCCGCGATCTGCTCGGGCGTCAGAGCGCCACCATCGATGAAGCACTTTGAATAGCACTGGCCGAGCGCGATGTGGCAGGCGGCGTTCTCGTCGAACAGCGTGTTGTAGAACAGTAGCCCGCTGGCGGAGATCGGCGAGGAATGCGGCACCAGCGCCACCTCGCCGAGCCGGCGCGCGCCCTCGTCGGTATCGAGCACCTTGTTCAACACCTCGGCGCCGCGCGATGCCTTGGCCTCGACGATGCGGCCATCCTCGAAACGCACCGAAATATCCTCGATCAGGGTGCCCTGGTAGGACAACGGCTTGGTGCTGCTGACATGACCGCTGACCCGCAGTGCATGCGGCGTGGTGAACACTTCCTCGGTCGGGATGTTGGCGTTGCAGATGATGCCGTTCTTGGCGGTGGAGGCGCCGCCCTGCCATTCATGGCCGTCGGCGAGGCCGACCGACAGATCAGTGCCGGGCCCGGTGAAATGCAGCGCGTGAAAGCGCTGGCCGTTCAGCCATTCGGTGCGCTCGCGCAGCATCGCATTATGCTTGTTCCAGGCGGCGACGGGATTGTCATTGTCGACGCGCGAGGCGGCGAAGATCGCATCGGCCAATTTGCCGACCGCGACGTCCTCGTCGTCGCCGGGAAATACCTGCATCGCCCATGACGCGGTCGGATAGGCCAGGATGTTCCAGTTGACGTCGAAGCCGACGATCTTCTGCAGCGCCGGCTGGTAGGCGATCGAGTTGGCCTTGCTCGCGCGCGACACTTTTGCGGGGTCTTCGTTCGACAGCAGCATCGGATTATCGCCGACGATGGCGAGCCGCGCGGTGTTGTTGCCGAGCGCCTTGGCCATGCCCTCATAGAGCCAGCCGGCGGCGCGGTCGAAACTGGCATCGGCGCCGTAACGGTAGCGCGACAGCGTGATGTCTTCGTCGGACAAGAACGGCGTCACCAGCCCGGCGCCGGCCTTGTAGGCATGTTCGGCGATCCGCCGCACCAGCGGCAGCGCCGCCGACGGCGCGGTGATCAGCAGATCCTGCCCCGCCGCCAGTTGCAGCCCGACCTTGATGGCAACCTCGGCCAGCCGGTCGAGCCGTACCGGATCGATCGGCGTGGAAATGTTGCGCGAATGGACGTTCATGGCAGCCTCTTTCGATAATTCCGGCGGCCAGCTTGTCGTCTTGGCCGCCGGAATGCAATGCCGCCGGAATGCGATCAGATATCGTCCTTCGGCAGCGCGAAGATGCAGGCCAGCGCCACCAGCGACGCCGCCAGCAAATAATAGCCGACATAGTTCATGCCGTAATTGGCCTGCAGCCAGGTGGCGATATAGGGCGCCAGCGAAGCGCCGAAAATGCCGGCCAGGTTGAAGGTGATCGAGGCGCCGGTATAGCGCACCTGGGTCGGGAAGGGTGCCGCCAGCGCGGTGCCGATGACGCCGTAATTCAGGCCGAACATCAGCATGCCGATGGTGATGAAGCCGTAGATGCCGGCGATGCCGGCGGTCAGCAACGGCCCCAGCGCGAACGAGAACAGCGCCACCGCGATGGTGCTCCAGATCAGCAAATTGCGGCGTCCGAAATGATCGCCGAGCTTGCCCGCCGCGACGGTGCTGATGCCGAACAGTACCGAACCGTAGATCTGCACCTTCAGCGCGTCGAGGAACGAGATGCCGACCACCTTGACGTTGTAGCCCAGCAGATAGGCCGAGCAGATGTAGAACAACACGAAGGTCACCAGCGCCAGGAAGGTGCCGAGGAACAGGCTGCGCTTGTGGTTGCGCAGCAATTCCAGGCCGGGCACCGCGACGCGCTCGGCCTGGTCGATGGCCTTCTGGAATTCCGGAGTTTCGGTGATCGACAACCGCACCCACAGGCCGATCCCGATCAGCGCGATCGAGGCGATGAAGGGAATCCGCCAGCCCCAGCTCAGCAGCGAATCCTGCGACATGAAGTGCAGCAGGATCCAGAATGCGCCGGAGGCGAGAAACAGGCCGAGCGGCGCGCCGAACTGCGGAAACATGCCGTACCACGAGCGCTTGCCTTCCGGCGCATTCTCGGTGGCCAGCAGCACCGCGCCACCCCACTCGCCGCCAAGCCCGAAACCCTGGCCGAAGCGGCACAGCGCCAGCAACAGCGGAGCGGCGACGCCGATCTGCGAATAGGTCGGCAGCAGGCCGATCACCACCGTCGAAATGCCCATCGTCAGCAAGGCTGCGATCAGCGTGGTCTTGCGGCCGATCCGGTCGCCGTAATGGCCGAACACGATGGCGCCGAACGGGCGCGCGAAGAACGCGATCGAGAAGGTGGCGAACGACGCCAGCAGCGCCGTGGTCGGGTCGGAGTTGGGAAAGAACAGCGTCGGAAAGATCAGCACGGCCGCGGTCGCATAGACATAGAAATCGAAGAATTCGATCGTCGTGCCGATCAGGCTCGCCAGCAGAACCTGCGCCGGCGAATTCAGGGGCTTGTCGCGACGCGGAACAGCGGCGGTGGGCACGAAGCTTGCGGTATCAATCATCATCTCTTCCGGGAATTGCGATGCCGGCGCGGGACGCGCATGGCAGCCAGAGCGGTGTGCGGGGGCGTGGCTTAGCCTAACTGGCAAGCCATGGGCAGCGCTTTTGTGGATAAATTACCCGATTTGACCTCCAATCAGCACATTGTTGCTATTCGAAAATGCGGGCACGCGTGCCCAAGTCGCACCGGCGCGGTCGTTCTTCGGTTTTGAACGTCGAATGATGGCAGCGCCGCGCGGATAACGGGCAGACCGCTGCCCGCAATTGCGCCGCCGCGGCGCTTGTTCGGCATTGGCCGGGCGTCATATTAACTGTACAAATGATCCACTAATGGAAATTGGCCACGGGCCACACGTCGGGAATCGGTGCATGACATTGCCGCGCGATTATCAAACATTCGACGCCGGCGACGTGAGGCTGCGGTCCGGCGAGATGTTTCCGGACATGCGCCTGGCGTACCAGACCTATGGCCGGCTCAACGCCGCCCGCGACAATGTCATCGTCTATCCGACCTCGTTCGGCGCCCAGCATCATGACACCGAATGGCTGGTGGCTCCGGGCAACGCGCTCGACCCCGACCGCTATTTTGTCATCATCCCGAACCTGTTCGGGAATGGTCTGTCGTCGTCGCCGTCGAACGTTTCCCGCCTCGGCGATTCGCCGTTTCCAGCCGTCAGCTATCATGATGCGGTCGCCGTGCAGCACCGGCTGATCACCGAGCAGTTCGGCGTCTCGACCATCGCCATGGTGTATGGCTGGTCGATGGGCGCGATGCAGGCCTATCACTGGGCCGCGGCCTATCCGGACATGGTGCAACGCGCGGCGATCGTCTGCGGCAGCGCGCGATGTTCGCCGTTCAACTACGTCTTTCTCGAAGGCGTCAAGGCGGCCCTGACCGCCGATCCGGCCTTCGTCGACGGACGCTTCATCGCCAGGCCCGCCGCCGGGCTGCGCGCGATGGGACGCGTCTATGCCGGCTGGGCGATGTCGCACGGTTTCTACCGCGACGAATTGTGGCGCGCGCTCGGCTTCAGCTCGCTGGAGGATTTCCTGGCGCGGTCGTGGGATGGCGCCTTCGCGCGGCGCGACGCCAATGATCTGCTGGCGCAGATCCGGATCTGGCAGCATGGCGACATTTCGCAATGCGAGGCCTATGGCGGCGACCTCACCCGGGCACTGGCCGCGATCAAGGCACGGGTGCTGCTGATGCCGGGCCAGACCGACGGCTATTTCCAGGTCGGCGACAATGCGGACGAACTGCCGTTGCTGACCCAGGCGCGCTCCGCCGAACTGAAGCCGATCCCGTCGCTGTATGGCCACCGCGCCGGCAATCCGGCGCTGATCCCGGCCGACCGCGCCTTTCTCAATGCCAGCATCAGCGCCTTCCTGAACGACTGACACCACGGGACAATCGAATGACCATGGATCCGCAGGCTGACCGAACCATCGAGGCACGCGCCCTCACCCCGGCGCAGTTAAAGGAATTATCGGTGCGCTCCAACGCGCCCGGGGCGCTGCGGGCGGTGTCGCATTTCGGCGCGATCCTGCTGACCGGCACGCTGCTCTGGATGGTGCTGACCCGCTACGGCGTGCTGTTCGCCGTGCCGCTGATCATTGCCCAGGGTTTTCTGGTCGCGTTCCTGTTCATGCCGGTCCATGAAGCCGCGCACAAGACCGTGTTCCGCACCCGCTGGCTGAACACCGCGCTCGGCCATCTGTCGTCGCTGACCATCCTGTACCCTTACGAATATTACGCGCTGTTTCACTGGGATCACCACCGCTTCACGCAGGATCCCGCGCGCGATCCCGAACTGATGTTCGCCACGGTGCCCCGCTCCGACGCCCAGCTCGGGATTGCCTATTCGGGCATCGTATATCTGTTCAAGCGGGTCCGGCTGATGCTCCGCCATGCCATCACCGGCACGGTGACGGTGCCGTGGATTCCCGACAACAAGCGCGCCATGGTGGTGCGTGAGGCGCGCAGCTATGCGCTGGTCTATCTGCTGCTGCTGATCGCGTCGGTGGCGCTGTCGTCGACCTTGCTGCTGTGGGTCTGGCTGATCCCGCTGGTGGTCGGTCAATGGTTCCTGCGGCCCTATCTGTTCGCCGAACACACCGGCTGCGAGCATACAAGAAGCGCCTTTGAAAACACCCGGACCACCTATACCGGCCAGTTGATGAAGTGGTTCAGCTGGAACATGCCGTTCCATGTCGAACATCACGCCTATCCTTCGGTCCCGTTTCACGCGCTGCCGAAGCTCAACGACATCGTCGATTCGCGCATCGCGCATCGCGGCGACGGCTACCTCGCCGTCACCCGGGAGACCTGGACGTGGTTTCGCCGGGCGCGCCAGCCAGCACCGCGTTGACGAGTTTTTCCGCATAGCCTGGGCTCAACGCGCGAAAGCCGAACACATATTGGTAGAACAGCGTGCCATAGATGCGGTCGTACAGATCGCCCGCCGCTTCCGTCGCCGTGATCCGTCCGCTCTTTTGTCCGGTCCGGATGATCTTGACCGCCGCGTCGCGGCGAATGGCGAGATAACGTTCCGAGAAGATCTTCGCCGAACCGGTACGGGCCACGCATTCCGCGATAACGGCGAGCTGTACCTTGCCAAAGTCGCCGTTCAGCGCCCGGATATAGGCGACGGCATGCCGGCGCAACCGCAGCAGCGGATCGCCGGCCTCCGGCAATGGCAGCATCGTCGCCGCCTGCCGCAGGAAGGCGTCGATCAGCAGCGCCTCGCGCGACGGCCACCATTTGTAGACCGTCATCCGGGAGACGCCGCCGTCCCGGGCGATGGCATCGATGCTGGCCGCTGCCAGTCCCTCCGACGCCATGAGGCGATAGGCGCTGTGCAGAATGGCCTGCTCGGTCTCCGCCGACCGCGGCCGGCCGCGAGCGACGGACTTGGCTTTAGCGCTGGACACCGGCTGCTCCCCTACTCATCGTGACGCGCATCCTACACCGGCCGCGCCGCGGCGCGACGCTTGTTGTTGCTCATGACAGGCTGCAGGATACTCTCTGAATAACCAAGGGGACTATCTTGAGCACGATCGACACGCTGTTCACCCGCGCCCGGTTTTCCGACGGCACGGTCAACGACATCGCCGTCGCGTCGGGCCGCATCGTCGCGATCACGCCCGAAGGCAGCCCACCTTCAGCCATTACGACAATCGACCTCGGCGGCGCGCTGGTGGTGCCCGGCCTGGTCGAAGGCCACATCCATCTCGACACCAGCTTCTATGGCGACGCATGGCGGCCGCATGTGCCCTATTCCAACGGCTTCAACGTGCATGAGCGCGTCGCCATCCAGGCCCGCAACATGGCGGCGGCGGCGCCGATGGAGGTTCGGGCCCGCAACCAGATCGAACTCTGTATCGCTAACGGCACCACCCAGATGCGCAGCCATGTGATGGTCGATGGTTCGGTCGGACTCAAATCACTCGAAACCATTCTCGGGGTTCGCGAGGAATACCGCGACCTCATTGACATCCAGCTGGTCGCCTTTCCACAGAGCGGCATCCTGCTCAGCGCCGGCGCGGCGGACTATCTCGACGAAGCGATGTCGATCGGCGCCGATCTGATCGGCGGTCTCGATCCCGCCAGCTTCGACCGCGATGTCGAAAGGCATCTCGACGTCGTATTCGGCATCGCCCAGCGGCACGGCGTCGACGTCGACATCCATCTGCACGACCACGGCACGCTGGGCATCTTCGAGCTCGAACAGATCGCGGCGCGAACCAGGGCTCTCGCCATGGGCGGCCATGTCGCCGTCAGCCACGCTTATTCGCTGGGCGACGTCGCGACCGACATCGTCAAGCGCACGGCCGACCTGCTCGCGCGTGACGGCGTGTCGATCATGACCAATGCGCCGGGCGCCCGCGGCTTTCCGCCGGTCAAGGCGCTGCGCGAGGCCGGGGTCACGGTGTTCAGCGGCAGCGACAATATCCGCGACTCCTGGTGGCCCTATGGCGACGGGGACATGCTGGGAAGGGCGATGATGATCGGCTATCGATCCGGGTTCAACACCGACGAGGATCTGAGCATTGCCTTCGACGTGGTCACCGCGGGCGGTGCCAAGGCGTTGCGACTGGAAGGCTACGGATTGCGGGTGGGCGCCAAGGCCGACTTCGTCACCCTGGACGTCGAAGGCCTGCCGATGGCGGTCGTCGCGGTGCCGAAATCGCGCTCGGTCTACAAGAACGGACGATGCGTGGCGAGCGGCGGGGCGCTGACATCGGCGCGGCGGTAGGCCGGCGACGAATCAGGGGACATCGCGAGCAAAGCTCATGAACCGTGGAAAGCGTCTGCGCTGGCCGAGGACCCTTTCGGCCCTGGGGACATCACGCCTGAAAGTCGAACGCTGCTCCGATTGAAAATC
>JACMOT010000397.1 GCA_014377915.1 Tardiphaga sp.
ATATTTGATCAGCTCGGCGGTGCGCCGCTCGGTATACATCACCGGCGCCTGGTTCAGCGACAGCGGCCGGTAGATCTCGCCGATCGCCTTTCTGGCGCGCTCGTCCGAGGTGCCGACCACGATGCGGTCCGGAAACTTGAAGTCGCGGATCGCCGCGCCCTCGCGCAAGAATTCCGGATTGGAGGCGACCGCGACATCGGCGTCGGGATTGGCCTCGCGGATCAGCCGCTCGACCCCGTCGCCGGTGCCGACCGGCCCCGTCGATTTGGTGATCACCACCGTGAAGCCATTGACGACGGCGGCGATCTCCTTGGCGGCGGCGTAGACGTAAGACAGGTCGGCATGGCCATCGCCGCGCCGCGACGGCGTGCCGACCGCGATGAACACCGCGTCGGCTTCGGCGACCGGGCCGGAGAGGTCGGTGGTGAAATCGAGCCGGCCGGCCTTCACATTGGCGGCGACCAGCGCGTCCAGCCCGGGCTCGAAGATCGGGATCTGGCCTTGCTGCAAGGCGGCGATCTTGGCCGCATCCTTGTCGACGCAAGTAACGTGGTGGCCGAAATCGGCGAAGCAGGCGCCGGAGACGAGGCCGACATAGCCGGTGCCGATCATGGCGATACGCATGGGAATTCCTCGGGCCAGGGAAGCGGACGGGTTGCAGGGGTCTTAGCAGGCGATGGCGACTTGCACACGACGGGCAGGGGGCGATTTCCTGGATTTCCTTGGTGGGCAGAACGTGTTATGCAATGCAATAGCAATTTCGCTGCCCACTGGCCTGCCGCAATTTGGCCGCAAGAATTTTTCGCGTCGAATCAGTCTTGCGGCAGGATTGTGGCGCTTGCCCAAATCTGGCCTGAATCGACCAAGCCCATGAAAAATGACCAGATTCTGGGCCTGATTTCAGATTTCTGCCGGCAATTGGAGATGGCGGAATCGACCTTCGGTCGCCGCGCGGTCAATGACGGCAAGCTGGTCAACCGGCTGCGCGAGGGCAAGCGCACCACCATCGACACGCTGGATCGCATCCAGGCCTTCATCGCCCAGTCGCTGCCGGAGGGCGTGCCGCCGCCGCCGGGGCTGCAGACGCCGATCGAGCGCCGCGACCCGCGCAGCAATTTTCGCTTCTTCGAGAACCGGCAGAAATACCTGCTGTTCGTGCATACTTGCTCGGAGAAGCGGGTGATCGCCGACCGCGTCGGGCTGGAGCTTGCCAGCATCCATCCGCGGCCGCCGGCGCTGCGGGTATTCGACGCCGGGGTCGGCGACGGCACCGTGCTGGCGCGGGTGATGCGCTCGATGCACGGCCGGTTTCCGCACATGCCGTTCTATATCGCCGGCAAGGAATTGAGCCTGGAAGACGTGCGTCTGACGCTGGACAAGGTGCCGGACCGCTTGTTCGAGCATCCGGCCACGGTGTTCGTGCTGACCAACATGCATTATGCCGAGGCGCCGACGCTGACGCCGATTTCGCCGGCCGCGGCCGCCGGGATGATCTGGCACGAAGTGCCGTTGCGCGGCGCCTCGTCCGGCGAGTTCGAGGCGCAGATCGCCGGGCTGAACGCGTTTCTGGAGGATAATTGGCGCGCCAGCATCAACCCGCGCTCGGGCATGCCGACCTATGAACGCCCGGTGGCGCTGGTGGTCTACCGCGAGGATCACCGTTTTCTGCTCGACAGCATCATCCCGCGCGCCGGCCGCACCGAGGCCAATTTCGACCTGTTCATCGCCTCGCAGCCCTACCGCGCCAAATCCTCGGTCTCTTTCCGCGCCAAACGCATCATCGCCCCCCTAGCCCGAGCCTTGCGCGCGGGCGGTCGGTTGATCGGAATCCATTCGCATGGGCAGGACCCCGGTATGGAGATCGTGCAGGCCGTCTGGCCCAAAGAAAACCCTTTCGCCGTCAGCCGTCATGAGCTATTGCGCGCAGTGAAATACGAACTGGGCTCAGCCGCCCGCGATCTGAACTTCAATGCCTATTCCGACCAGCGGTCGATCTTTCGCTACGCCATGGAGGCGCTGCCGAACGAAGTGACCGGGACGATCGGGACCTCGACGGCTTTTGCAGCGTGGAACGCGGCGGTCTATGTCGCCCAGATCGAGGACGACCGTTTGACGGAAGTGACTCAAAGCGGCCGTTATCTGGATGCCACCCGGGAGGTTCTGCGCAAGCATAACGGTCTCTGGTTCTACGATGAATCCTATGTCATCTCGCGGCGTCGCGACTGACATTTCCGGACATTAGATGAAAGGCCGCCGAGATCTGGCGGAAAAGGGGTTGTTGATGCGCGCGTCTTATCTGTTCACCAGTGAATCCGTCTCCGAAGGTCATCCCGACAAGATCTGCGACCGGATCTCCGACGAAATCGTCGACCTGTTCTTCCGCGAAGGCGCCAAGGCCGGCATGGACCCCTGGTCGATCCGGGCTGCCTGCGAAACGCTGGCCACCACCAACAAGGTAGTGATCGCCGGAGAAACCCGCGGTCCCGCGTCGGTCACCAACGATCACATCGAGGCCGTGGTACGCGCTGCGATCAAGGACATCGGTTACGAGCAGGCCGGATTCCACTGGAAGACCGCGGACATCGAGATCCTGCTGCACCCGCAGTCGGCCGACATCGCGCAGGGCGTGGATGCGCTGCAGCCCGGCACCAACCAGGAAGAGGGAGCCGGCGACCAGGGCATCATGTTCGGTTACGCCACCAACGAGACCGCCGAGCTGATGCCAGCCCCGATCTTCTACGCGCACAAGATCCTGCGCCTGATCTCGGAAGCCCGTCACGCCGGCATCGAGAAGGTGCTGGGGCCCGACTCCAAGAGCCAGGTCACCGTGCAGTACGAGCACGGCAAGCCGGTCGGCGTCCGCGAGATCGTGGTGTCGCACCAGCATCTGGTCGAGGACATGGCCTCGAACCAGGTTCGTGACTGCGTCGAGCCCTATGTCCGCAAGGCGCTGCCGGACGGCTGGATCTCCGACAAGACCATCTGGCACATCAACCCGACCGGCAAGTTCTTCATCGGCGGTCCCGATGGTGATGCCGGGCTGACCGGCCGCAAGATCATCGTCGACACCTACGGCGGCGCGGCCCCGCATGGCGGCGGCGCGTTCTCCGGCAAGGATTCCACCAAGGTTGATCGTTCAGCGGCTTATGCGGCGCGCTACGTCGCCAAGAACGTCGTCGCGGCGGGCCTCGCCGATCGCTGCACGCTGCAGCTCGCTTACGCCATCGGCGTGGCGCGGCCGCTGTCGATCTACATCGACACCCATGGTACCGGCAAGGTCGCCGATGAGGTGATCGAGAAGGCCGTTGCCGACTCGATGGACCTTACCCCGCGCGGTATTCGCAAGCATCTCGACCTCAACAAGCCGATCTACGCCCGCACCTCCGCCTACGGCCATTTCGGCCGCACGCCGGATGCGGATGGCGGCTTCTCGTGGGAAAAGACCGACCTCGTCGACGCATTGAAGAGCAACGTCTGATCCGAAACTCGTCGTTCCGGGTTGACGTGCGCATTGTGGCGCACGTGAAGCCGGAACCTGGAACTTATTATCACATCGGGATTTCGGGTTCGCGACCGCCTGACGGCGTTCGTGCCCCGGAATGACCATTTCACTAAAGGACAATTACATGACCGCGCCCAAGGGCTTCAACGACTACATCGTCAAGGACATCGCGCTGGCGCCGTTCGGCCGCAAGGAAATCTCGATCGCCGAGACCGAGATGCCCGGCCTGATGGCCACCCGCGAGGAATACGGCCCGAAGCAGGTGCTGAAAGGCGCCCGCATCGCCGGCTCGCTGCACATGACCATTCAGACCGCCGTGCTGATCGAGACGCTGGTCGCGCTCGGTGCCGACGTGCGCTGGGTGTCCTGCAATATCTTCTCGACCCAGGACCACGCCGCCGCCGCGATCGCCGCGGCCGGCATCCCGGTGTTCGCCATCAAAGGCGAGAGCCTGGAAGAATATTGGGATTATACCGCCAAGCTGTTTGACTGGCATGGCGGCGGCACTCCGAACCTGATCCTCGACGATGGTGGCGATGCCACCATGCTGGTGCACAGCGGCCTGCGCGCCGAGCAGGGCGACGTGGCCTTCCTCGACAAACCGGAATCGGAAGAAGAAGAAGTTTTCTACGCGCTGATCAAGAAGCTGCTGAAGGAAAAGCCGAAGGGCTACTTCGCCGAGCTCGCCAACAACATCAAGGGCGTGTCGGAAGAGACCACCACGGGCGTGCATCGCCTGTACGAGATGCAGAAGAGCGGCAAGCTGCTGTTCCCGGCCATCAACGTCAACGACAGCGTCACCAAGTCGAAGTTCGACAATCTGTACGGCTGCCGTGAATCGCTGGTCGACGGCATCCGTCGCGGCACCGATGTCATGATGTCGGGCAAGGTCGCCATGGTCGCCGGCTTCGGCGATGTCGGCTAGGGCTCGGCCGCGTCACTGCGCCAGGCCGGCTGCCGCGTGCTGGTGTCCGAAATCGATCCGATCTGCGCGTTGCAGGCGGCGATGGAAGGCTATGAAGTCGTCACCATGGAAGAGGCCGCGCCGCGCGCCGACATCTTCGTCACCGCGACAGGCAACCGCGACATCATCACCATCGAGCACATGCGCGCGATGAAGGATCGTGCGATCGTCTGCAACATCGGCCACTTCGATAATGAAATTCAGATCGCGCATCTGAAGAACATGAAGTGGGACAACATCAAGCCGCAGGTCGACGAGATCACCTTCCCAGATGGTCACCGCATGATCCTGCTGTCGGAAGGCCGCCTGGTGAACCTCGGTAATGCCATGGGTCACCCGTCCTTCGTGATGTCGGCATCCTTCACCAACCAGACGCTGGCGCAGATCGAACTCTATGCCAACAACAAGGACGGCAAGTACAAGAAGGAAGTGTACGTGCTGCCGAAGGCGCTCGACGAGAAGGTCGCGATGCTGCACCTCGCCAAGATCGGCGTGAACCTGACCAAGCTGAGCCCCGAGCAGGCCGCCTATATCGGCGTCAGCACCGAAGGCCCGTTCAAGGCCGACCAGTACCGCTACTGAGTTCGACGCACTGATTTGAACGACAAAGCCCCGGAGCGATCCGGGGCTTTTTTGTGATGTCCGTTACTTACGTGTCCCGGATGCGGTGCGGCCTGCTTGATGTCGCTCCGCAGATCCGGGACCGTTACGAACGAGGGCGTTTGAGACGGCCCCGGCCCTGCGAAGCAACACTTCGTGTTGCGTCGCCTCCGGGGCACGAACCATCTCTATTTATTTGACCTTCTCGCCTATGCTGCATTTCAGCGTGCCGATACCATCGATGCCGCATTCGATTTTATCGCCGGGCGCAAGGGCGGCGACGCCGGCTGGGGTGCCGGTCAGGATGACGTCCCCGGCGCCGAGTTCAACCTGCAGCGACAGTTTCGCGATGATCTCGGCGACGTTCCAGATCATTTCCGACAGGTCGCCCTTCTGCCGCTCGGTGCCGTTCACCGACAGCCAGATCTTTCCGCTGGTCGGATGGCCGATATTCGAGGCCGGTGCCAGCGCGCCACACGGGGCGGAATCGTCGAACGATTTGCCGATCTCCCAGGGCTGCTCCTTCTTGCGCGATTTCATCTGCAAGTCGCGGCGGGTCAGGTCGATGCTCACGCCATAACCCCAGACGTGATCGAGCGCGGTCTCCGCGGAAATGTTGAAGCCGCCGCTCTGCAGCGCCACGATCAGCTCGACCTCGTGCTGGAAGTCCTGGGTCTGCTGCGGATAGGCGATCACGCTGCCTTCCGGAACGATCATGTCGGCGTGCTTGGCGAAGAAGAAGGGAGGGTTGCGCTCGTCATTGCCGAGTTCGCGGATGTGCTCGAGATAGTTGCGGCCCACGCACCAGACGCGGCGTACCGGAAATTTCTTGTCGTCGCCCTGGACGGCAATGGCGGCCTGCGGCGGAGGGGCGATAACGAACGATGCGGTCATGAGTGGCTCTCGGGTACATGCAGGAGCCCATCGTCATTGCGAGGCGCTCTTGCGACGAAGCAATCCAGACTTGTTGGTTTGCAAGCGGGCTGGATTGCTTCGCATCGCTCGCAATGACGACAGAGAGGGGACCTCTCTTTCGAATTCGGATTGCTCAGGCCGGGGCGTCGAGCGGAGCCAGCGGGCTGGCCTCACGATGTTGCAACTTGAAGAACGAGGCATAGCGGCCGCCGCGGCGCAGCAGGTCGTCGTGGCGACCGCGCTCGACGATCTCGCCGCCTTCAACCACCAGAATGGCATCGGCATGCATGATGGTGTGCAGCCGGTGCGCGATGACGATGGTGGTGCGGTTGCGGCACAGATGCTCGATTGCTTCCTGCACTGATTTCTCCGACTCGGAGTCCAGTGCCGCGGTGGCTTCGTCGAGCAGGATCACCGGGGCGTTCTTTACCAGCGCCCGCGCAATGGCGACGCGCTGGCGCTGGCCGCCGGACAGCTGGGCACCGTGTTCGCCGACCGGCGTGGCATAGCCGAGCGGAAAGCCCATGATGAAATCATGCGCGCAAGCGGCCTTCGCCGCGGACACGATGTCGGCCTCGGTGGCGCCGACCTTGCCGAAGGCGATGTTCTCCTGGATCGTGCCGCGGAACAGATAGACGTCCTGGCCGACATAGGCGGTCTGCTGCCGCAGCGACCGCCGCGAAATCTGGCCGATCGACTGGCCGTCGATGGTGATGTCGCCTTCGCTGACTTCGTAGAGCCGCAGCAGCAGCGCCAGCACGGTTGACTTGCCGCCACCGGACGGGCCGACCAACGCGGTGACCTTGCCGGGTTCGGCGACGAAATTCATCCGGTTCAGCACCAGTTCGTTGGGCCGATAGCGGAAGCTGACATCGTGCAATTCGACGCGGGCATCGCTGAGCAGCAAGGCCGGTTTGGCGTCGTCATTGGGCTCGGAGGCCGGGCTGTCGACGATCTCGAGCAGCATGCGCGCGCCGATCAGGCTGCTGTTGAGCTCGATGTTGAGCCGGGCCAGCCGCTTCGCCGGCTCGTAGGCGAGCAGGAAGGCGGTGACAAAGGAGAAGAACTGACCGGGCGTCGCGCCCATCGCCACCACGCGGTAGCCGCCATACAGCAGCGATCCAGCGATCGCAAAGCCGCCAAGCGTCTCCATCAGCGGGCTGGAGCGGTTGGAAACCCGCGCCATCTTGTTGGCGTTACGCTCCACCGCGGTGATGCTGGCTTCCATGCGCTCCTGCATGGTGTGTTCGAGGTTGAACGCCTTGACGGTGCGGATGCCCTGCAGCGATTCCTGCATCGTCTCCATGATGTCGGCGGTGCCGGTGAACTGGTTGCGGGCCAGGCCCTTGATGCGTTTCACCAGCTTGCGCAGCATCAGCATCGCCGGCGGCGCTATCAGGAAACCGAACAGCGCCATGTACGGATCCTGCATCAGCATCACGCCGACCAGCGCGATCAGCGACAGCAGATCACGGCCCACGGCATTGATCAGCAGGCTGAGCACCTGTGTCACCGAATTGGCGCCGGCCGTCAGCCGCGCCAGGAATTCCGAGGAATGCCGTTCCGAGAAGAAGCCGATGCTCTCATTCATCAGCTTGGCGAACAGCCGGCGCTGGTTGTTGGCCAGGATGGCATTGCTGATCTGCGACAGGATCACCGTATGACCGTAGGTCGTCACGCCTTTCACCAGGAAGATCAGCACGACGACGCCGGAATACAGCGCGATGCGGTTGATGTCCTTGTCGACATAGGCCTGGTTGATGACCTCGCCGAGCATGTAGGCCGCGCCGGCGGTGGTGCCGGCCGAGACCGCCATCAGCGCGAAGGCGATCAGGTATCGGCGCCAGTAGGTGGCCGCCTGTTCGGTGACCAGGCGGCGGATCAGCGCCCAGGCGCCGGTGGGATCGTCAGTGATTTTGCGAGGAATATCAGCCATCCGCGTTCCAGCGACGGCGCCGGGCAGGGATTTGCCGCAGGCGTCAGAGTCGGTGCGAAACAGCCGTCTCATTGCCCGCTAAATGGGGGGATTTCAAGCCGAATTGGCCGGCAGCCAGCCCGGATCAGGCCGATTTGGCCATCAATTCAATGCCATGGCGCTCCAAAGCGAGCTTCTCTTCCCAGGCCAGCGCATGTTTGGCGATGGTCTCGAGGTTGTCGAATTGCGGCTTCCAGTCCAGCGTGGCGCGAAGCCGGCTGGTGTCGGCGATCATGCTCATGATGTCGCCGTCGCGGCGCGGGGCGTGCTGCACGGCAAAGCTGCGCCCGGAGGCGAGGCGCACCGCCTCGATGGTCTCCAGCACCGAATAGCCGCGGCCATAGCCACAATTCAGGGTGGTCGAGGCGCCGCCGTGGCGCAGGTAGTTCAGCGCGGCGAGATGGGCCTGGACGAGGTCGCTGACGTGGATGAAATCCCGGATGCAGCTGCCGTCAGGGGTCGGATAATCCGTGCCGAACACGTCGATCTTGCTGCGCTGGCCGGTGGCGGCCTCGACCGCGATCTTCAGCAGATGGGTCGCGCCCATGGTGGCCAGGCCGGTGCGGCCCTTCGGATCGGCGCCGGCGACGTTGAAATAGCGCAGTACGACGAATTCCATGCCATAGGCCGGTGCGATGTCGTGCAGCATGATTTCGCTCATCAGCTTCGACGAGCCGTAGGGCGACAGTGGCCGGGTCGGGGCGTCTTCGGCCACCGGCGTAGAATCGGGATTGCCGTAGACGGCCGCTGTCGAGGAAAAGATGAAGCGCTTGACGCCGCATTTGACCGCGGCGGTGAGCAGATTACGCGTGGTCATGGTGTTGTTGCGGTAATAACTGAGCGGATCGCGCATCGAATCCGGCACCACGACCGAGCCGGCGAAATGGATGATGGCGTCGATGCCGTGCGCGGCGATCACGCCCTCGACCAGATTTTCGTCGCCAACGTCACCGATGAACAGCGGTACGCCGTCGGGCAGATAATTCGAGAAGCCGGTGGACAGGTTATCGATCACGACCACGCTTTCACGCGCTTCCACCAGCGCATGAACCATGTGGCTTCCGATATAACCGGCACCGCCGGTAACAAGTACGGTCATCGATCCAACCTTATCGCTACGCCCATGACATCACGCTAACCGTTCCGAAGTGAAGAGTGGGTTTCGACGGCTGGTAACTGGCCACTATGCTTAATTTTGCGTATAGGAACTGCGTCGAAAGGAAGACATGCGTGCCCATCGCTAATAATGCCGCCGGCAAGGTGCAGTTGATCGTCACCAATCTGCATTGGCGTTACTCCGGCGTGACCGCCACCAACCGGATGGTGGCGCCCAAGCTTGCCGCGATGTTCCGTGCGGCCTGGCTCGGCTCGGACGCGCCGGAAGGGATTGACCGCATCGGCGCGGCCGATCTGTTGCGGCTATGGTTGCGCCGTGCGCCGGTCATCTGGCATGCGCGGCGCAACAACGAGATGATCGCGGGGGTACTGCTGCAGGCGCTCGGTTGGCCTCTGAAGCTGCTATTTACCTCCGCGGCGCAGCGCCACCACACCTGGATCACGCGATGGCTGATCGGGCGGATGGATGCGATCATCGCCACCAGCGAGGTCTCGGCTTCCTATCTCAAGCGTTCGGCGACGGTGGTCACACACGGCGTCGATCCGGTCCGCTATTCACCGCCCGCGGACCGCGCCGCCGCCTTCGCGGAAGCTGGATTGCCCGGCCGCCATGCGATCGGATGTTTCGGCCGCGTCCGTGCGCAAAAGGGCACTGACCTGTTCGTGGAAGCGATGTGCGAATTGCTACCGCGCTATCCGGATTTTACGGCCGTGATCGTCGGCGCCGTCACGCCCGACCAGGCGAGCTTTGCCAATGAGTTGAAAAAGAAGATCGAGGTCGCCGGGCTACGGTCGCGCATCCTTATTCTCGGTGAATTGCCGATTGCCGAGGTGCAGCGCTGGTACCAGCGCTTGACGATCTATGCCTTTACGTCGCGCAACGAAGGCTTTGGCCTGACGCTGATCGAAGCGATGTCGGTTGGCGCGGCGCAGGTGGCAACGCGCGCCCGCGCCGCCGAGAAGGCGGTAGAGGATGGCGGCACCGGCGTGCTGGTGCCGACCGGTGATGCCGCGGCGCTGGGTGGGGCACTTGAGCCGTTGCTGCGCGATCCCGCCGCGGCGGAAACGATGGGCAAGCGGGCGCGGCA
>JACMOT010000398.1 GCA_014377915.1 Tardiphaga sp.
CCTTGGTGCCATGGTGGAAAAACTGCTGCGGAGACCCAACGTTATGGGCCGAGCTTGCATGGTCGAAAACCGCGATGCTCGGACCGACTTCGCCGTAAAAGTGAGAGTAAGAGTTTTTGGCGAAATCGTAGATGGAGCTTCCGGGCCGCTTACTGACCAGACGCGCCGCTAGATACGCGACCGCTCTCCGAGCGTCGTCCCTCATCTGTTCCGCTCCCCAGCCGCGCCATGCTTACCTCCCGCTTACCCGCGCAAACACGATGGCAGCTGGATTTTTAACAAGCTATTGTAATCATTGGCGCACCCGATAGGAGTCGAACCTATGACCTTTGCCTTCGGAGGGCAACGCTCTATCCAGCTGAGCTACGGGTGCACGTGATCCATCTAGCCGATTGCCGGCGCGGCGGCAACGGTCGGCTGGGGTGAAAGTAACGGGATCGCGGCGGTCGGATCGGCGACGGCCACGGCCCCCGATTGCGACGAGCGGCGCATATTCGATGAAGTGGCGGCTTGGGCGGAGCTTTCGCCCGCGCCGGCTCGAATCTAACGGCCGACTGACGGGCCATCGGCATCGGTGAGATGACCCGCGACGCGCAAGGCGCGGCACAGAGCGGCCCATTCGATCGCCGAGACCGGCGGTTGCGGTGGACGCAGCGCGTCGTCGGGAATTCGCCCGAGCAGCTTCAGACAGGCCTTGAGCCGGACCGTAGCCCGTCCCCCCGGCGCATCGCGGTAGATCGCAACGGCGAGCGGATAGAGCTTTTCGTGCGCCGCGCGGGCCGTCGTCCAGTCGCCAGACGCGGCGGCATGCCACAGGCTGACGACCAGTTCCGGCAACACCGCGGCCAGGCTGACCTGACTGCCGTCGCTTCCAATGAGATAGCTGGTCAGGAGATGCTCGTCGCCCGAGCCCAGCACCGCGAAATCCGGGCGAAGCGTTTTGATCAGCCGCCGGTTTTGTTCGTAAGTGGCGACTTCCCAGCTGCCTTCCTTGATCGCGACGAAGCGGAGGTCCGCGACGAGATGCTCCAACACCGGCCGCGTATAGGCCATCGCGCCGGCGCCAACCGGCGCGTTATAGAGCATCAACGGCACCGAGGTGGCGTCGCGGATGCAAGCGTGGTGCCCGAGGACGGCGGCGTCGGCATGCGGCAGCGCCCAGCTATTGGGCGGAAACACCAGCAGCCCGTCGGCGCCGGCCTGCTCCAGCGCGGCCGCTTCGCACGCGGCCCGCAGGCTGGACTCGTGATTGACGCCGGCGACGATCAGGCACCCTTTCGGGGCCTGATCGCGCGCAATCTCCGTGACGCGCCGCTTTTCGGCGAGTGACAGCACAAAATTCTCGCCGGCATGGCCGTTGACCAGCAGCCCGTTAATGCCGGGAACGGATGTCACCGCCGAAATATGCGTCGCCAGCGCCGCCTCATCGATCGAAAAATCCGCCTTCATCGGCACCACCGTCGCGGCATGAATGCCGCGCAAGCGTTCGGTGAAGGACCGGGGCATTACTGCCCCGGCGGCGGAATCGCGATGGCTGGTCGGCCCGCCCACGGGTCAGGTCGGGCCTGGACCGGTGATGGCAAAGGGCTGGTCCGCCGGCAGGCTGGTGAGTCCGAACTTGTCGACCATCGCCTTGTAGGTGCCGTCCGCCCGCATCGCGGTGAAGGCCGCCGCGACCGCCTCGGCCACCACCTTCTTGCGGAACGCCATCGCGGTGCTGGCCTTGCCGAGGCCGCCAAGCACTTCCTTGACGCGGCCGCGGCTGACGGCATCGCGCGCGACGCTGTCGACCAGCAGCGCGGTATCGACCTGTCCGGCAAGCAGCGCGCCGATCACATTCGTCGCTGTGGGGAACGTGCGCATCTCGACGGCGCCGCCGCCCTTGGCCACGCTGGCGTCGCTGAACTTCTTCAGCCAGTTCATCTGATAGCTGCTGACCTCGACAGCGGCCGACTTGCCGACCAGATCCTGCTCGCTGGCGATCTTGAGCGGGCTTTCGACGGCGACCACGACGGAAATCGCCTGCATGCCGTTCGGCACCATGAACATCAGCTTCGAGCGCTCCTCGGTCCAGAACATGCCGGTGTTGATGCCGTCGAGGCGGCCGGAATTCATCGCGGGGATCATCGCCGGAAAGTCCATCCGGGCGAGTTCGACCGAGAGACACAGTCGCTTGCCGAGCTCATTGGCGAACTCGACGTTCAGCCCCTGCAACTGGCCGTCCTTGTCGACGAATTGCTGCGGCGGATTCGTCGGGTTGATGGAGAGCTGCAGCTTGCCGGGCGCGATCAGGTTGTCGTCACTGATGGCCGGCGCGCAGGCGGCATTCGCCACCATCGGCGACGCCGCGAGGGCTGCGACGGCGACAAGCCTGAGTAGGGTCGAGAACATGTTGAATCTCCGTTGTGATGACAGATGACGAAACCAGTCTCTTACTCCGGGCGTCCCTCACGCGAGTCTTGATGCTCGGCGTCCTTTTTCGCCCGCCGCGATCTTTCGACCGGGCGAGCGCAACATCATGCGTCCGGCGCTGACGCCCGTGAGAGCGGCTGCAACTGGATGCGTGCAAAATTCGTGACAAACGGCGTGAACGGCCCGAAGCCCGCGACCTCAAGGAATTCGGGCGTCTCGAACGCCCACGGCCCGGCCACTTGATAGATCGCCGCATATTTCGGCCCGTCGCCGATCGAGACGAAGCGCCGGGCGGAAAGCCAGCCGGGACATGCGAGCAGATCGGGGAAATGAACCTCCTCGTACCAGGCGTTGAACGCTTGCTCCTGCGCCGGGTCGATATCGACCCGGACGAGATGCAGGAACGCCTTGTCGGACGTCAGGGTCGTATCGCTCATGACGGTTTGCGCCGGGGAAATTTCAGGCTGGCGCGCGCTTTCAGCACTTCGAGCCCGTGCTCGTTTCTGGCGCTGGCTTCCCAGATGATGGTGCGGGTGTCGTCGATCTGCTCGGCGATCCACACCTCGAAGGTGAGGGTGTCGCCATAGAACACCGGACCGGTGAACCAGAAGCGGTCCTCGATCGAGATCCCGATGGTGCCGACCAGCTCGCTGGTGAGTACGCTGGTGCACAGGCCGGCGACCATGATGCCGGGCGCCAGCCGCTTGCCGAAGCGCGTGGTCAGCGCATAGGCATCGTCGACATGCACCGGACCGAAATCGCCGGTCGCGGCGATGTACAGCGCGCCGTCGGCCTCGGTGATGGTCTTGCTGAGGCTGACGCGGTCGTTGACCTTGAGATCGTCGAATGATTTCAGCTCGTACATCGCTCAGCCCCGCCGCTCGAACGGCACCAGGGTCGCGGTGCCCGCGACGACCACGTCACCGGACGGCGCGCGCGTGCAAATGATGCGGCAGACCGCCTCGTTGCCATCGACCGAGACAATCTCCGCCTTGGCCTCGATAGTATCGCCGACGATCACCGGCATGACGAAGTCCAGCGCGATGCCGCCGATCCGGCGCCCCGGCCCGCCGAGCTGGCCGAGGCAGGTGGTGGCGAGGCTGCCGACGGCCAGTTCGAACGCGACCATGTTGGCGGCGCCGGCCTTTTTGGCGCGCACCGCATCGACATAGAGGCCGCCGAGATTGCCGCTGATGCCGGTGAACATCGCCTGCTCGGCCACCGTCATCGTCTTGCGAAACGAGAACACCGCGCCGGGCTGCAGGGGAGTGAGCGAAGTCATGAATCGTCCTAAAGCTGCAAGCCGTTCTTGATGGTGCCGCGCGCGATCAGCATGCGGTGGATTTCGGAGGTGCCGTCATAGATCCGGGTGACGCGGGCATCGCGGTACATCCGCTCCAGCGGCAGCGCCTTGCTGAAACCCATGCCGCCGAACACCTGGATGGCGCGATCGACGACGCGCCCCTGCATCTCCGAGGCAGCGACCTTGATCATCGACACCTTGTCGCGCGGGTCGCGACCCTGATCGATTTCCCAGGCGGCGTTCATCACCATCATCTTGACGCCGAAAATCTCGGTCGCGGAATCGGCGATCAATTTCTGCACCATCTGGAAATCGCCGATCGGCTGGCCGAACTGGCGCCGTTCGCCGGCATAGGTCCGCATCATTTCCAGCGCCCGCGAGGCCATGCCGACGGCGCGCGCGCCGATATGCGCGAGACGGATGTTCAGCACGCTCTTCATGATCAGCCTGAAGCCTTCGCCGACCTCGCCGAGCACGGCATCGGCCGGAATCCGGCACTGGTCGAACAGCAACTCGGCGTGGCCATAGCCGCGATGGCCCATCATCGGCTGGGTGCTGGCCACCGAAAAACCCGGCGCGTTCCTGTCGACCAGAAACAGCGTGATGCCGCCGCGGGCGCGCTTGTCCTTGTCGGTCAGCGCCATCAGGATGATGTAGTCGGCGATGTCACCATCGCTGATGTAATGTTTGGTGCCGTTGAGCACCCATTCGTCGCCGTCGCGCTGCGCCGTCGTGCTGATCGAGGCGGCGTCGGAGCCGGCCCCGGGCTCGGTGATCGCCATCGCGCAGATCTTGTCGCCCTTCACCGTCGGCAGCAGATAGTTTTCGATCTGATCGCCCTTGCAGGCCATCAGCATCGGATAGACCTGTCCGAACACCCGACGGATCAGGGCGTCGGAGGTCTTGCCCAGTTCTTCCTCGACCAGGCAATGCTCGACGCAGGACAGGCCGCCGCCACCGACCTCGGACGGCATGTTCATGGCATACAGACCGAGCGCCTGCGCTTTGCCTTTGACGATCTTCAGCGTGTCGGCAGGAACGATCGCCGTGCGCTCGACCTCGTCCTCCAGCGGCTGCACTTCGGTCTCGACGAAGCGGCGGACGGTATCGACCAGCAGGCGGGTGTCGTCGGGCAGTGAAAAATCGATCATGCATCTTTTCCAGTTCGCGGGCTGATCGTCGTCAGTGCCGTCATGGCAAAGCACCGACGGCCTTGGTGGCGATCAACGCGTCGATTTCGGCGGCGTCATATCCGGCCTCGGCCAGTACTTCGCGGGTCTGCGCGCCCAGTTGCTGGGGCATCAGCCGGATATCGACGGTCTCGCCATTGTAGCGGGCGGGATGCATGACCAAGGTCACCGGCGCGCCCTGCGCGCTGTCGACGGTCCTGAACGTGCCGAGATGCTGGATCTGCGGATCGGCCTGCACATCCGCGTAATCCTGCACCGGGGCGTGCCAGATGCGGCCGGCTTCTAGCATCGGCAGCCATTCCGCGGTGGTGTGCTGGCGCAGCCGCTCGGTGACGAGTTTTGTAATGTCCTCGCGCCGCGAAAAGCTTTCGTTGTCGCCAAAC
>JACMOT010000399.1 GCA_014377915.1 Tardiphaga sp.
CAGTGCTTCTTCGCTGACCGGCCTGGCAAGCGCCCGCGCGGCGACGTTGAAGACCGTGCGCTTCAGCGAAGCCGTGCATAACCTCGGCTACATCAATCTCTATGTCGGCATCCATGCCGGTATTTTCGAAAAGAACGGCCTCGACATGAAGGTGAGCGCCGCCGGCGGCGATACCCAGACATTTGCGGCCGTGCTGGGCGGGTCGGCCGACTTTGCCATTGGCGATGCGACGATGGCGCAGATTTCCCGCGAGAATGGCGGTCCGGGCGTGGTGGTCGGAACGGTGGTGCAGCGCGCGCATTATTTCGGCGTGTCGAAGACGCTGCAGCCGATCATCGATCCGAAAGGCTTCAAGGGATTGAAGATCGTGACGTCACCTGAGCCCAACACCAATTACAGCGTCGCCAAGCGGTTGATCGAGTCGGCCGGCCTCAAGCTCGGCACCGACGCCACGATTGTGCCGGTAAGTCCTGGTACGGAGATCGCGGCGATGCTGGCGGGCCAGGCGGATATCGCCATTGCCTATCAGCCTGGCGTCGCCGCGGCAGAGGCTCAGGGCGCCAAGGTGGTGTTCGATTTTTCCAGCTATATCGGACCGTTCTGCAATACGGGCATCATGGTGCTTCCATCGACCATCCAGAAAGATCCGGCGATGGTGCAGGCGCTGGTCACTTCGTTTGAAGAAGCCTCGCGCAAGACCTATTCCGATCCGGCGTTCGCCAAGCAGGTGGCCCGCAAGGAATTTCCGGATCTGCCGGGCGAGGTCGTCGACGGCGCCATTGATGCGGAGCTCAAATATCTGATCCCGGCGCAGTCGGTTGTGACCAAGGCGGATCAGTGGAAGAACTTGATGGATATGCAGGTCTATCTCGGCAACGCCAAGGGCAGCATCCCGTTCGATCAGATCATCGATAACTCGTTCGCTGAAAAGGCAGTCGCCAGTCTCAAATGATCGGACTTGCATCTGTCCAGCGCGGTGGGGTCACAGGGCCCGGCCCTGACGGCGTCGCAGTCCCGCCCTTGGTCGTGGAAAATGTTTCGAAGAGCTACGAGGTCGGCGGCGCTCTCGTTCCGGTGATCGGGGATCTCAGCCTGTCGCTCCGGGAAGGGGAGATCGTCAGCATTGTCGGCCCGTCCGGTTGCGGCAAGACAACTTTGCTGAATACGCTGTGCGGCCTGCTGGCGCCGGATTCCGGGTGCATTCGCTGGCATGGGCGCGAGATTGCCGGCCAGCCGCAGAATGTCGGCTACATGCTGCAGAAGGATCTGCTGCTGCCATGGCGAACCGCACTCGGCAACACCATGCTCGGCCTCGAGATCAGAGGCGTCGCAGCGGCCGAGGCCGAGGATCGCAGCCGCGCCATCCTCCACAGACTTGGGCTCCATGGTTTCGCTGACCACTATCCGGCTACGCTATCTGGCGGAATGCGCCAGCGGGTGGCACTGGCGCGCACGCTTGTGAATGAGCCCGACGTGTTGCTGCTGGACGAGCCGTTTGCGTCTCTCGACTTCCAGAGCAAGCTCTTGATCGAGAATGATACCGCGACGCTGGTCCGACAGAGCCGTCGATCCCTGCTGCTGATCACACATGATATTGAAGAAGCCGTCTCGCTGGCCGATCGGGTGATCGTGCTGTCGAAGCGGCCGACCGTCGTCAAGGCGGTTTATGATATCGAACTCGGCGATGAGCGTACGGACATGATGGCGACGCGCCAAAGCCCCGGGTTCAGTCAATATATCCGGCGCATCTGGGCCGACCTCGACGTAGCCCTGCAATGACCGTGGACACGAAAATCGCAGTTCCAGCGAATGTCTCCGAACTCGCCCGGGGGCGGATAGCGAAGCAGCGCTGGAAGAAGCTGCGCGCGTCTGCCGCCGTTCTCGCCACGCAGGTGGCTATCCTGGTCGTATTCCTGAGTTTCTGGCACCACATGACGTCGCAGGACCGCGCGGCAGCCTTCATGTTCGGTTCGCCATTGGCGATCGCGGGTTTCCTCGGCCAGATGGTGCGGGACGGCAGCCTGCTGCGCGACACCTACGTGACCGGTCTCGAAACCCTGCTCGGATTTTTCGTCGGCAACGTGTTTGGCACGGTGATTGGCCTGTCGCTTTGGTATTCGCGCTTCGTATCCCGCGTCGTCGAGCCGTTTGTGATCGCGATCGGGTCGATTCCGATCATCGCATTGGCGCCGATCATCATCATCTGGTTCGGCACCGGTCTGGTGTCGAAAGTCGCGATGTCGACGCTTTCGGTGGTCGTCGTCGCGCTGATCACGTCGTACAAGGGGGCCGTCGGCGTCGATCCGGACCAGATCAATTTGATGCGGACGCTGGGTGCCTCGAAATTCCAGATTTTTCGCAAGCTCGTGCTGCCGGCGTCGCTGACCGACATTTTCGCCGGGCTCAAGCTGACAGTTGGCTTCGCGCTGATCGGTGCGATCGTTGGTGAATTCATGTCCTCGTCCGAAGGGCTGGGCCATGCCATTTTCAAGGCGGGTTCGCTCTACGTCATTCCCAAGGTCTTCGCCGCGCTGGTCGCGACCATCGCGCTGGCATTGATCCTGACCTTCATCGTCGGCAGGATCGAACGGTTGCTGATGCCGTGGCGCCGTCAGGCTTGATTGCAACCGATCGTTCACTACGCAGGAGCACAAGATGTCGCAGCGGGTCAGCAAAGAGAACAACATCAAATACGCGCTGTCGGGGAATGACAGCTATATCGCGGCCATCGACCCCGGCGAAAGCTTCGTGGTGGAGACCGCGATCAACGTGAATGACGGCACGATCCGTCATGTCGGGCAGCAACTGACCGAAGCCGACGTCATCATGCCCTACGTCAACGGCGCGACCGGGCCGATCGAAGTGCGGGGCGCGAAGGTCGGCGACATGCTGAAGGTGGAGATCCTTGGGATGGAGCTCGACAAGCTCGGCTTCACCGCGCTGTGGCCGGGCATCGGCATGTTTCCGGACTGGGTCCGTCACAAGGAGTTCGGCATCCAGACCCGGGTGGTCGAGGTCAAGGATGGCCTGGTGCACTGGAACGAGCATCTCAAGCTGCCGGTACGGCCGATGATCGGCGTGATCGGCGTGGCACCGGTTCATGGTGCCGTGCTGACCGTCGATAATGGCCCGCATGGCGGCAATCTCGACATTCAGGAGATCACCACCGGCAATACCGTGATGTTCCGGGTCAACAAGGATGGCGCGCACCTGTTCATGGGCGATTGCCACGCCATCCAGGGCGACGGCGAATGCAATGGCATGGGCGCCATCGAGATCGCGACCGTTCTCACTGTCCGGGTAACGCTGGAAAAGGCGCCCAAGCGCCTGAACCATCCGCGCATCGAGACGGCCACGCACATCTGCACCACCGGCTGCGCCCGTCCGCTCGAAGATGCGATGCGCATCGCCTTCGAGGAAATGGTCTACTGGATGGAGGACGAATGGAAGATCCCCGCGGCCGAAGGCTACATGCTGCTGGGGCAGATCGCCGAAGCGCGCTGCACCCAGGTGGTCAATCCCAAATACACCTATATATGCAAGGTCGATAAGAGCATTCTCGCAGGGTATTTCGGGCCCGCCGCTCGCTAGCCCGCCGCCTGGAACTGCCGGGGAGGCTGAAATGGATGGCCTGCCAGCCCCTCCCTGCACAAAAGGTGCCGGGAACAAAATCGGCACTTGGCAACACAGAAAAGACTCGTTAAACAACCGCTTCCGGGCGTACTGGCAGGTAGCTGGCGCGTCTGTGTTCGCATCATACAACCCGTAGCGCTAGGAGACCATTCCTTTCAGGCTGTCCGCATGGATGCTCGAAAGGGGTGGTAAACTCAACGCGGGGTGGATGAAGCGGGCAGGGATTTTCGGTTCGCCGGATGATCCCGATCCTGTCCAAGACTGCTGGCGCCCGCGATAAACGCAAGTTTTTTCAACGGCTTAATCTACAAGCCAGCATAGACGGGTGAAGACCGGATTTTGCCAGCGTCGCTTCTCGCGACGGGCCGCGGATCTTGTTCGAACCTCGACACCCCGCGTCGTTTCCGGTTTGCCGGCGATGGTTCGGGAGGGCAGGCTTTTCAAATATCGTCTCGCCCGACGTGTCTGAAGACCGAATCTTTTTAAGGGATTGGTGTCTTGAGGTCAGGTTAAGGGCGGGGCGGTGGGTGTAACCCGGCGGTCCTGCTGTAGGCAGAGGCCGCCAACCGGAGAGAGCTTGCTGTGGAAAGAGCGGCAAAAAAGGACGCGGTCGAATCGTTGAATGGTCTGTTCAAGACCACCAGCGTTGCGGTCGTCGCCCATTATTCCGGCCTCACCGTGGCCCAGATGCAGAAGCTGCGTACGCAGATGAAGCTTGCTGGCGCCTCCGTGAAGGTCTCGAAAAACCGTCTCGCCAAAATTGCTCTTGAAGGCACGGATGTCGTTGCCATTGGTTCCTTGCTCAAGGGACCAACCGTGATCGCCACTTCTGACGATCCGGTAGCGGCGCCGAAGGTTGCCGTCGAATTCGCCAAGCTGAATGAGAACTTCATCATTCTGGGCGGATCGATGGGTAAAACCGTCCTGAGCGTCGACAGCGTCAAGGCTCTGGCCGCGCTGCCCTCGCTCGATGAACTGCGCGCGAAGATCGTGGGTCTCCTTGTGGCACCCGCGACCAAGATCGCTCAGCTCTCGACAGCGCCTGCGTCCAAGCTCGCACGTGTTGTTCAGGCCTATGCCTCAAAGAGCGAAGCGGCCTGACGCCCTTCGCATTCAAACCCTGGTTCGAACTAGATACGCTTAAGGAAACAAGACAATGGCCGACCTCAATAAGATCGTTGAAGAACTCTCGAGCCTGA
>JACMOT010000041.1 GCA_014377915.1 Tardiphaga sp.
AGAGCGACCTATCCCATCGCCCTCGCTGGCCGCATCATCTGGCCGACGCGGCTGAAGGCCATGTCGATCACCGGCCAGGACAGCAGCGTGATCGCCAGCGTGGTGATCGAACCGACCAGGCCGTTCGACCAGAACACGCCGACGCTGCCGCCGGAGCCGATCATCGACAGCCGGAACGCATCTTCGGCGCGGTTGCCGAGTACCAGTGCCAGCGTGAACGGCGCCAGCGGGATGCCAATTTTCTTGAAGACGTAACCGACCACGCCGAAGCCGAGCATCAGCCAGATGTCGAACATTGCGTTCTGGATCGCGTAGGCGCCGATCGCGCAGGACACCACGATCATCGGCGCGACGGCGGCGAAAGGCACCCGCAGGATGGACGCGAAGATCGGCACCGTGGTCAGCACGATGACGAGGCCGACGACATTGCCGAGATACATCGAGGCGATCAGCCCCCAGACAAAGTCCTTGTGCTCGACGAACAATAGTGGCCCGGGATTGAGGCCCCATACCATCAACCCGCCGAGCAGGATCGCGGCGGTGCCGGAGCCGGGAATGCCCAGCGCCAGCATCGGCAGCAGCGCCGCGGTGCCCGAGGCATGCGCCGCCGTTTCAGGGGCGAACACGCCCTCGATACGGCCCTTGCCAAAACTTTCGGGATCCTTCGAGAACCGCTTGGCGAGGTTGTAGCCCATGAAGGAAGCGGCGATCGCGCCGCCCGGCGTGATGCCGAGCCAGCAGCCGATGAAGGACGAGCGCAGCAGCGTCATCCAGTATTTCGGCAGATCCTTCCAGACATTGATCACCACGCGCAGGCTGATCTTGGCGGCATGGCCGCGCAAAGCGAGGCGCTCTTCCATGGTCAGCAGGATCTCGCTGATGCCGAACAGGCCGATCACCGCGACCAGGAAGTTGATGCCGCGCAACAATTCGTTGGAGCCGAAGGTCATGCGCAGCGTGCCCGACACGGTGTCCATGCCGACACCGGCGATCAACAGGCCGAGCGCCATCGAGATGACGGTCTTGTGCTTGGTCTCGCGTCCCAGGCCGACAAAGGAGCAGAACGTCAGCAGATAGACGGCGAAGAATTCCGGCGGGCCGAATTTCAGCGCAAAGGACGAGAT
Organism: Tardiphaga sp.; assembly: GCA_014377915.1. The sequence goes on from JACMOT010000041.1 coordinate 1,125, forward strand.
CATCGGCGCCAGAAAGGTGATCAGCAGCACCGCGACCAGGGAGCCGATGAAGGATGAGGTGAAGGCCGCGGTCAGCGCTTCCGCCGCGCGGCCCTGCTGCGCCATCGGGTAGCCGTCGAAGGTGGTGGCCACCGACCAGGCCTCGCCGGGAATGTTGAACAGGATCGAGGTGATGGCGCCGCCGAACAGCGCGCCCCAATAGATGCAGGACAGCATCACGATCGCCGAGGTGGGATCCATGGTGAAGGTCAGCGGCAGCAGGATGGCGACGCCGTTCGGGCCGCCCAGCCCCGGCAGCACGCCGACAAAAATGCCGAGCACCAGGCCGACCACCATCAGCGCCATGATCTTCCAGGTCATCAGCACGGCGAAGCCGTGCAGCAGCAGTCCGAAGGCTTCCATCAGATCAGTCCTAGCGGCCGAGGGCCGATTCGAGCGGCCCCTTCGGCATGATGACGTCGAAGGCGATGTCGAAGGTGGCGAACATGATCGCGGTGAAGACGAAGGCGGTGAGCAGCGACTTCCACCACGCGATCTTGCCGACCAGGCGCATGAAGCCGCCGATCAAAAGGAAGCTCGCGACATACATGCCGAGATATTGCGTGGCGGCGCAGAACAGCATGGTCGGCAGGAACACCGCCATCACACGGCGCAATTGTGCGCGGGTGACGAAGGTCTCGGATGGCCCGTGGCGCGCCAGGAAAGTAGCGGCCAGACCGTAGAGACTGGCGCCGCCGAGAATGACCGAGAGATAGAACGGGAAGTAGCCGGCCTGCGGGCCGGTGTCGTCCCAGGAAATGCCGGTGCGGTAGTTATCGGCGCCGAGCGTCACCGCCAGCCCCAGCAGCAGCAGCGAGACGATGATCTCGACCGAGCGCAGGCTGCAGACGGCGGGCGAATCCGGTTCGGGTGCGGTGGGATCGTCGACGATGATTTCGAGGTCGGTGTTGGACATGGGAAAATTTCTGTTTTTGATGAGCTATCGGCCGGACGCTGTATTTCCCTCTCCCCTTGCAAGAGAGGGTGGCCGCGCGCAGCGCGGACGGGAGACGGGTGCCGCACGCCCGAAACAAGAAAGAGCCCCTCTCCCGGCCCGGACTTCGTCCGGTCCACCCTCTCCCGCCTGCGCTGCTTGTGGGAGAGGGAAGAAGGAGCGCTGCGCGCTTCGCTACTTCGCGACAAATCCCGCTTCGGTCATCAGCGACTTGTTGAGCGCATCGTCCTCTTCAAGGAATTTCAGCATCGCCTCGCCCTTCAGGAAGATCGGCTTCAGCGCCTGCTTTTCCATGTAGTCCTTGTATTCCGCGGTCTGCGTCACCTTCTCGAACAGGTCGACATAGAACGCCTGCTGCTCCGGGGTGACCTTGCCG
>JACMOT010000042.1 GCA_014377915.1 Tardiphaga sp.
TCCTCGCAATGACGAGCCATTATCGTTCGTGCCCATGGCGATCAATCCAGCGCGCTCTGGGTGAAGAAGTGTTTTCGGACCCGTGCCACCAGTTCGGTGAACACCGGGTTGGTCATCGTATCGATATTGCGGTCGCGGCCGAGCGGCACGTCGTAGATCGCCTCGATACCGCCGGGGCGCTCGGTCATCACCAGCACCTTGTCGGCGAGAAACACGGCTTCGGGAATCGAATGGGTGATCAGCAGAATGGTCTTGCCGGTCCGGCGCTGGATGCGAGACAGCTCGACATTCATTTTCTCGCGCGTCATCGCATCCAGCGCGCCAAACGGCTCGTCCATCATCATGATCTTGGGGTCGTGCACCAGCGCGCGGCAGATCCACGCCCGCTGCTGCATGCCGCCGGAGAGCTGCCATGGCAGCTTCTTCTCGAAACCTTCAAGGCCGACCATCTTCAAAAGCTGCTTCGCCCGCTCGAGAAATTTCTCACGCGGCAGTCTCTTCATGTCGATCGGCAGCATCACATTCGACAGGATGTTGCGCCACGGCAGCAGCAGCGCGTTCTGGAATACGATGCCGACATCGCCATGCGGTTCGGTCACCTTCCTGCCATCGACCCGGATTTCCCCGGTGGTTGGCGGCAGCAGGCCGGAGATCAGCTTGAGCAGCGTGGACTTGCCGCAGCCCGACGGCCCCACCACGACGAAGAACTCGCCTTCATTGATGTGGAAGTCCAGTGGACGCAGCGACTGCACCTTGCCGTCGCCGGTCCCGTAGGTCTTGGAGACGCCGGAGAGATTGATCCCCGACGCCGTGTTGACGGGGTGCTCCGACACGACGCGAAGATGTGCGGTCGCTGGATCGATGCTCATATCCAAGCCTCTGGCCTTCATCGTCGCTAAAGTCATCAAGTCAGTCCTTGGTGTCGCGTCGTGTTCGTCATTGCGAGGGCAGGGTAAGCCATTGGCTTTCCCCTTAGCGAAGCGACGCGGCAATCCAGAAAGCCGCAAGCTCGGCAAAAACTGGAGTGCTTCGTCGCAAGGGCTCCTCGCAATGACGGCTTGCGCTTACTTCGGCAGATATTCGTTGGTGTAGAATGCCTTGGGATTTTCCTTGGCCTTGGCTTCCAGACCGCCGTACTCGACCATCAGCTCGACCGAGTCCTTCATGTTCTGGTCGGTGACCTGGAACGGGCGCTTACCCTTGGTTTCGGGTGTGCTGTAAAACGGGATGGTCAATTCGAAGCCCTGGGTCAGGGTCTCGATCTTGCCGCCCTTCGGATTGGCATCGAGGATCGACTGGGCCGCCGCCTTCGGCTCCTTCGACGCGGCTTCCACGGCCTTGGTGGTGGCCGACATGAAGCGCTTCACCAGTTCCGGATTGGTCTTGGCAAAGTCGGTGTTGGTGACGATGCCCGATGACACCAGATGGATGCCGTAGTCGGCGAACTTGATCGGATAGACGTCCTTGCCGGTCGCATCCTTGATCTTCATCGACTGGTCCATGACGTAGCCGAGCAGCAGGTCTGCCTGGCCGTTGATGACGGCGTTGAGCTTGGTCTGGCCGTCGCCGGCCACCGTCTTGAAATCGGATTCCTTCAACCCGGCCTTCTTCAGGAACAGCGGCCAGATCTGGGTCATCGAATCCGCCGGCGTGATCGCCACGGTCTTGCCCTTGATGTCATCCGGCTTCTTGATGTTCTTGTCGACGAAACCCATCACCGACATCGCGGTGGTCTGCAGCAGCACGCCGGTGGCGATCACGGGCGCCCCCTTGACGGCGGCGCGCATCATGGTGGGCACGTCGACATAGCCGAAGCTGACGGACTTGGCGGCGACAGCCTGCACGGTCGCGGCCGAACCGCGACCTTCCTGGATATCGAGATCGGTGCCTTCGGCCTCATAGATGCCCTTGGCCTTGCCATAGTAGAACGGCGCGTGCTCACCGTAGACGTACCAGTTCAGCATCAGGGTGACCTTGTCGGCGGCAGAAGCCGGCGCCACGGTGGCGATCGCGGTCCAGATCAGCGCGGTCGAGCAGGTCGCAATCCATTTCAGCATGTTAGCCTCCCTTGAAAGCGCGGCCCTTGAGCGGGCCGCTTTTTGATATTTTGGCGCCGCGCCTAAGCGGCAATAAACATTTCGGCGCGCTGGCTGACGTGCCAGGGGATCGCGAAACGTTCGATGCGATCGACGATCCAGAACAGCAGCACGCCGAGCAGCGCGAGGATGACCAGCGCGGCGAACATGGTCGGCAGGTCGAAGGTGCCGATCGAGCGCTGCAGCACGTAGCCGATGCCGGAATTGGAGCCCACGAATTCGCCAACCACCGCGCCGACCACCGCGAGCGTGACCGATACTTTGAGGCCGGAGAAGATCGCCGGCAGCGCGTGCGGCAGGTTGACGGCACAAAACACGCTGAAGCGGCTGCCCTTCATGGCCCGCGCCAGATCAACCATATCGGGATCGACCGACTTGAAGCCCTGCACCGCGGAGACGACCACCGGAAAGAATCCGAGCAAGAAGGCGGCGATGATTTTCGGGACGATGCCGAAGCCAAACCACACCACTAATAACGGCGCGATCGCGACCTTGGGGATCGACTGCGAGAATACCAGCAGTGGATAGACATAGCTCTCCACGGTTCGCGAGCCGGCGATCAGCATGGCGACCGGAACGCCGAACAGCGCCGACAGCAGAAAGCCGGCGATGGTTGCATAGGTTGTCGGCCATGTCTGGCTGAGCAGCTCAGGCCAATCGGTCCACAACACCTTGACGACATCGCCCGGCGCCGGAATTTGATAGGCCGGAATATGGAACACGCGGATCGAAAGATCCCACGCCACGATAATCATGATCAGCAGAATAAACGGGCGCAGCCATGCGGCATTCAGCAGGCGGGCTGCGGCCCCTCGGCCCTTGGCATTGCTCACGCGCTTCTCTCCAACACGCCGTCTTCGCGGCAGCATTTAACCTGTTGGATAAATACTACCCGCACGCCTCCAATTGTCAATCGGGCGCCCGTTCAAGTAAGATTCCCTAGCAATATCAGGCAGGCTGGCGGACCGGCGCTGGTTCGGCCGGCGGTTTTGGCGTCGGGAACTCGGCCGCCGACCGGCCCGTCAGGGCCGCCAGAACGAGGCGCACCATGTGGGCCAGTCGCTCATCCTTGGCCGGTTGGGCCAGCAGATCGCGGCCGAAAATCACGCTCAACGTGGCATTGTTGGCGAGGTAGAAAAAGCTCAGCGCGGCGATCGAA
>JACMOT010000400.1 GCA_014377915.1 Tardiphaga sp.
CCGGTTGGCGATCTGCAGCGCGCGGAGCAGCGGATCGCCGTCCACGACCTCGCTCACGATGCCCCAGCGCCGGGCCCGCTCGGCATCAAATGGCCGGCCGGTCAACGCGGCATGCGCGATGCCGCGCGGGCTGGTCATTTGCGTGGCGGCCTTGACGATCTGGGCGCCGGGCACGAGGCCGAAATTGATTTCGGGGAGACCGAAGCGCGCGTCTCTGCCCGCGATGACGACGTCGGACGCGGAAAGTATCGGAAGCGCCCCGCCGAAGCAGTAGCCCCGCACGGCGGTAATGACGGTCTGCGTAAGCTGGCGCAGCAGATGCGTGCGCCAATGGTCGGTCGCGATCCGCGCACGGCGCAGCAGATCCGGCGGCCGGGTGGAACTGTCGAAGAAGTCCTTCATATCCATGCCGGCCGAGAAGTGACCGCCGATGCCGTGGAAGATCACCGTATGCACCGCTGTATCGTCGCGGGTACGAAGCAACTGCGCCTCCATCGCCAGTGTCAGTTCCACACCAATGGCATTGCGCTTGGCTGCGCGGTCAAGCCCGATGAGACGGATGCCGCCGCGATCCTCGACCTGGAGCATGGTCAGCTCCCGAGACCGGGCTTGCTGGTGCCCGCGAGAAAACTCTCGACCGCCGCCGCACGCGCCGACGGTCTGCCAGCCTGCAGCGACTTGAGCTCGGCGAATTTGGCAGCGTTGTAGTCAAGCACGGCGTCCCAATCCATACTCGGAACGTGGCGCAGGGTCTGCTTGGTAAACTGCAGGGCGAGCGGATCCTTCTCCAGCAGGCTTGCCAGCAGCGCGCCGGTCTCGCCGTCGAGCTCGGCCGACGGAAAACTCAGCGTCGCGAGACCATTGCGCTCCGCCTCGATGCCGTCGAAAGGCCGACCGTCGAGCGCATGCTGGCTGATCGAACGTCGGGTCATGACCAATGACATCACTTGCGCAACAGGCCCGCCCATGAAGCCGCCGCTGTTCGCTTCGTCGAGTCCGAATTCGGCGTCATCGGCGACGTAGACGATGTCGCAAGCTGCCACGAGCGCGAGCACGCTGCCATGCCAGGCGCCGCGCAGTTTCGCGACAACGGGCTGCGGCATGTTGCGGAGCTGTCGCACCAGATCGCCGCAGACGCCGGACGTCACGGTCCCGCGGACGCCGCCGGCTCCGCAGGACAAGACGACGACACGAACCAGTTCGTCCGCCGCTCGTTCCTGCAGTTCGGCGCGCAAGACCTGAACGAGCGCCGGGGTGAAGTCGCTGTGTTCGAATGACAGCGTCAGCACGCCAGCGTCGACCCGCGTGGACAGGCCACGGTCAGTCACCTGCTCTGAATGCATCTCGCTCATGGCGCACGAAATCCCGCTGCGGCAAATCGGACGAGTTCGGCCAATGCGGTTTCGGGTTCCACCGTGTCGATCCCGTCATGGGTGATCGACTCGATGCGGCCGGGCATGGCCATGGTGTAGACCATCGAGCCCAGCAGGAAATGAAATCGCCAGTGCAGCGTGTGGTTCGGCAGGTCAGGCAAAGCCTTTGCAAGCGCCTTCAGAGCCATCTCGCTGGTCCGGTTGAAGGCCTGGCTGAGCGCAGCCCGCCTTACTTCCTCGCGTTCGAAGGCCATGCGCGCGCGCATCATCGAGAAAGCCATACCATCCGGCGTGCCCAGTGCCTCGAGGCCGGGGCGAAGGAAGGCGGCGAGGATGTCTTCCAGCACCGGCCTGCCGGACGTATCGGGCTCGAGGTGGCCAAGCAATTCCTCACGTCGGTCGGCGATCGGTTGGGCGCGCCTGGAAAACAGCTCCTTGAGAACGGCTTCCTTTGAACCGAAATGATAATGCGCGGCCGCGGTGTTGACGCCGGCAGCAGCCGTGATCTCGCGCAAGCTGACGGCATCAATTCCGCGCTCGCTGAACAGCTTTTCCGCCGCTAGAAGAATGCGTTCGGGCGTGCCTGAGGCCATGTCCGCCGTTTGCTCGGCCAGTTTCGACATACCCGTCTCATCCTTGGTTCGTCGACCCACCTTAAGGTCAGCCGCAGTTTAAATCAAACGCTTGCTTCACTCAAGCGCTTGAGTTAGACCTTGGCCTCTCTTGGCAGATGGGTCTTTTCCCGTGACGGCTGCGGCCGGGCTTCCACGACGATGATCAACGACATCCGAAACGGCATCCGACAAGGCTCGTTCGCCATGACCAGCGCTCCGCGATCGCTAGAAACATTGAACGTCTCCGTGCAGGGTCAGGTGGCGATCGTCGCCATGAACCGCCCTGAGGCGATGAACGCCATCAGCATGCAGATGCGCGCGGACTTGCGCGAAACGCTCGAGACGCTGCGGCGCGATCCCGACATCGGCGCGGTGGTGCTCACCGGCAATGGCGAGAAGGCATTTTCAGCCGGCATGGACCTGCGCGAGTTTGCGCAGACCAATGCCGGCATGCCGGTGGCCGAGATGAAGCGTTTCCGCTGGGCCCAGGCAGAAGGCATTGCAGCGTTCGACAAGCCTATAATCGCCGCGGTCAACGGCGTCGCGATCGGCGGCGGCCTCGAACTGGCGCTGCTTTGCGATCTGGTCTTCGCAGCCGAGAACGCGACCTTTGCTTTTGCGGAAATCAAGCGGGGCTTGATGCCCGGCAATGGCGGCACGCAGCGTCTGTCGCGCCGCATCGGTCAGGCGCGCGCCCTCGAAATGATTTTGACCGGCCGCAGCGTGAGCGCGGAAGAAGCGCTGGCGCTGGGACTCGTCGAATACGTGGTGCCGAAAGCCGAACTGCTGGGAAAGGCCGTGGCCCTCGCCGCACAGATGGCCGCACAGGCGCCGGTCGCAGTGCGCTCAGCCAAGGCCGCGATCGTCCGCGGGGCCGAACTCTCGCTCGATGACGGCATACGGCTGGAGCAGGACCTGGCAGCTTTCCTCTACACCACCGAAGACGCCCAGGAAGGCCCGCGCGCCTTTCTGGAGAAACGAGCGCCGGTCTGGCGCGGTTGCTAGTCGACCCACGTGAAAAGAGAACCATGTCAACCACGTCTACCCCCATCTACCGTACGCTGCTGTTCGCACCTGGCAGCCGCCCCGAGCTTCTTGCCAAGGCACAAACCGGAGACGCCGATGCGCTGATCTTCGACCTCGAAGATTCCGTTCCGCTCAACGCCAAGGACGAAGCCCGGCAGAACATTGCCGGTGTTCTGGCCGCGGGACTGGCAAAACCAATGTTTTTGCGCATCAGCAACCCGCGCGCTGGCGATACAGCTGCCGATCTTGCCGTGCTGGAACACGCGCGCGATCTTTCGAACGTGGCTGGCGTGATCCTGCCGAAGGCGGATACCGACGCTGACGTGCTCGCGGTCGCAGCACTGCTTACCGCTCTCGAAGACAAGCTGGGTGCAACCGCAGACCATCTGCGGATCCTCCCGCTGATCGAAACCTGCCTGGGTCTGCGCAATACCTTCGACATGGCCCGCGCCTCGTCGCGAGTCTGCGGCATGTCGCTGGCCAGCGCCGAGGAAGGCGACTTCATGGTCGACCTTGGCGGACGCTGGACGCCTCAGAGTCGCGCACTCGCTTATGCGCGAGGCAAGATGGTAGCCGACGCACGAGCCGCCGGTCTCCAGTGGATCGTCGATGGCGTCTTCATGAATCTGCACGACACCGACGCGCTTCGGACGGAATGCGAGATCGCCCGCGAACTCGGCTTTGTGGGCAAGATGGCCATTCACCCAACTCAGGTCGCGGTCATGCGCCAGGTGTTTTCGCCGAGCGAAGCCGAAGTCGAATACGCCACCGGGCTTGTAATCGCCTTCGAAGAAGCCGAGGCGCGCGGCGTCGGCGCCGTCAGATATCGCGGCATGATGGTCGATTATGCCAATGTGCGTCTGGCGCGGCGCACGCTGTCGCTGGCGAAAGCCCGCTGACCATGATGGCCGACCTCGCCACAGCCGCCGCAGCGTCGCTCGAACTTGCCATTGACGGCACCAGCGGCCCACGGCGCCACTATCCGATGCTGCGCACGGCGGCCGACGTCATCGCAATCGAACGCGTTCCGCTAGAGCAGCGTATCACCCAATGGGACTTTGCACTTAGCCTGCTCGACGGCTGCCGCATCGATCCTCACCGCGCCGCTCTGCAGATAACACACAACGGGCAGATCGACGGCCCGCTGATCACCTGGAGCTTCCAGGATCTCGAACATCGTGCGCTGCAGATTGCCAATCTGTTGCGGGCCGGCGGCCTTGGCAAAGACGACGTGGTCGCCATCGTCAGCCCGACGGTGCCGGCGCTGTTTCCTCTACTCATCGGCGGCCTGCTCGCCGTGCGGCCTTTTCCGATCAACTGGATGCTCAACGCGCAGGCGTTGCGCGACCTGATCGAGAGCGCCGGTGCGAAGGCGGTTGTCGCGCTCGGCCCGACACCGGGCTTTTCGATCTGGGAGAACGTCAGCGCTGCCCTTGCCGGGATGACCGCGCCGCCGCAACTGTTCTCGCTTCATGATCCTTTTGCCCCGGCTCATGCGAACGACCTGATCGAGGCCGCTGCCGCCCACCCGCACGACAGGCTGGCGTTTCCCCGCCAGACAGCGGAGCGCGACAGTGTCGCCTGCTATGTGCATTCGGGCGGCACGACCGGCCATCCGAAAATCGTGCGGCTGCTGCACGGCGGGCTCGTCTACCGGCAGTGGGCCGCCAACCTGTGCCTCGGCTTCACGCCGGACGACGTCGTGCTGTCCGACACGCCTCTTTTCCACATCGGAGGACTGCTGGTCCGCGGTCTCGTGTCGACTGCGGACGGCCACACCACCGTCATTCCCAGCATGCACGGCGCGCGCGACAAGGCTTATATCGCATCGTATTGGCGCTATGTGGAGCGCTTTTGCATCACCCAGATCTCCGGCGTGCCTACCTCGCTGTCAGTGCTGGCGAAAAACCCGCCGACCACCGAGGACATCAGCTCGCTGCGCCCTTACTTTGCAACCGGTTCGACCGCAATGGCGCCCTCCGTGCAAAAGCGCATCGCCGAGATTACCGGCGCACGGGCGCTGCAGACCTACGGCCTGACGGAAAACACCAGCCACGCGACGGTGGATCCCAGGGACGGCGAACAGCGACGCGGCTATTCCGGAATCCGGGTGGCCTATATGAAGCTCCGCATCGTTAAGATGGCATCCGACGGCACCGTCGAGCGCGACTGCGCACCCGGCGAGGACGGCATGGTGCTGGTCGGCGGCCCTGGTGTTGCCGGCGGATACCTCGACCCGGCGCAAAACCGCGGCACCTTCCTGCCCGACGGGTTCTTCGTCACCGGGGACCTCGGCCAGATGGATGCCGACGGCTACTTGCGCATTAGCGGCCGGCAGAAGGACATGATCATTCGCAGCGGACACAACATCGAGCCCGGCCTGATCGAAGACGCGTTGTTGCAGTCGCCGGCCGTCGCGCAGGCCGCCGCCATCGGCAAACCCGATCAATATGCGGGCGAACTCCCGATTGCCTATGTGGAGCTCCATCCTGGGGCCAAGATCACGGCCGAGGAGCTGCTGCGCTTCGCCACCGATCGGATTCCCGAGCGGCCGGCGGTGCCAAAGGAAATCATCTTCCTCGACAAATTGCCGCTGACCGCGGTCGGGAAGCCCGTCAAGCACCTATTGCAGTCGGACGCCGCTCAGCGCGTGTTCAACGAAGCGCTGCGCGAGTTGAGCGGCCGGTGGCGGCTGGATGTCGTGCACACCGGCGGCGCGCTGAAGACCACCTTCGTCATGCTCGGCGCCCAGCCGGGCTTGCGGGAGCGCGCTGAGGAGATTTTGTCGAGCTTCTCCACGGCTTACTCCATCCGCCAGGAGGACTGATCGCGTCTGTCCGGAATGACCTACGCCGTACTGGCGGCCTGACAGGTGGTGCGTGCCGTTCAGGCAATCAAAAAACCTGCAGAGCAGTCGCGATTGCGATCGGTGACGATCATGAGGCTGCCCGGCTCAGGTAAGCGCTACGCTTCCGTGATCGTCCGCATGATTTGGTAGAGGCCGGGCTGGGCCTCGAAGCCAATGCCGGGATAATCCGGCACAGCGATTTCGCCGTCATCCACGTCCATGCCATCGGCAAAGCCGCCAAATGCCGCGAACACCCCGGGATAGGCCTCGCACCCGCCGAGGCCGAGGCCAGCCACGAGCGCAAACGACATCATGTTTCCGCCATGGGGAAAGATCCGCTGACGCGAGCCACCGAGCGCCTCGACACGCGCAACCATCTGAGCGTATGCAGTTACGCCATAGGCCTGCGGCGGATCGACCTGCAGGATGTCACGATCCCTGCGAAAGCCACCGAACTGAAACAGATTCTCGACGTCCTGCTGGCAGAACAGGTTTTCGCCCGTTGCCAGTGGAGCATCATAAGATTCCGCCAACCGCGCGAACGTCGCGTAGTCCAGCGGGCCGCACGGCTCCTCGAACCAGCGCAGGCCCAACGGCGCGAGCACTCTGCCGTAGCAAAGCATGCGCTCTACCGAGAGCGCCGCGTTGGCGTCAACCGCAAGACGGTCTCCAGCCCCGATCAGCGCAATCGCGGACTCGATCCGAGCGAGATCGTCCTTAATGGATACACCGCCGACCTTGATCTTGAGACGCGTATAGCCGTTGCCAAGGTGGCGCTCGACCTCCTCGGTTAATGACTTCAAATCGTTTTCCGGCTTGTACCATCCGCCGCCGACGTAACACGGCACCTTCCGCAAGGGCGTGCTGCCGAATCGCTCGGCGAGAACGTGCCACAGCGGCCGGTCCAGGATTTTTGCCACGGCATCCCAGACCGCCGTCTCGATGGTGCCGATTGGGACCGAGCGTTCGGCATCGCCGCCGGGCTTCTCGCGCATCATCATGCGCTGCATGACCTTAACCGGATCGATGATGCCGGCCTCGTCGAGCAACGAATCCGGCTCTGCCGAGAGAATGCGCGGCACGAAACGCGCACGCATGGCCGCGCCGCAGGCGTAGCGGCCTGTCGAGTTGAACGCATAGCCGATGACAGGTTTGCCGCCGCGCATGACGTCGGTCACGACCGCGACAACTGATGTAGTCATTTCGGAAAAGTCGAACGCGGCATTCCGCATCGTCGACGCAACGGGTACGGATGTCTCGCGGATGTCGGAGATGCGCAAAGGATATCCGATCGTTAGACGGGCTTGATACCGGCCTTCGCAACGATGTCGCGCCACTTCGGCACTTCGTCGGTAATGCGCTTCTGCATGCCTTCGGGGCCCTTGGCGATCACCTCGAAGCCGTTGTTGCGCAGCTGCTCAGCGAGCTTTTGATCCTTAAGAACCGCGATTGTTTTCGCGGCCAGCAGCTGAACGATTTCTGGGGGCGTCTTGGCCGGCGCGAGGAAGCCATGGAAGGTGTCGGCAATGAAATCCTTGTAGCCGACTTCCACCATGGTGGGCACGTTCGGCAGGTCGAACCACCGACTGGCGCCAGTGACAGCCAGCGCCCGGAGGGCACCGCTCTCGATGTGGGGATGTGCCGGCGGCAGCGCGGCCGAACAGACCTGCACCGTTCCGCTGAGGATGGCCTGGATCGCCGGCCCCGCCCCCGGGAACGGGAGGTGGGTCATATTCATGCCGGCTTCGATTTTGAGCAGTTCAGCTGACAGATGCGGTGTCGTGCCGACGCCGGGGCTCGAGTAGTTGAGCAGGTTCGGGTCTGCTTTGGCGCGCGCGACCAGTTCCTCGATCGAGGTGATCCCCGTTTTGGGATCGACCAAAAACACGTTCGGCGACGTCCCAAGCTCGGCAATTGGAGTGAAATCATTGTAGGGATCGTAGGGAATTTTCGCGTAAAGGCTGGGATTGACAACGTAGGCGCTCGACGTGACCAGCAGCGTGTAGCCGTCCGCTTCGGAATGCGCGGCAATGCCGATGCCGATATTGCCTCCGGCGCCCGCGCGGTTTTCCACGATGACGGTGCCGCCGATCGCGTTGCCGAGATTGGCCGCGACAAAGCGCGCCATGATATCGGTCGGGCCGGCGGGAGCGAAGGGAACGATGATCTTGACGGGTCGTACGGGATAATTGGCCGCCCGCGCTCCGCGCGGGAACAGCCCCATAGCTGCGGCGCCCGCAAAAGCCGTGGCGCGCAGCATGCTACGCCGTGACAGGCTGCCTGAATGTTGTTTCAACATAGCGTTTTCCCCCAACCGGCATTCTGTGTTGCCGTGATTTATTGTCGTTAGGCCTTCGTCTGCGTGGATATTTCGGCCACATCGCATTGCATGATTGCAGCGCGAGTATTCATTCTAGAAGCTCAGCACCCAACCTCTAGGTCGAGCGCGAGCGCTCATTTGCTCCGCCGTTTTGCTGCCAGCTTCGGTTTCGGGTCCGGCTTCGAGCGAAATCCCGCGGCAAGAAACGGAATGATATGCGCGAGCGCGTCTTCCACGCGGCCGGGATCGCATCGCCCGTCAGTCAGCGACTGTATGCGGCCGGCGTCTGCCATCGTGTAGAACATCGTGCCCAGCATGAAATGGAAACGCCATTCCAGGTCGGCTCTGGGCAAATCCGGCAGCGCGCGACTTAGCGCATCGAGAAACTTGCCGCTCGATTCATCGAACGCGTTCGTCAGGATGCGGCGACTGACCTCTTCGGGCTCCGTCGCCAGCCGGGCGCGAAGCTTGACGAAGGCACGACCGCCAAACCGTTCATCCGAACCGATCGTCAGGGCCGGCCGAAGAAAGGCTTCCAGCATGCGCTCGAGCGACGGCGCGTCGTCGAGATCGATCTCCGATAGCAGACGCACGCGCTCTTCGGCAATCGGCTTGGCGCGGGCGCTGAAGATCTCGGAAAGCAGCTGCTCCTTCGATCCGAAATGATAATGCAGCGCAGCAAGGTTGACCCCTGCCGCTGACACGATCGTGCGAATGCTGACAGCGTTCCAGCCGTGCTCTGCGAACAATTGCTCCGATGCGTCCATCAAGCGCTGACGTACCGACGATTTGCCGGGCGCGTCATCCAGGAGTCTTGCGAGGGCTGAAACGCGGGGCATCGGATCTCTTGACTAAAACAAACGTTCGTTTCAATAAGTCGTTTGTCGGGACGGTGTCAAGCGAAAGCCGGTACAGCCCCGGTGGAAGGTTCGACCAACGAACCACACAGGTCGGTCCGAGCGCCTTGCGGCGGAGGCCGTCGTTACAGGGGGGCCAACGTCATGACCACACGCCGCACTTTCCTGAAAGGCTTAGCCGGCCTGAGCTTCTGCAGCTGCGGCATGCTCGATGCCGCACATGCGCAACAGCAGGCGCCGCGCCGCTTGCCCGTGATGGTCGGCGGCAAGCGCGTCAAGACCATCGACGTTCATGCGCATTGTCTGTTTCATGAATCGCTCGAGCTGATGGGCGACGAGGTCGCCGGCATTCTGCCGCCGACCAAGGGCCAGCAAGAACATTTCATTGTGATGCAAGACCGCCTGCGCGCGATGGACGCCATGGGGATCGACATGCAGGTGCTGTCGATCAACCCTTACTGGTATCGCAAAGACCGCGACCTTTCGGCCAGGATCGTTCAGATCAACAACGAGAAGCTCGCCGAGCTGTGCGCCTCGCAGCCCGATCGATTTGCCGCCTTTGCGTCGCTGTCACTGCAGCATCCCGACCTCGCTGTCCAGGAGCTCGAGGACGCGGTGAAGAAGAAGGGCCTCAAGGGCGCCGCCGTCGGCGCCAACGTGGAAGGCGCCGACTTCTCCAATCCCCGCTTTCATCCGGTCTGGGCGAAAGCCGAAGAACTCGGAGCCACACTGTTCATTCATCCGTATCGGCTGGGCGAGCTGTCGTCCCGCTTCAAGGGCAATGGCTGGCTGGCCAACGTGATCGGAAATCCGCTCGACACGACGATTGCGCTCCAACGCCTCATTTTCGATGGCGTGCTGGACAAATTTCCGAAGCTCAAGGTGCTGTCAGCTCACGGCGGCGGATATCTGCCGTCCTATGCGCCGCGCTCCGACCATGCGTGCTTCGTCTCGCCAAAGAACTGCGATCCTGCCATTCAGCTGAAGAAGAAACCCACCGAGTATCTCAATCAGATGTATTTCGACTCCCTGGTTTTCACACCGGAAGCGCTTCGGCATCTGGCCGCGCAGGTCGGCGCGAGCCAGCTTATGCTCGGAACCGACCAGCCAATCCCCTGGGAGGAGCATCCCGTCGATCACGTGTTCGCGACGGACAGTCTGAGCGAGAGTGAGAAGATCGCGATCCTGGGCGGAAATGCCGCGCAACTGCTCGGCATCAAGACCGGCTAGGGCTGGCGACGCGTCACCGACGAATGTGTTCTTCGTCGCCAGGGGCGGGCACGATCGTCGTCACGCGTGAAATCGGAGGCATCGGCACGCCGGAGAATCGTGTCGGCTGAGCTTTGGCTTCCCACAATTCCGCGAATTGAGAAAACTAGGATGGTCATGATTACATCGAAACTTCCGCGCAGCTAGCCTGCCTAGCGAAAGACCGCGCTTTCCGCCACCGTCATGCTCGAGAGCTGGACCGACTACAGCGCGCCCGGCATCGGGCCCACGGGCAATCCGCTGAAAGCCGGCGTGCTCGATCTGCAAGGCCAGTCCGGGACGGTCTACGAACCTGAGGTCGGCGCATGGCGCCTGCTCGACACGCTGGCCGTTGCCGACGTCAAAGCGGTTTTCTATGTCAGTGCATTCTCGCCGAGCTTTTTCCGCCGCTGATGAAGGCGATCGTCGCTGCCCGACACCACATCTCCGCGCACAGCTGGGGCCAAAATATCGTGCCAGCCTATCAGACGCGGGACGAAGAGA
>JACMOT010000401.1 GCA_014377915.1 Tardiphaga sp.
AGTGCATCTCGATCTTGATGACGCCGTCGCCCTGGCAGGCCTCGCAGCGGCCGCCCTTGACGTTGAAGGAGAAGCGGCCGGGCTCGTAGCCGCGCGCCTTGGACTCAGGGAGACCGGCGAACCATTCGCGGATCGGCGTGAAGGCGCCGGTATAGGTCGCCGGATTGGAGCGCGGCGTGCGGCCGATCGGCGACTGGTCGATGTCGATGATCTTGTCGATGTGCTCGAGGCCCTCGATGCGGTCGTGCGGGGCGGCGCCCTCGCTGGCATTGTTGAGTTTTCGCGCGATCGCCTTGTACAGCGTGTCGATCAGCAGCGTCGACTTGCCGCCGCCGGACACACCGGTCACGGCGGTGAACAGGCCGAGCGGAATTTCCGCCGAGACGTTCTTCAGATTGTTGCCGCGGGCGTTGATCACTTTTATCGTGCGACGATGGTTCGGTGGCCGGCGCTCGGGGACCGGCACCGACAATTCGCCGGTGAGATACTTGCCGGTCAGTGATTTCGGATTCTTCATCACCTCGATCGGTGTGCCCTGCGCGACAATGTGGCCGCCATGGGTGCCGGCGCCGGGGCCGACATCGACGACATAGTCGGCGGCGAGCACGGCGTCCTCGTCATGCTCGACCACGATCACGGTGTTGCCGAGGTCGCGCAGCCGCCGCAGCGTGTCGAGGAGGCGCGCGTTATCACGCTGGTGCAGACCGATTGATGGCTCGTCAAGCACATAGAGCACGCCGGTGAGGCCGGAGCCGATCTGCGAGGCCAGCCGGATGCGCTGGCTTTCGCCGCCCGACAGCGTGCCGGACGCGCGCGCCAGCGTCAGGTAATTGAGGCCGACATCGAGCAGGAACGACAGCCGGTCGCGGATTTCCTTGAGGATGCGGACCGCGATCTCGTTCTGCTGGGTGTTGAGCATCGTCGGCACGGTGGCGAACCATTCGCCGGCGTGGCGCACCGACATTTCCGAGATTTCACCGATGTGTTTGGCACCAATCTTGACGCTCAGCGCCTCCGGCTTGAGGCGATAGCCCTGGCAGCCGTCGCACGGCACGTCGGAGAAATACTTGCCGAGTTCTTCGCGCGCCCATTCGCTCTCAGTCTCGCGAAAGCGGCGGTCGATATTGGTGACGACACCCTCGAACGGCTTCTTGGTGTCATAGGCGCGCACGCCGTCTTCATAGGAGAACTTGATCTCGTCATCGCCGGAGCCGTGCAGGATGGCGCTCTGCGTCTTCTTCGGCAGGTCGCGCCACTTGGTGTCGAGCGTGAATTTGTAGAATTTGCCCAGCGCCGTCAGCGTCTGGATGTAATAGGGCGATGACGACTTCGCCCAGGGTGCGATCGCGCCCTTGCGCAAGGTCAGGTCCTTGTCGGGGATCACCAGATCGGCGTCGATGGTCTGCTCGACGCCGAGGCCGCCGCATTTCGGGCAGGCGCCATAGGGGTTGTTGAACGAGAACAGCCGCGGCTCAACCTCCGGAATCGTGAAGCCGGACACCGGGCAGGCGAATTTTTCCGAGAACAGGATCCGTTCGGCGCCGGTCTTGTCGTGGATTTTTGCGACTTTCTTGTCGGACTTCTTCTCGTCCACCGGAGCCGGCGGCGCGTCGGCATATTCGATCACCGCGAGGCCCTCGGCGAGCTTCAGCGCGGTCTCGAAACTTTCGGCGAGGCGCTGGCCGATGTCTGGGCGCACCACGATGCGGTCGACCACGACGTCGATGTCGTGCGGGAATTTCTTGTCGAGCACAGGGGCTTCGGCGAGTTCGTGGAAGCTGCCGTCGATCTTGATGCGCTGAAAACCCTTCTTGAGGTATTCCGCCATCTCCTTGCGGTATTCGCCCTTGCGGCCGCGCACCACCGGTGCCAGCAGATAGAGGCGGGTGCCCTCCGGCAGCGCCAGCACGCGGTCGACCATCATCGACACCGTCTGGCCCTCGATCGGCAGGCCGGTCGCGGGCGAATAGGGGATGCCGACCCGCGCCCACAACAGGCGCATGTAGTCGTAGATCTCGGTGACGGTGCCGACCGTGGAGCGCGGGTTCTTCGAGGTGGTCTTCTGCTCGATCGAGATCGCCGGCGACAGCCCGTCGATCTGGTCGACGTCGGGCTTCTGCATCATCTCCAGGAATTGCCGTGCATAGGCCGACAGCGATTCGACGTAGCGGCGCTGGCCCTCGGCATAGATGGTATCGAAGGCGAGGGAGGATTTGCCGGAGCCGGACAGGCCGGTGAACACCACCAGCTTGTCGCGCGGGATCTCCAGATCGACGTTCTTGAGATTGTGCTCGCGCGCGCCGCGAATGGTAATGTTGCGCAGTGCCGAACCGACCGCCTGCCGCTTCGCCTTGATCACTTCGTCCATAACGGGCAATTCCCCGGCGCATCAGGCGCGCCGCATCCGCGCGCGTATCGCCGGAACAGGCCGGGATCGAACGCCAATCAACTGACTTCGGGACATAGGTAGAACGGCACGGGATTTCCAGTCCCCGGCGAAAATCATCAACCGATTGTTGGCTATTGGATGGCAGTGCTAGCCAGATACAGCAAAAGGCCGGCGTATACGCCGGCCTTTGTCAATTCATCGCTGCCGGAAAGCTCAGTATTTGGCGATAACCGGTCCGCCCCAACGGTAATTTATGCGGGCTGTAATGAGGTCCACATCGCCACTGTCCCGATAGGGCGCATTTGCTGTGCTGGTGGTGCTGGTGGAAATCACGGTCCGTGCGCCGGTGAATATATGGTCGTATTCTAAAGCCACCGACCAATTTGGAGTAAAGCCGTATTCGAGGCCAGCGCCCACCGTCCCGCTCCAGTGATTGTTGTCGCTGGAGGTTCCTGTCACGAAGCCTGCATCCGCCGGCCGCAGACTTACAAACTCATATTTATTGCTGGTGATCGCCGCGCCGCCCTTCACATAGGCCAGCGTATTATTCCAAGCATAGCCGATTTGCCCTGTGAATAATCCGAAAGCATCCAGCTTTGAGTTGGCATTGATCTGACCAGCCGAGAAGGCATTTACATTGCCACCTTTCAGATCAGCCCAATCGCCTTGCGCTTCAAGGCCAAATACCCAGGCGCTGGATTGCCAGCGATAGCCGATCTGACCGCCTGCAACTGCTCCGTCAGCATCGTGACAACCGACATCGGCGGCCGGGGTGACGCGATCGCGGCAATCACGCTGTGTTCCATAACCGCCATTGGCGCCGATGTAGAAGCCGGACCAGTTATAATATGCCGCTACGATCGGTGGCGCCTTGGTATATGGTCGGGCAGCCAGATCGGCGGCGGAAGCGGACGTCGCGACACTCAAAGCGGCGAGTGCGACAGATCCAAGCAAAAAGCTTTTCATTGTTATCTCCCCATTGGAATACCTGAGTCATACAGGTATTTTACCCTCAAGGCTGTTGCCAGCCTGCAACATCACGTGAGATTTGCGTGTGTTGCGAGAACATACACGCGGTTTTTTCGCCGACTGTTGCCAGCCATCGCAGCAAGTTCGGGTTTGGTGGGTTTTGAAAAAGGGAGGCCAAAATAGCCTTTTCAAAAGAACAAAAATAGAACATAATAGAGTATGATCTCGTGGATAACCCTTTGATCACGGGCCGCGCGCGGCATGGACCGTATAGGGTCAAACCAGCGGCGGTTGCGCGCGGGCCCATCGGCCGGCGCCAACGGCCAATCAACTGTTTCAGTATCAAGCGTGGAGAGCGGCGATGGCGGGAAGCGTCAACAAGGTGATTTTGGTTGGAAATCTCGGCAAGGACCCGGAAGTGCGGCGGATGCAGAACGGCAATCCGGTCGTCAATCTGACCATTGCGACCTCGGACACCTGGCGTGACAAGGCGACCGGCGAGCGCAAGGAAAAGACCGAATGGCACCGCGTCGTCATCTTCAATGAAGGTCTGGCGAAGGTCGCCGAGCAATATCTGAAGAAGGGCGCCAAGGTCTATATCGAGGGCGCGTTGCAGACCCGCAAATGGACCGACCCGCAGGGTGTCGAGAAATACTCCACCGAAGTGGTGCTGCAGGGCTTCAACTCGACGATGACCATGCTGGACGGCAAAGGTGGCGGCGGCGCAGGTGCCGGTGGCGGCGACAGCTATGGCGGCGACATGGGTGGCGACTTTGGCGCCAGCAGCCCGTCCAGCGCGCCACCGCGTCGCGTCGCGGCATCGGCTCCGGCCGGCGGTGGCGGCGGCCGTGGCAGCGATATGGATGACGACATTCCGTTCTGATCGTCCAACGCAGCTTATTGCAACAAACACCGGCGCCTGGCGCCGGTGTTTGCTTTTATGCGCCGTTCAACGAGGTGACGCGAAGAAACTTGACAGCGGAAAGATTGATGTAAATAACATTTACATCAAGTCGATCTTTTTCGTTGGGGGAGTCTTCATGTCGCTGCAGCCATTACTCGACGCGGTGGCGCCCGTTCCGCTTCACGCCATGGCGGCCATCGCCGCTTTCGTGCTGGGCGTGGTGCAATTGCTGGCACCGAAAGGGACGCTGCCGCATCGCGTGCTTGGCTGGATCTGGGTGGGGCTGCTGCTGACCGTGGCGATCAGCTCGTTCTGGATCCACGGCCACAGCTTCCGCCTCTGGCGCCAGTGGAGCCCGATTCACCTGCTGTCGATCTTCACCCCGGTGATGCTGGTGATCGGCGTGATCATGGCGCGCCGGCATCACGTCAGGGCGCATGCCATCATCATGAGTTCGATTTTTGCCGGAGCGCTGGCCATCGCCGGCCTGTTCACGCTGGTGCCGGGCCGGATCATGCACGCCGTCGTCTTCGGGCCATGATCGAGAGGCGGCCCGCGTCGGCATCGGCGACCGCGGGCCCTCGTGGCGCATCACGTCCCCGAATGCATCCACAGCCCCGTCGTGCCGTTCTTCAGTCTGTCCAGGCTCCGGTGAGCGGTGATGTATTCGATGTCAGCACGCGTCAATCCGATATCTGTCAGCTCTCTTTCGCTGAGCCGATACAATGCGATGCGCATTCTTTGGCGTTGTCGCCGCTCCTGCGACCCGCGCCAGTACCGCTTGAGAATAGTCAGGATCGTCCGCGTCTCCGGGGCCCGCGACGCGGCAGCCGTGTTTTCCGGAACGGCATGCGTTGCGAGGACGGCATCCGGGCTGGCCGCTGCGAGAACGTTGTCGGCGGCGACGGTCATGAACGCGGCGGAGCGGCCAAGTGCTGCGACTTCACTCCCGGTTTGGGATGCAAGGTTGGGCTTCTGCGGTGACATCGGATGCTCCTGCTGTTGCGCACGGCAGGCAGGGGCCAAACAAAAGGCCTCGCCCGATGCCGGCGAGGCCTGATGAAGAGATCGTTTTGGTCGACTTCCTAGCGCACGATTCCTTCCACGGCCCAGCCTGAGCGGGACATGTTTTTACGGGCGGAGTAATGCGCTGATGAAGTCATGGCATTCTGGTACCACAAAGGGTGTAAGATATCAAGAGATGTAATGATGCATAGATACATCCTAAAGGAGATGTTCATAGGCTGCGGTTACCGGTTCTAACTGGTTGCGATTCGGCTGATGTGGTCGTGCGATCCCTGCTCACACGACCGGACCGCCGAGGCGCGACAAACGAGTCTCGCCACTTCATGTAACCAATTGAAAAACAAGAGGGAAGAACGTGCGGCGCGGCCCTCGCAGGGGTGGCTTGAAGGCGCACGATGCGCTATATGATTCCCAGCAGAACCTGACCGGAATTCATCCTTGGCCGATAGCGAAAACAAAAAGCCCGGGGAGCCGCCGGCGCCCTCGGATATCCGTCCCGTTTCCATTCTCGATGAGATGAAACGCTCATATCTCGATTACGCCATGAGCGTGATCGTGGCGCGGGCGTTGCCGGATGCGCGTGACGGTCTGAAGCCTGTGCATCGCCGCATCCTGTTCGCGATGTACGAGAACGGTTTCGAGTGGAACAAGCCGTACCGCAAATCGGCGCGAACCGTCGGCGACGTGATCGGTAAGTATCATCCGCACGGCGACCAGTCGGTCTATGACGCGATGGTGCGCATGGCGCAGACCTTCTCGATGCGTGTGCCGCTGATCGACGGCCAGGGCAATTTCGGCTCGGTGGACGGCGATGCGGCCGCTGCGATGCGATACACGGAATCCCGCCTCACCAAGATCGCGCAGTCGCTGATCGACGACATCGACAAGGACACCGTCGATTACCAGGACAACTACGATGGCTCGTTCCGCGAGCCCCGGGTTCTGCCCGCGAAATTCCCGAACCTGCTGGTCAATGGCGCCGGTGGCAT
>JACMOT010000402.1 GCA_014377915.1 Tardiphaga sp.
AACGATCGGTCTCTGGTTACCGCTGGATGAAAGCCGGGGGTCAGGTAAGTAGGGGTCTGTCCAGCACAGGTGCAGGCAGGAAGACGGGGAACTGATTATGCAATGCGGAAAACAGCTCGCGGTCGCGATTATCGTTGCGGTGACCACCGCCAGCCCATGCCGCTCGGCTCCGGCTCCGCTGCCGCCGCCCATGGATATTGCTGAGGGACGGGCAATCTTCAAGGCGCTGGTTGAAACCAATACCACTCACGCCGCTGGGTCGACGGTCGCGGCACAATTGCTGCAGCAGCGTCTGCTCGGGGCTGGCTTTCCAGCCGCCGATATTCAACTGCTCGTTCCGGCTGGAAAGCCCAACAAGGCCAACCTCGTGGTCCGCTACCGGGGCAAGGGTGCGGCCAAGCCGGTCCTGTTCATGGGGCACCTAGATGTCGTCGAGGCCCGGCGCGAGGACTGGACCTATGACCCCTTCGCGCTGACCGAGAAGGACGGCTATTTCTATGGGCGCGGCACCATCGACATGAAAGACGGCGACGCAGCGCTCGTTTCTGCCCTGATCCGGCTGAAGCGGCAGAACTATGTGGCGCCACGCGACATCATCGTCATGTTCACTGCCGACGAGGAAGCCGGGGGCGATGCGAACGGGCCAGCCTGGCTGCTTGCCAACCATCGCGACCTCATCGAGGCCGGGATTGCCTATAACTTCGACGGCGGGGGCGGCATCACCAAGGACGGCAAGCGCCTCTATTACATGGTCGGCACCGCCGAAAAGACGTATTTGACGTTCACTCTTGAAACCACCGGCCCTGGCGGCCACGGTTCCTTGCCGGGGCCAGACAACCCGATCTACCGTCTTGGTGACGCGCTTGAGCGGCTCGAGACGTACCGCTTCCCAGTGACGCTGAATGCCACGACACGCGCGAGCTTCAAATTTCTGGCGACACTGAAGCCCGGCCCGGACAGCGCCGATCAGCTGGCGGTCTCTGGCGCGGTGCCCACGCCGGCCGCCGCCGACCGGCTGTCGCGCACGCCGTACGGCAACGCGCAGCTGCGAACGACGTGCGTTGCGACGCTGTTCAGCGGCGGTCATGCCGAGAACGCTTTGCCCCAGCGGGCGAAGGCGACGATTCAGTGCCGGATGCTGCCCGGCGACAGCGCCGATGCCGTCAGGATGCAGTTGATCAAGGTGCTGGCGGAGCCGCGGATCACGGTCACCCAAGATGCGCCGCCAATTGTCAGTCCCGAGTCACCGCCGACGCCAGCGCTGATGACGCGCATTGCCGGCGTTGTTCATTCGATGTGGCCGGGTGTGCCGCTGGTGCCGTCGATGGCGACGGGCTTCAGCGACGACCGCCGCACACGCAACGCCGGTATCCCTTCGTACGACGTCGGCGGCGTCTGGATGGAGGAGGGCGAGAACCGTGCCCACGGCCGTGACGAGCGTATCTCCGTCCAAGCCTTCGACGAGGAACTTGAATATGCCTTTCGGCTAATCAAGGCGGCGGCAGCGGCACCATAGGCATCCGGACGGTTGAAGGACAAACGCCGCCGGTACCGATGTCCAAGCTTTATATACAGTCCGGTCGCCGGTGACGGCGCGGACGGGAGTTCTGCAAGTCTGGGTGAAGGGGTACGCCACTCGTCATGTCGAAGATCGTCAACGGTTCGAGCTTGCAGCCGCTGTCGGGCGGACCGCCAAAGCAGATCGTGCTCCTGCTGCACGGGTACGGCTCGAGCGGTGCCGACCTGATTTCGCTCGCATCCCACTGGCGGCGAGCCCTGCCCGACGCCTTGTTCCTCGCGCCGAACGCCCCTCAGCACTGCGGCCCCGGCTATCAGTGGTGGCCATTGACCGCGTTTACGCCACAGGCACTGGCCGCCGGCGCGGCGTTGGCGGCGCCGGCGATCAACGCGTTTATCGACCGTAAGCTCAGCCAGTACGGGCTAACCGAGTCGAGCCTCGTCCTCGTCGGCTTCAGCCAGGGAACGATGATGGCGCTCCATGTCGGGCTCAGGCGTCAGACCATGGTGGCGGGCATTGTCGGCTACTCCGGGATGCTCATCGAGGATGCTGGCCTTTCCCGCGAATGCCTGACCAGGCCGCCCGTCATGCTCATCCACGATTCAGCGGACCCCGTCGTGCCAGTCGCGGCGCTGCACGCCGCCAAAGCGGCTCTCGAGAAACTTGGCATCGACGTGTCGGAGCATGTCTCCGCCGGCAGCGGCCACACCGTAAATCCGGTCGGATTGCGGCTGGGCGGCGAGTTTGTTGTAAAGGCCCTCGCCGACGCGGGTTAGGCGAGCAGAAGAGACACTTCCCCCGTCGGTCGGACTGTGGATAGGCGTTCAACGCGGGACCCTGCCGTCATTGGTAACGGCGATGCTGAATGAGCAGATCAAGGCTTCCGACGCGACACTGACCGAAAGCGAACTTCAGGCCATCGCCAAGACCGCTTACGGCGAACTCCTCGGGCGTACGTGCGACGACCAACGGCGGTTCCCGCACAGTGCCGAACACCATAGCCTGGCCAACCGGGCCTATGCCGACTTCTATCAGCGGCAGACCGAGAACGGCGGCCATGTCCCGCTGCTCGACGGCGAGGAAGAGGCGCTGCGGTTTCGCGGCTGGCCTCAAGATCGGATTGATCGGTTGAAGGAGGTTATCCAGCTAGCTGTCGATGGCCACGAGTTCATCAAGAGGCGCCTCATCGATCACCACCTTCGGGAA
>JACMOT010000043.1 GCA_014377915.1 Tardiphaga sp.
GCCGGTCCAGTGCTCGAACACGCCGAGCTTGAGCAGCTGTGGCATCGCCACCGCGAGCGCGAACGTCGCCCGCGCCAGATAGACGCCGCTCAATCGCAACGCCGGCAGCCCGAACAGGAATCCGGCGATGAAGCAGATAATGCCCGCGACCGGCAGTGTCAGCGCATAATTGACATTGCCGTGTTCGATCAGGATCGCGGACGTATAAGCGCCGGGCGCATAGAATGCGCTCTGTCCCAGCGAGAACTGCCCGCTGGCGCCGGTCAGGATGTTGAGCGCCAGCACGGCGATGGCGTAAATCAGCCACATCGTCATCTGGAAGATGACGAAGTTCTTGACGAATAATGGCGTGGCGATCAGCAGCGCCAGGACTACGACGGAGGCGAGTGGTGCCAGCGAAAATGCTTTCTTCGGCACGGCGTCGACGGTGGGCAGGGTTGCGACTTCTTGAACGGTGCTCATGATCAAACTCGCTTCACGATGGCTCGGCCGAACAGGCCATTGGGTTTGACGACCAGCACGGTGATGATCAGCGCCAGGGCGATCGGCAGTTTCAGCTCGTTGCCGACGCCGGGAATGTAGGTGCCGACCAGGTTCTCGAAGATGCCAACCAGGAAGCCGCCGATCACCGCGCCCAGCGGGCTCGACAGCCCGCCGACTACCGCCGCGGCGAAGCCGTAGATCAGTACGCCGCCCATCATATTCGGTTCAAGGAACACCACCGGGGCGATCAGCATGCCGGCGATCGAACCGATCGCCGCCGCCATGCCCCAGCCCAGAGCGATCATCCAGCCGGTATTGATGCCGACCAGCCGCGCCGATTCCGGCATCGACGCCGCCGCGCGCATCGCAAGGCCGACGCGGGTGTAGCGGAAGAAGAAGAACAGCAGGGTCAGCAGCACCAGCGTGACGCCGATCATGCCGGCCTGGTGTGTGGAGATCAGCTGGCTGCCGAGGAACGGCGAGGAGCCGAATGGCGTGGGAAACTGCTTGATGGTGAAGTCCCACAGCAGGCCTGCGACGCTGTTGATGATGGCGAACAGCGCGATGAAGCCGGCAACGTGGGTCAGTACCGGCGCCTTGGCCAGCGGCTTGAACAAGGCCCGTTCGATCACGACACCGCCGATAAAAGACAGGATCAGCGTCAGCACGAAGGCGCCCCAATAGGGGATGCCCCACTGCATCAACTGCCAGGCGATAAAGGTCGAGAACATCGCCATTTCGCCTTGCGCGAAATTCAGATGGTCGATGGCCTGGTAGATCATCACCACCGCGAGCGCCATGCAGGCGTATATCGCGCCGGTGGCGATGCCAGCCAGGACCTGATTGGTAAATAGCTCCATGGCTGTTTCCTCAATATCCCAGGTAGGATTTACGGACGTCTTCATTATTCGCGATCTCGTCGGCGGTGCCGGACATCACGATGCGTCCTGTTTCAATGACATAGGCCTTGTCGGCGAGTTCGAGCGCCAACTGCGCATTTTGTTCAACGACCAGGATGGTGACCTTGTCCTCGCGGTTGATCTTGCCGAGGATCTTGAACAGATCCCGCACGATCAGCGGCGCGAGGCCGAAGGAGGGCTCGTCAAGCAGCATCAGCCGCGGCCGCAGCATCAGTGCGCGGGCGACCGCGAGCATCTGCTGCTCGCCGCCGGACAAGGTGCCGGCCTGCTGCTGGTAGCGCTGCTTCAGTACCGGAAAATGATCATACATCCGCTCGATGTCGGAGCTGACCGCCTTGGTGTCCTTGCGGGTAATGGCGCCGAGCTGCAGGTTTTCCTCCACCGTCATGGTGGTGAATGTGCCGCGCCCCTGCGGCACATGGGCGATACCGAGCCGCACGATATTTTCGGTCGCACGGTTGACCAGCTTGCTACCTTCGAACTCGATCGAGCCGGTGAAGCGGATCATGTTGCAGATCGCACGCAGCGTAGTGGTCTTGCCGGCGCCGTTCGCGCCGAGCAGCGTAGTCAGGCTGCCTTCGCGAAGTTCGAATTCCATCCCGTGCAATGCCTGCACCTGGCCGTAATAGGCGCGCAGATCCTTGACGCTCAGAAGGGTCGTCATGAATCCTTGCTCCCCAGATAGGCTTTGATGACTTCCGGGTCGTTCTGCACCTGGGTCGGCGTGCCTTCGGCGAGCTTCTTGCCGAAGTTCAGCGCGACCACGTGGTCGGCGATCGACATCACCAGGCCCATGTGATGCTCGACCAGCAGGACCGTGACGCCGCGGTCGTCGCGGATGCGGCGGATCAGGTCGCCCAGGATATAGACTTCCTCGTGGTTGAGGCCGCCGGCGGGTTCGTCGAGCAGCAGGATCTTCGGCTCCGCGGCCAGGGCGCGCGCCAGTTCGACGCGCTTCTGGGTGCCGAACGGCAAGCCCGCCACCACGGTGTCGGCGACGCTGTGCAGATCGAGATAGGTCAGAATGTCATCGACACGGCGGTTGATGTCAGCCTCGCCCCGGCGCACCCATGGCAGCTGGAGCGAGTCGCTGATGATGTCGCTGTTGGTGCGCGCATGGGTGCCGACGCGAACGTTGTCGCGCACCGTGAGGTTCGGAAACAATGCGACGTTCTGGAAGGTGCGGCCGATGCCGATCTCGGAGATCTTGTGCGCCGGGCGTTTCAGGATGCTCTCGCCTTCGAGCAGGATGTCGCCCTTGCTCGGCTGGTAGAGCCGGCTGAGGCAGTTAAAAAGAGTGGTCTTGCCGGCGCCGTTCGGCCCAATCAGGCCAAGGAAGTGGCCCTCCTGCATGTCGAAAGACACACCGTCCAAGGCGATGATGCCACCGAACACGACGCTGACGTCGCGAACCGCGAGCAAGGGCGTAGCCGACATGGCCGGCGCCTGCGCGAGTTGTGCCTGCATCATGTGCGGCGAACCTCGATCGCATGGTGTGGCGCATCAAGCCACAAGCCATCGCGACGAAGGTTATTTGATCCCTTCAACGACACGAGCAATCTTCCCTCCCGGTTTGTTTTTTTTGATGTCAGATTTTTTGATCGGCGGCGCGGCATGGCCACCGAGCGCGGCTTCGATGTTCCCTACCATCGCCAACAGGCGAGGTCCAATGTCGGTGCGCAGGCGTTCTTCCGTGAATCGAAAAGCCGGCGCGCCGCAATTAAACGCATATGGCCCCGTTCCGTCATTCAACTTTAGAGCTACACCGACGGCGTGCACATCGTCCTGCCACTCGCCTGCCGAGATCACGAAGCCTTGCTGCTGCACCATTTCGCCGGCGCGTTCGAGGCCGTCGCGCATCTTCGACCAGCGGCTGCCATAGTGTTCGCGGAATTCTCGCAATAACTGCGCGCGTTCGTCATCCGGCAAGGCCCAGAAATAGGCACGACCCATCGCCGTGGTGGCGATCGGGATGCGCGAGCCTACGTCAAGCTGAACGCCCACCGTCAGGCTGGAACGGCTCTGGCCGAAATAGATCATGCTGAGACGATCGCGCGCCCCCACCGCCACGGCGCCGCCGGTCTGCCGCATCAAATCGTCACGGAAGGTCTCCGAAAGATGCTTAACGCCCAGGTTCGCAAGTGCGGCATACCCCAGGGCCATGGCTGCTGGCGCCAGTTGATACTTCTCGAACCGCGGGACCTGTGTAAGGTAGCCGAGTTTGGTGAGCGTATAGGTCAATCGCGAAATGGTTGGCTTTGGTAAATTCGTGCGGGCCGCGATCTCCTGATTGCCGAGAAGCCCGTCATTGGGACGAAATGCACGCAACACGTCGAGGCCACGCGCGAGCGCGACGACGAAACTGCGATCCGTCGCGGTCTTACTGGGCGTTTTTCCCGGACGTTTCATGGAGTTTGGCGCGACCCTCGTTGACAAGGGACGCTCTTCAAAATAACCCTCGCTGTCAAGATGTGGAATTAAATTTCGCACTGCGAAATCAACGATAACACTGTCCAAGGAGAATGCCGTGAACGATGTCGTCAAGCTCGAACGTCATGATGTGATTGCGGTTGTCACGGTCAACTCGCCTCCGGTGAACGCCTTGAGTGCGGCGGTTCGCCGCGGCATTTTCGAAAGCATCAAGGCCGCCGCCGCCGATCCTGAAGTGAAGGGCATCGTGCTGGCCTGCGCCGGTCGCACCTTTATTGCCGGGGCTGATATCACCGAATTCGGCAAGCCGCCGCAGTCGCCGGGGCTGAATGAGGTCATCGCGGAAATTGAGAATTGCGGTAAACCGGTGGTGGCCGCGATCCACGGCACCGCGCTCGGCGGCGGTCTCGAGATCACGCTCGGCTGTCATTTTCGTGTTGCCACGAAAGAGGCAAAACTTGGCCTGCCCGAAGTGAAGCTCGGCCTGCTGCCCGGCGCCGGTGGCACCCAGCGCCTGCCGCGCGCGGTCGGTCCTGAGCTCGGCGTGAAGATGATCGTCACCGGCGATCCGATTGGCGCCGCCGAAGCGTTGAAGCACGGCCTGATCGAGGAGATCGTCGAAGGCCCGGCCGCTGGCGCCGAGGCCTTTTTGCGCAAGGTGATCGCCGAGAATCGTCCGCTGCGCGTCCTGCGCAACGATGATTCCAAGCTCGCCGCCGCCAAGGCCGATCGTACGCTGTTCACCAATGCGGCCGCCGCGGCCAACAAGAAGAATCGTGGCCTCGACGCGCCGCTCGCCTGTGCCGAAGCGGTGAGCTGGACGCTCGATCTGCCGTTCGATGAAGCGTTGAAGAAGGAGCGCGAAAGCTTCTTGCGCTTGGTTGCCGGCGACCAGTCGAAGGCGCAGCGTTACGCGTTCTTCTCCGAGCGTGAAGCGGCCAAGGTGCAGAACGTGCCGGAAGGCACAAAACCGCGTCCGGTCGAGCGCGTTGCCATCATCGGCGCCGGTACCATGGGCGGCGGCATTGCGATGTCGTTCGCCAATGCCGGCATTCCCGTGACCTTGATCGAGACCGGCGAGGAGCAGCTCAAGCGCGGCATGGGCATCATGCAAAAGAACTACGATGCCACCGCCGCGCGTGGCGGCATTCCCGCCGACGCGCCGGCCAAGCGGATGGCCCTGATCACCGGCGTGGTTGGTCTGGAGAACGTCAAGGATGCCGACCTGATCATCGAGGCCGTGTTCGAGACCATGGCGATCAAGAAGGAAGTCTTCACTGCGCTCGACGCCTATGCCAAGCCCGGCGCCGTGCTGGCCAGCAACACCTCCTATCTGAACATCGACGAGATCGCGAAAGTCACGAAGCGTCCGCAGGACGTGCTCGGCATGCACTTCTTCTCGCCGGCCAACGTCATGAAACTGTGCGAGATCGTCCGCGCCGACAAGACCGCGCCGGATGCGCTGATGACCCCCGTCGCCGTGGCGCGGAAAATCGCCAAGGTGCCGGCCGTGGTCGGCGTTGCCGATGGCTTTGTCGGCAACCGCATGCTCGCGGCCCGCTCGAAACAGTCCGAGAAGCTATTGTTCGAAGGCGCGCTGCCGCAGCAGGTCGATGCCGTGGTGACCAAATTCGGCATGCCGATGGGACCATTCGCGATGGGCGACCTCGCCGGCCTCGATATCGGCTGGCGTTCGCGCCAGGATCGCGGCATCAAGTCGCCGATCGCCGACGGGCTGTATGAAGCCGGTCGTAACGGCCAGAAGACCGGCAAGGGCTACTACAAGTACGAAGCGGGCTCGCGCGCGCCGATCCCCGATCCGGAAGTCGAGAAGTTGATCGACGACACCTGCAAGAGCCTGGGCCTCACCCGCCGCATCGTCAGCGACGAGGAGATTCTCGAGCGCATGATGTATCCGATGATCAACGAGGGCGCGCGGATTCTCGAAGAGAAGGTCGCGTCGCGCCCCAGCGACATCGACGTGATCTGGCTGTATGGCTATGGCTGGCCGATCTTCCGCGGCGGCCCGATGTTCTACGCCGACCAGGTCAGTCTCAAGCACATCGCCGAGCGGCTGTCGGTCTACGCTAAGCAGACCAACGACCCCTCGCTCGAACCGTCGGCTTTGCTGAAGCGCCTCGCCGATGAAGACAAGACCTTTGCATCGCTGGCCAAGGGCTAAGTCTTGATGGAGGCGATTGCGTTGACACGTGGTCCTCTCGATATGTCGTCCCCGCGAAGGCGGGGACCCATAGCCTCCGTGTTTTCGGCTGGTCGCGGTGAAGTTAATCGTCGTTCTCCTCTTCTCCGGTGGTTATGGGTCCCCGCCTTCGCGGGGACGGCCAGCGGAAAAGCCGAACAGCAGGCATTTCGATGACCTATCCTGGCGAAAAATTCTACCCGAAAGGTCTGCGCTGGGATGCGCCGATCGCGCGCGGCACGCTGCCGGACCTGTTGTCGACGGCGGTGGCGAATTTTGGCGATCGCACCGCGATCGAATTCCGTGGTCGCCCGCTCAGCTTCAATGAGATCGAGGCGCGGGTCGGGGTGGCCGCCGCCGCATTCCTGCGCGCCGGTTACGGCCGTGGCGCCTCGATCGCGCTGTTTCTCGGCAATTCGCCGGACCATCCGATCAATTTCTTCGGCGCGCTGAAGGCAGGCGCCCGTCTCGTCCATCTCTCGCCACTCGATGGCGAGCGCGCGTTGTCGCACAAGCTCAGTGATTCCGGCGCCCGCATACTGGTGACCACTAATCTGGCATCGCTGATGCCGATGGCGCTGAAATTTATCGACAAGGGCCTGCTCGACCGGTTGATCGTCTGCGACGATGATGATTGGGGCGCGGTCGGCAACCCGCATACGCCGCTCCCGGACCATCCGAAGATCGTCACTTTCAAACAATTCATCGCGGGTGTTTCCGTGCCGCCGCAGTGGCCGGCGATCTCGCCCGATGATGTCGCTCTGCTGCAATATACCGGCGGTACCACCGGCCTGCCGAAGGGCGCCATGCTGAGCCACGGTAATCTCACCTCGGCGGTCGAGATCTACACGCTGTGGGGAGCGGCTGCGCGGGCTGAACGCAACACCATCGAGCGTGTGATCTGCGTGCTGCCGCTGTTTCATATCTATGCGCTCACCGTGGTGCTGCTGAGCCGCCTCAGCGTCGGTGACGTGATCTCGCTGCACCAGCGGTTCGACGCCAATGCCGTGCTCGACGACATCGAGAACAAGCGCGCCACGGTGTTTCCCGGCGTGCCGACGATGTGGATTGCGATCGCCAGCGATCCGACGCTGGAGACCCGTGACCTGTCTTCGCTGGTGTCGGCGGGATCGGGTGGCGCGCCGCTGCCGGTCGAGGTTGCTCGCCTGTTCGAGCGCAAGACCGGGTTGAAGCTGAAGAGCGGCTGGGGCATGACCGAAACCTGTTCGCCAGGTACCGCCCATCCCGCGATCGGGCCGGACAAGCCGGGCTCGATCGGACTGGCGATGCCCGGCATCGAAATGGACATCGTTTCGCTCAATGACCCAGCCAAGGTACTGGCCACCGGCGAGAGCGGCGAGATCCGCATCAAGGGTCCGAATGTCACCAGGGGGTACTGGAACCGGGAGCAGGACAGCGCAGCGTCATTTGTCGGCGAGCATTTTCTCACCGGCGACATCGGCTACATGGACCCGGATGGCTATTTCTTCATCGTCGACCGCAAGAAGGACATGATTATCTCCGGCGGCTTCAACGTCTATCCGCAGATGATCGAGCAGGCGATCTACGAACATCCCGCGGTCCATGAAGTGATCGTGATCGGCGTCGCCGACGCCTATCGCGGCGAGGCGGCGAAAGCCTTCATCAAGCTGCGCGCTGGCGCGCAACCATTCACGATTGACGATCTCCGCGAGTTTCTCACCGGCAAGCTTGGCAAACATGAATTGCCGGTCGCGATGGATTTCGTCGACGAATTGCCGCGCACCGCGGTCGGAAAATTATCGCGTCACGCCTTGCGTGATCTGCAATCCGCGCCAACTCTCCATCAACAACAAACTGCCACCGGAGGCCGCCCATGACCGAAGCTGTTATCGTTTCCACCGCACGCACCCCAATCGGCAAGGCCTATCGCGGCGCGTTCAACGCCACCGAAGGCGCCACGCTGCTCGGCCATGCCATCGAGCATGCGGTCAAGCGCGCCGGCATCGATCCCCGCGAAGTCGAGGATGTCGTGATGGGGGCGGCCTTGCAGCAAGGCTCGACCGGCGGCAATATCGCCCGCAAGGCGCTGCTCCGCGCCGGGTTGCCCGTTACCGTCGGCGGCACCACCATCGACCGGCAGTGCGCTTCCGGCCTGCAGGCGATCGCGCTCGCCGCGCGTTCGGTGATCTTTGACGGTGTCGAGATAGCGGTCGGCGGCGGCGGCGAGTCGATCTCGCTGGTGCAGAACGACCATGCCAACAAGTTTCACACCGTCGATCCCGAACTGATGAAGATCAAGTCGGACGTCTACATGCCGATGCTCGACACCGCCGAGAATGTCGCCAAGCGCTATAACATCTCGCGGGAGCGGCAGGATGAATACTCGCTGGAGAGCCAGCGCCGCACCGCGGCGGCGCAGCAGGGCGGCAAGTTCAACGACGAGATCGCCGCCATCACCACCAAGATGGGTGTGACCGACAAGGCCACCGGCGAGGTCACCTTCAGGGAGATCACGCTGTCGAAGGACGAAGGCCCGCGGCCGGAAACCTCCGCCGAAGGCCTTGCCAGCCTCAAGGCGGTGCGTGGCGAGGGTTTCAGCATCACCGCCGGCAACGCCTCGCAGCTCTCCGACGGTGCCTCCGCCACGGTGATCATGAGCGACAAGCTCGCCGCCCAGAAGGGCCTGACCCCGCTCGGCATCTTCCGCGGCTTTGTCTCGGCCGGCTGCGAGCCGGACGAGATGGGGATCGGTCCGGTGTTCGCGGTGCCGCGGCTGCTGAAGCGCCACGGTCTCAAAATTGAGGACATCGATCTCTGGGAGCTCAATGAGGCCTTTGCCGTGCAGGTGCTGTATTGCCGCGACAAGCTCGGCATCGATCCCGACAAGATCAACGTCAATGGCGGCGCGATTTCGGTCGGCCATCCCTATGGCATGTCGGGTGCGCGCCTGACCGGCCATGCGCTGATCGAAGGTCGTCGCCGCAAGGCGAAATACGCGGTCGTCACCATGTGTGTTGGTGGCGGCATGGGCTCCGCCGGACTATTTGAGATCGTGCATTAAGCCTGTCGTCCCGGGGCGTGAGGGCGCGGCCCGAGCGAGCCCGCGACCTCGAGATGTTCAATCATTTCGAGGCTCCGGGCCTGCGCCAGCCAGCTTCGCTGTCTGTCGCATCCCGGAACGACAACAAGACATCATTTGATTTCGCTCACAGGAGGATTCGATGGATCTCAACTTCAGCAACGAAGAAATCGCGTTTCGCGACGAAGTGCGGGCGTTCTTCCGGGACAACGTGCCGGCATCGACGCGCAAGCAGATGCAGGAAGGCCGTCACATCGGCAAGGACGAGATGGTGGCGTGGTGGCGCATTCTCAATGACAAGGGCTGGGGCGTTTCGCACTGGCCGAAAGAATATGGCGGAACCGGCTGGTCATCCGTGCAGCATTATATCTTCAACGAGGAATTGCAGCTCGCCCCCGCGCCGGCGCCGCTGGCTTTCGGCGTCAGCATGGTCGGCCCGGTGATCTATACGTTCGGCAGCGAGGCGCAGAAGAAGCGCTTCCTGCCGCGCATTGCCAGCGTCGAGGATTTCTGGTGCCAGGGCTTCTCCGAACCCGGTTCCGGTTCGGATCTGGCCTCACTGAAGACCAAGGCCGAACGCAAGGGCGACAAGTGGATCATCAACGGCCAGAAGACCTGGACCACGCTGGCCCAATATGCCGACTGGATCTTCTGCCTGTGCCGCACCGACCCCGCCGCCAAGAAGCAGTCCGGCATTTCCTTCATTCTGGTCGACATGAAGAGTCCGGGCATCACCGTGCGCCCGATCGTCACCATCGATGGCGGCCGCGAAGTCAACGAAGTGTTTTTCGATGATGTCGAGGTACCCTACGAGAATCTCGTCGGCGAGGAGAACAAGGGTTGGGACTACGCCAAGTTCCTGCTCGGCAACGAGCGCACCGGGATCGCCCGCGTCGGCGTTTCCAAGGAGCGGATTCGTCGCATCAAGGAACTCGCTGGCAAGGTCGAGTCGAACGGCAAGCCTGTCATGGAAGACCAGAAATTCCGCGAGAAGCTGGCGATGGTCGAGATCGAGCTGAAGGCGCTCGAACTGACCCAGCTCCGTGTCGTCGCCGACGAAGGCAAGCACGGCAAGGGCAAGCCCAATCCGGCGTCGTCGGTGCTGAAGATCAAGGGCTCGGAAATCCAGCAGGCGACCACCGAGTTGCTGATGGAAGTGATCGGCCCGTTCGCCGCGCCCTATGACGAGCATGGCGACGACGGCAGCAACGAGGCGATGGAGTGGACCGCGCAGATCGCGCCGAGCTACTTCAACAACCGTAAGGTCTCGATCTACGGCGGCTCCAACGAGATCCAGCGCAACATCATCACCAAGGCCGTGCTGGGGCTGTAATTCTCTGTCGTTCCGGGGCGCGAGAGCGAAGCTCGAGCGAACCCGGAACCTCGAGATGTTTATCGTCCCATCTCGGGATTCCCAGCCACTCCAATCGGAGTGGCTGGGGTTCGCGGTTTGCTGGCGTCGGCCGCGCCCCGGAATGACAAAAAGACCCGCATGCGCATCGCTTTTTGACCTGAGGAAACGGAACAATGGATTTTGATCTCTCGGAGGAGCAGCGTCTTCTCAAGGATAGCGTCGACGGCCTGCTGAAGGCGTCTTACGATTTCGACAGCCGCAAGAAGTACCGCGCAGAAAAGGGCGGCTGGAGCAAATCGGTGTGGAGCAAGCTCGCGGAGCAGGGCCTGCTCGGCCTTCCGTTCACCGAGGAGGACGGCGGATTCGGCGCCGGCGCCGTGGAAACCATGATCGTGATGGAATCCCTCGGCAAGGCGCTGGTGGTCGAGCCGTATCTCGCCACGGTGATTCTTGGCGGTGGGTTCCTGCGCCGCGGCGGTTCGGCGGCTCAGAAGCAGGCCTACATCCCGTCGATCATTGACGGCTCGAAGACCCTGGCCTTCGCACAACTGGAAAAGAACTCGCGCTACGACCTTGGCGACGTCACCACGTCGGCGAGGAAGACCGCGAATGGCTGGACCATCGATGGTGAGAAGTTCGTGGTATTGAACGGCGAGAATGCCGACACTTTGATTGTCACGGCGCGTACCGCGGGAGCCCAGCGCGACCGCGACGGCGTCGGCGTGTTCCTGGTGCCAGCCACTGCCAAGGGCGTCAGCGTCAAGGGCTATCCGACCCAGGACGGCCTGCATGCCGCCAACATCACCTTCACGTCGGTGGAGGTCGGCGCGGATGCGGCGATCGGCGATCCCGCCAACGGCCTGCCGCTGGTCGAAACCGTGGTCGACGCCGCCCGCACCGCGCTGTGCGCCGAGGCCGTCGGCGAGATGAATGAGTCGCTGCGTTCCACCGTCGAATATCTCAAGACCCGCACCCAGTTCGGCGTCGCCATCGGCACGTTCCAGGTGCTGCAGCATCGCGCCGCCGATATGTTCGTGGCGGTGGAGCAGGCGAGGTCGATGGCGATGTTCGCGACCATGGCAAGCGACTTCGACGACGCCAAGGAGCGCGCCACGGCGGTGTCGGCGGCCAAGGTGCAGATCGGCAAATCGCTGAAGTTCGTCGGCGAGCAGTCGATCCAGCTGCATGGCGGCGTCGGCATGACCATGGAGTACAAGATCGGCCACTACTTCAAGCGGCTGACCATGATCGAGAACACGTTTGGCGATA
>JACMOT010000044.1 GCA_014377915.1 Tardiphaga sp.
CAGTCGTCCTGCTCGATGAGCTGCGACGCCTGCGACATGCCGACCGCGGCCGGGTTGGCCTGGCAGCGCGCGACGATCGCCGTATGCGAGTTCTGACCGCCGACGTCGGTGACGAAGCCGATGAAGGAGCGGTCGCGGAACTGCAGCATGTCGGCCGGCGAAATGTCGTGGGCAATGACGATCATCTGCGGCTGGTACTCGTCGCTCGGCAAGCGCGGCGGCGTCAGCAGCGCTGTCCCCATCAGCACCTTCAGCACGCGCTCGGCGACTTGCTGAATGTCAGCCTTGCGCTCGCGCAGGTACTCGTCCTCGATCTCGTCGAATTGCGCCGACAGCTCGTCGATCTGGGTCACCAGCGCCCATTCGGCGTTGTAGTGGCGGGTGCGGATGATGTCGAGCGGCGCTTCCGAAATCATCGGGTCCGACAGGATCAGCGCATGGACGTCGATGAAGGCGCCCAATTCCGTCGGCGCATCGCGCGGCAGGTCGGTCCACAGCGCCTGCAGGCCACGGTGGACTTCGGCAATGGCGTGCTGCAGCCGGCGCACCTCCGCTTCGAGCTGCTCCTCGGCGACCAGGTAGTGCTTGACGTCGAGGGCGGCCGGCGTGAGCAAATGGGCGCGGCCGATCGCGATGCCGCGCGAGACCGGGATGCCGTGAAGCGTAAACGAAGCCATCGAGGGTCCTGTGTTGGGATAGCGCGGGGCGTACACCAGGCTTACTCGCCTTCGCCGAACTTGTCGCCGATCAGCGCGGTGAGCGCTTCGAGCGCGTCGGCTTCATCAACGCCGTCGGCTTCCAGGGTGACCTTGGCGCCCTTGCCGGCGGCGAGCATCATGACGCCCATGATGGACTTGGCGTTGACCCTGCGGCCATTGCGGGTCAGCCAGATCTCGCTCTTGTATTTTGCCGCGAGCTGGGTGAACTTGGCGGAGGCGCGCGCGTGCAGGCCCAGCTTGTTGACGATTTCTAATTCTTGTTGAATCATGTTTTTATCTTCTCAGTCACACAAAAACCACGCCGCACAGGATGGATGCATCGCACCACCGCTTATTGTTTATTCCGGTCCGACCCGGATCCGGTTATCGACCCGTACCGCCCCGCTCTGGGCGCCGGCCAGCGCCATTTCCACCACCACGTCGAGGCTGTCGCGCCGGTAGGTGATGGCGCGCAGCAGCATCGGCAGGCTGATGCCGGCAATCACCTCGACCTGGCCCGGCACCGCCAGCGAATTGCAGCAGTTCGACGGCGTGCCGCCCTTGATGTCGGTGATCACCAGCACGCCGCTGGCGTCGTCGAGGCGAGCGATCGATGCGCGCGCCAGCTCGTGCACCTCGGCGATGTCCTGGTCGGCGCCGACATCGATCGCTTCGAAACGCTCGGTCGGGCCGCGGAACACGTGGGCCACCGCCTCGATGAAGGCCTTGCCGAGCGGCGCGTGGGTCAACAGTAAAATGCCTACCATATTATTTTTCCGGAACCTGCTGTAAAACCTGCCGCTCGAGGGCGTCGATGAACATCGCCGCCACGTCGAACCCGGTCTGGTCGGTAATCTCCTGGAAGCAGGTCGGGCTGGTGACGTTCACTTCGGTCAGGTAATCCCCGATAACGTCCAATCCTACCAGCACCAGACCCCGGCCCGCCAGTACCGGGCCGAGCGCTT
Source organism: Tardiphaga sp. (assembly GCA_014377915.1). The sequence continues at coordinate 1,664 of JACMOT010000044.1, forward strand.
CGGCAATTTCGCGGTCGCGCGCGCTCAAAGGCTGCGCCCGGCCGAGGCCG
>JACMOT010000403.1 GCA_014377915.1 Tardiphaga sp.
CAAGGAGCAGCGCGACATCGCCGAAGGCGCGCATATCGTCGTCGGCACCCCCGGCCGGCTTTGCGACCATCTTCGTCGCAACCGCCTCGATGTCTCGCAGCTCAAGGCCGTCGTGCTCGACGAAGCCGACGAAATGCTCGACATGGGTTTTCGCGAAGACATGGAGTTCATCCTCAAGACCACCCCGGCCACCCGCCGCACGCTGCTGTTCTCGGCAACCCTGCCGCGCGGCATCGTCGCGCTGGCCAAGCAGTACCAGCAGCAGGCATTTCGCGTTGAAGTGGCCGGCGCCGATGGTGGCCATTCCGACATCGAATATCGCGCGATCCGGATTTCGCCGCACGACGTCGACCATGCCGTCGTCAACGTGCTGCGCTATTTCGAATCGCCCAGCACCATCGTGTTCTGCAACACCCGCAACGCCGTCCGTCATCTGCAGACCGTGCTGCAGGAGCGCGGCTTCTCCGTCGTCGCTCTCTCCGGTGAACTGACCCAGAACGAGCGCACCTCGGCGCTGCAAGCGCTGCGCGACGGCCGCGCCCGCGTCTGCGTCGCGACCGACGTCGCCGCCCGCGGCATCGATCTGCCGAATCTCGGCCTCGTCATTCATGCTGATCTGCCCAACGACGCCGAAGTCATGCAGCATCGCTCCGGCCGCACCGGTCGCGCCGGCAAGAAAGGCATCAGCGTTCTGCTGGTGCCGCCCGCGCGCAAGCGTCGTGCCGAATTGCTGCTCAATCTCGGCGGCATCGATGCGGTGTGGGGCTCCGCGCCGACCGTGGAGGAAATCCGCACCCTCGATCAGCAGCGCATGTTGAAGGACACGCTGTTCACCGAGGAATCCACCGAGGAAGATCTGACGCTGGCCCGCGCCATGCTCGCCGAGCGTTCGGCCGAGGATATCGCTGCCGCTCTCGCGCGACTTTATCGCGCCCGTCTGCCGGCGCCGGAAGAGGTGCAGGATCCCGGCACGTTCCGCGGCCGCGAAGATCGCAGCGCCCCGCGCAATGACCGCGACTCCCGTGGACAGGATCGCACCGCGCCGCGCGAGTCCCGGCCGAAGTCGAAGCCGCGCGAAAGCATGGGCGAGGGCTCGATGTGGTTCCGTGCCGCCATCGGCCGTCAGAAGAACGCCGAGGCCCGCTGGCTGCTGCCGATGATCTGCCGTCGTGGCGGCATCGAGAAGAACGACATCGGCGCGATCAAGATCTACGACGCCAATTCCGAGTTCGAGATCTCGGCCGCGGCGGTCGAGAAATTCCTGGTGATGGTCAAGCGGCCGGACAAGGAAGACAACATTCGTATCGAGCCGCTGCCGAACGGTCCGGAAGGCGCGATCGCCTCGAGCCGGCCGAACCCGGAAGACCGCGACTATTCGAACGCCAAGCGCAAGCCGAGCTATGGCAAGACCTCCGATGGTGACCGGCCGGACTTCAAGGACAAGTCGTCCTACAAGGAGAAGTCTTGGAACGACAAGCCGCAAGGCGATCGCAAGCCCTATGCCGGCGACAAGCCGCGCTATGAGGGCAAGCCGAGCTACGACAAGCCGGCGGGTGATCGGCCGGCATTCAAGAAGCCGCGCGCGGAAAAGCCGCCATACATTGCCAAGGCCAAGCGCGAAGGCGGCGAGGGTTTCGCCAAGCCGGCATTCGGCAAGAAGAACAAGGCCTGATTGATAAAGCTCGCGGCGCGATCGCCGCGAGCTTTCCTGTCGCCCGGGTGAGCGAAGCGAAATCCGGGGACAGCGCTACGACAAATCAAACTCCCGACATCTGCCGGCGCAACTTGCTTTGTCCCGGATGTCGCTTCGCTCATCCGGGCTATGCGTTCACACCCTGCCACTCACCGGCAGCAGCGCACCGGTGACGGCGCTGGCCGCGTCACTCGCCAGGAACAAGATCACCTCGGCGAGTTCTTTCGCCGTCACCCATTTCGAAAAATCGGCATCCGGCATGTCGCGGCGGTTGGCCGGCGTGTCGATGGTCGAGGGCAGCACCGCGTTGACGGTGACCTTGCCCTTCAGCTCGGCCGCGAGCGTTTCCGTCAAGCGATGCACGCCGGCCTTCGAGGCGGCGTAGGGCCCCATGCCGGCGCCGGCCTGCAGCGCGCCGATCGCGCCGATATTGACGATCCTCCCGGCTTTCGACGCCAGCAGATGCGGGATAGCCGCGCGCGATGCGTTCAGCGCCGTCAGCAGGTTGAGCCGGTGCATCCACTCCCAGCTATCATTACTGCCATCGCAAATCGTCTCGAAGGTAAAGGCGCCGGCGATATTGATCAGCACGTCGATCCGGCCGAACTGCGCGACGGCGACCGCGACGGCCCGCTCCGCCTGCGCGGCCTCGGACAGATCGATGCCGCCGATTTGGAATAGTTTTACCGTCGAGGCTGGCGTTTTCGATGCGTGATCGATCGCTGCGACGATTGCTCCGCGCGATATCGCCATGTCGACGACCACTCGACCCAACGCACCTGATGCGCCCGTAATGACGATGATTTTTCCGTTCATGGACAGCTCCTGTAGAATCCATTGGGCCGCGGATCGCGCGACGGCAATCCTGCCCGAGTTACGTTAAGGCCGCTTGCCCGGTCGGGGTTCCGTCACGGGGCGGCGGCAGCAACCACAGATAGATTGCACCGGCGGCAAGTGCCATGACCGCCATCAGGCCGGTCATCACCAGCGCCGGATGTCCGAACGGTTCGAACACCGCGATCATGGCGCTGGCGAAGGCGCCCATCGTCATCTGCAGGCAGCGCATCACGCCGGCCGCGGAACCTGCGACATGGGGCAGGTTCTGCTGCGCCTCGTGGTTGGTGCTGGGCGCGATGATGCCGAAAGCAAATAGCGTCAGCGCCATTAGCGGCATCAAGGTTAGTACCGTCACCGCGCCGGCCGGCACCAAAGCCAGCGCCGCCATGGCGCTGGCGGCCATCAGCGCCAGACCGCCGGCGACGATCCTGCGGGATGCGACATGACGTTTGCTGAGTTCTCCGCTGACCAGCGAGGCGACCAGAACGCCGCACGAGGTCAGCCCGAACAGCAGCGAGAACGCGGTGGTAGACAGGCCAAGACTTCCGATCAGCACCGACGGTGCGCCCGAGATGAAGCCGAACATGCAGGCAAAGGCAAAAGCGTAGAGCAGCGCATAGCCGAGGAAGGCGCGGTCGGTGAGCACGTTCCGGTAACTGTCGATCAGTTGCGCCGGGTTCAGCGACCGGCGCTTCTCGACCGGCTGCGACTCGTCCAGGGTCATGATGGCGACGATCAGTAGCAGCACGCCGGTGGCGGCCTGTATCGCATAGATCATTCGCCAGCCGCTGACCGTCATCACCCAGCCGCCGAGCACCGGCGCGATCATCGGTGCGACGCCCAGAACCGCCGCGATCCGCGACAGTTGATGGCGCGCGGTGGTGTCTTCGAACAGGTCGCGCACGATAGCGAAGGGCAGGATGGCGCAGGCTCCGGCTGCCAGCCCCTGTAGCATCCGGCAGATCAGCAAAATGCTGAATGATGGCGCCCATGCGCAGGCGCCGGCTGCGATCGAGAACAGCAGCAGCCCGTCGAGCAGGATGGCGCGACGGCCGAAGCGATCGGCGAGCGGACCGCAGATCAGCGGCGAGATCGCAAAGCCGGCCAGAAACAGGCTGAGCGTCAGCGGTCCGCGTCCCGCCGCATCCGCGAACGTCGATTCGATCGCGGGCAGTCCGGGCAATCCCATGTCGATCGACAAGGGCGGCAGCGCCGTCAAAGTACCGAGGAAGGCCGTAAAGGCAAAACTGTCACGCCGCAGGGCCACCGGATAATTCCTAAAAAATGTCGCGCATGATCGCGCGTTGGTTCGCTATTCCGCCGGACTCACCTGCACCGGCAGGACGCGGCGATTGGCGAAGGTGCTCAGTACCATGGCCAGCGCAATTGCCGCGACGAGGGCGGCGAGCAGCGGAAGCTGCGCATAATGCACCCCGGCATTCAACGCCGCGCCGCCGAGCCAGGCACCGGTGGCGTTGCCGAGATTGAAGGCGCCCTGGTTCAAGGTCGAGGCGAGGTTGGGCGCGTCGGTGGCGGCATCCACCACCCAGATCTGCAGCGGTGACACCAGCGCAAAGGCCAGCCCGCCCCACAGGATCAGCAGCGCCATCGTCGGGATCGGCGAGCGGCTGACAAATGACAGCAAGATCAGCACTGCGACAAGGCCGGCGAAGGCACCGATTACCGTCTTCAGCAGGTTGCGATCGGCAAGCCGGCCGCCGATCAGATTGCCGACGGTGAGGCCGACGCCGATCGCGAGCAGGGCGCCGGTAACGCCATGCGGCGTCAGTCCGGTGACTTCCTCGAGCAGCGGCGTGATGTAAGTGAACAGCGTGAACATGCTGACTGAGGCCGTGGTGGAGATCAGCATCGGCAGCATGACCGGCCAGCGTCCGAGCGCACGGAATTCGCTGGTCAGCCCGCCGCGTGTGCCCGGCATGCCAGAAGGTACAAAGCGGATGATCGCGAGTCCGGCGACCAGTCCGATCGCCACCACCGCCCAGAACGCGGCGCGCCAGCCGGCGGCCTGTCCGAGCGCGGTCCCGAACGGAACACCGAGCACGTTCGCCAGCGTCAGGCCCGCGAACATCAGCGAAACGGCCTGGGTGCGCTGCTCCCGCGGTACCAGATCACGGGCAACTACCGCGCCAATGCCGAAGAAGGCGCCGTGCGCGAATGCGGTCAGGACACGCGCCCCCATCAGCAGCCAGTAATCGGGCGCCAGCGCGCAGCCGATATTGCCGATAATGAAAACCGCCATCAGCGCCAGCAGTGCCGTCTTGCGCGGCAGCCGGGCCGTGGCGATGGCCACGAGCGGCGCGCCGACCACCACGCCCATCGCGTAGCCGGAGACGAGGTAGCCCGCCTGCGGGATCGTCACCGCGAGGCTGCGGGCGACATCGGGCAACAGGCCCATGATGACGAATTCGGTGGTGCCGATACCGAATGACGCGGCCGCCAGGGCGAGAATGGGAAGTGAAATGCGAATGATCCTGCTCCCGGCGATGCTGCATCGCAACATGAAAGGGATCGCACGGGAAGATGGGTTTGAGGAGCGCCGTCAGGTGGACGCTGCATTGCGTTAGCTGGTGGATCCCAACTGTTCGAGGACGGTTTCGTCCGGCCTAACTGTCCGACCAGGTCACGCTCCGACAGGAGACGTTTGAAAGAACGCCGACGTCAGCTGTGCCAACATACCTTCGCCCGACTTACCGCGGAGTCCGTTGCGTGCGCAAAGCAGAAGCTTTAGCGCCGGCAGTTCCGGCAGATAGGTTTCGCGGGCCCGTACCAGCTCAGGCGGGATGATGCGCTGGGGCATGGCGGCGAGGCCAAGCCCGGCCTCGACGGCGGTAAGCCGGGCATAAGGGTCGGGGCTGCTGAAGGTGACCTTGAAGTTGACGCTGCGTGCTTTCAAGGCCGCGATCATGGCGTCATCGGTGACTGCGCCGGGCCAGTTGATCACTGGGATCGGCAACCCCGGACTAAGTACGAAATTCTTCGCCTGCACCCACGCCATCGGTTCATCGGATTCCTGCACCAGGCAGGACGCAAGTTCCGGTGCATAATCCGGGGTGTCGAACATGCAGGCGATGTCGACGAAGCCGTCCAGCAGCCCCTTCTTGATTACGCCGGAGACGTCGCCGTAGATCACCATTCCGGCAAGGCTGCCGGCCGTCTGGGTGAGTAGGAAATTCTTGATCAGGAGGCTGGTGATGCCCAGTCGCACCGACTGCGGTTCTTCGGCGCTGCCACCCATCATCAGCAGCTGGTCATTGGCTTCCAGCACCTTGCGCGCCTGATGCAGAATCAGCGTTCCAAGCCTCGTCGAGCTTACGCCGTGGAGCGTTTTTTCGAAAATTGGTCCGCCGATCATGCTCTGGATGCGTTTGATCTGGGCACTCACCGCGGGCTGGCTCAGGCCGAGACGGGTCGCCGCCTTGCTGTAACTGCCGGTTTCCGACACGGCCACGATGGTTCGGACGATTTCGGTAGGAATATTAACGCCATGGTATCGTCTGTGCACCGCGAGTCCTCGTTTTCACGATGGTCGCATACAAAGACTATGATGCCTATCCGACAATTGCGCGGAGAGGCTTAGGGAGAGATTTGGGCGCGCGCCGTTTCGATCCCGGGAGACCGCGCAAGCCGGGCCAGATCGCAGCCCTCGCAGTAGCGGCTGTCCTTGTAGTCGATCCAGTTATGCGCGTAGACGCGGCTATCGGGAATGCCGTAGCGGCTTCGCAGCACCCGCACCAGGATCTGCCAGGCGGCTGTTTGCGCGACAGTGACCGGTCGCCGCACATTGGGGTAGTTGCCGACGAATTCCACGCCGATCGAATTGTCGTTCTCGATCTGCTGGAAGGTCGGTGCGTTGTCGATGAACTTGTTGTCGCGGCGGTTGCCGTTGTTGATGTGGTTAGGCACCGCAAACTCGGCGACGGCCCAATACACTGTGCCGTCGGTTTCCACCCAGATGGTCACGCCGCGTCGCGCTGGCTTTTGCGATTGTGCCAGCGCCGCGCGATAGGCCGAACCGACGGCTCCCTCGCTCTGATGGACGATGATGTTGCGCCAATCGCGCGCCTGCGCGAGGTCGCCCCAGGGCGTCAGCCAGACGATGTTGAGACCGGGGATGTCAGGCGTACCGCGCGCGCGCGCGGCGGCTTCAAAGCTGGCCGATTCCTGCGCCGCCATCGGACTGGCAGCGAACCAGAAGATAGTCGTCAACAGGACCGCGGCAATGCGAAGGACCATACACCTCATTCCTGGACGATCTATCAGGCCGCAATTGCTAACTCAGGTCCCGCGGCGGCGAAAGCTGATAGCACGTTGCTTGCAGATGAGTACCACCAGCTTTAAGATTGGTTGAAACCACGTACCGGCGGCACAAGGACATGTATTCGATCTGATGAGATACCCTCTGGGCGCAATTGCAAGTGTATGGATGCTCGGCGTCGCCGTCGCGGCTGTATTAGGTGCGAGCTGTGACAAAGTTCACGCGCAATCGGCGGATCTTGTTCTGTGCGATCGGCTTGCCGCCGACCCCACCGATCCGGACAAGCCCGCCGACGTCAAGGGCGTGGCGGAAATCGCCCACACGGACCTGACTACCGCGATCAAGTTCTGCCGGACGGCGTCGGGTTCACGCCGGGCGCTTTATCAGCTCGGCCGCGCCTATGCCGCGAACCAGCAAATGGCGGAAGCCATCGCTGCCTGGCGCAAGGCCGTCGACAAGGGCAGCACGTCGGCCATGATCGAGTTGGGCGTGGCCTATGGTACGGGATCGGCAATCGGCAAGGATGAGGCTCAGGCGCGCAAATTGTTCGAACGCGCGGCCGAAGCCGGCAATCCGCGCGGCGCCAGCAATCTCGCGGCGCTGTCGAGCGGCGGTGCACCGGCCGATCCGGTTCGCGCGCGTGCGCTGTTGGCAAAGGGCGCTGAAACCAATGCCGAGGCGCAATATCAGCTTGGCCTGCTGTTGTCCGAAGGCATCGGCGGCCCGAAGGACGATGCCGCCGCGCGCGTGTTGTTCGAGAAGGCGGCGGCGCAAAACCATCCCGGTGCGCTGGAGCGGATGGGCGCCTTCGCCCAGAGCGGTCGCGGCGGGGCTTCTGATTCCGGCGCGGCCAAGGCCTATTACGAACGGGCGGCCGCGCTCGGCGACGAGGACGCTAAAAAAGCGCTCGAGCGCGCAAAATGTCCGTATGTGATCAAGGACAAACGCGGCAACGTTGTCACCAATCTGTGCTTCTAGGCTGTCTCCGCTCGCCATTTATTGCGCGGCGTCAGCGCCAATAAGTGTTCACATCAAGTGTTCACATCGGCCGGTTGGCCGCGATGGTCTGGCGGTAGAATTCCGCGCTGAGCTTGGGCGTGCGGCGCTGGCTGTCGAAATCGACATGGTACAGGCCGAAGCGTTTGGCGTAGCCATCGGCCCATTCGAAATTGTCCATCAGGCTCCACAGGAAGTAGCCTTTCACCGGTACGCCCTCGGCGGTCGCGCGCTGCAGCTGCGTAAGATAGTTGCGCAGATACATGATGCGGTCGAGGTCGATGACGCGGCCGTCGGCGCTCATCTTATCCGCGCCCGATGTGCCATTCTCGGTGATATAGATCGCCTTGACGTCCCAGTTCCTGGCCAGCAGACGCGGTGCCCAGTACATCGCCTCCGGGCCCATGCGGAGCCAGTCGGACTCCATATGCGGAAACGAACGCGGGAAGGGCAGCAATGAAAAGCCGTTCGGGTCCTCGGACGCGACCACATAATGCTGCGGCATATAGACATTGATGCCGACAAAATCGAGCGGCGACGAAATGATCTTCATGTCGTCGGCGGTAAACTTTGGCGCGTTGCGACCGGCATAGGCCAGGAAAGCGTCAGTGTACCGGCCCTCCAGCATCGCCGTAAGATAGCCGCCGTTCATTTCGCGGGTCGCGATTTCGGCGGCTCGTATATTTTGCGGTGTGGCAATCGCCGGGACACAGGCGACGATGTTTTCCGCCGGGCCGACCTTGGTGTCAGCGTGGCCGCTGGCGCGGATCGCCTGAACGGCGAGGCCGTGGCCGAGCAGCACGTTGTGACGCAACTGGTTGAGTTCGGCCTGTGGCAGTTTCAGGCCGGGTGCCATCTCGACCGGCCCGCTGCCGTAACCGAAATCGATGAAGGTCGCGCTCTCATTGATGGTGAAGATGTGCTTGACGCGGTCACTGATCTTTTGGGCGACGTAGCCGGCATAGGCGCCGAAGGCCTGAGCGGTGTCGCGCGATTGCCAACCGCCGACACGGTCCTGCAACGATTGCGGCAGGTCCCAGTGATAGAGTGTGGCGTAGGGGGCGACGCCATTGGCCAGCAATTCGTCCACGAGACGATTGTAGAAATCCATTCCCTTCGGATTTGGCTCGCCATTGCCATCGGGAAACACCCGCGGCCACGCGATCGAGAAGCGATAGGCGGTGACGCCCAGCGCCTTCATCAGCGCGACGTCTTCCTTGTAACGTGTAAAATGGTCGCTGGCATGGTCGCCGTGGTCGTTGCCGTGGATCTTGCCGGGCAAGTGAGCGTAGCGATCCCAGATCGAAGGGCCGCGGCCTTCGGCCGTCACCGAGCCCTCGATCTGGTAGGCCGAAGTGGCGGTGCCCCACACGAAGTCGGGTGGGAAACGCCGCGAGTCTGGTGTGATGACGGTGGCTTGCGCGGACGCCACGGCAGGTACGAGCGGTAGCGAGCCAGCGAGTTTGGCGAAATGCCGCCGCGTAAATGAGTGAGGCACCAGGTCTCCTGTGGATCGGTCGGAACATGGAACCCTAGCATAGCGATCCGGGATTTGACCTCCCGATGTTGCGGCCCATGGTCCCGGTCAACGATTTGTTTGAATTTCGCCGGCTAGGGTGACGCGGTCTCATCCTGCCGGAGCGTTTCGTGAACGATAGTCTGATTGCCACCTGCCAGCTGTTTCTGATTCCGCTGACCATCCTGTTCGCGGCGGTGGGCGTCGCCAATGCGCGTTTCGTCAAACTGCTGGTTTGTCTGCTGGCCACCGCGCTGGCGGGCCTGTGGCTGTATCGCGTCTGGCTTTGGACCGGACTGTCGATCATCGACCGCCGCACGGGCCTGGGCCTGTCGGGTGGATTCGCTTTGTGCTGGTTGCTGACGCTGCTGCATCAGATCAGGAGCAGCTTTGGCGGCGGTTATGATCGCCACTGAGGCGTGATCCGCACGCCACACAAGCCGATAATATGCACGATGTTGCACGGCTTGATTGTGCCGATTTTCGTCGCGCGAATGCGTAACCACCGTTGATAGTAGCGTCTCACCATTCACGAGTATGGTAGCCGGTTTGCTACCGGTCTTTCCGCGACCCGCGGCGCCTCGCTGGTGACATCTTTACCGGGTGGCTTGCCGCCATGGGAAATGGATGGCGGATCAAGCGAAAGCAATCCGGGCCCCGATGGCAACGAGTGGGAAACCGCGTGGTAAAATCGAAACAGCGCAATGCCTTGTCGCCGGACTGGCATGAGGGACGGCGTCTTGATGACGTCAAGGCGGATATGGCGGAATTGCTTCCGGCGCTGGCGATGCTGGACGACGCGGTGGCGGTGACCAAGGGGCCGCGCGCGCCGCGAAGTCGCAAGCGCGGTGTCGCGGAGCCTCGCGCGGCCACGCCCGACGTCTCATCGCCTGACGCGCTCGCCGCCGAGGCCGCGAGACCGGAATTCGTGATGGCCGATTTTTCCGAACCGTTGATGACGGACGCGGAGCGGTTCGCGGCTGAGCCGCCGACCGCGCCGGCGCCCGCTGTGCCGGAGCCGCAGGCTTTTCCAGCGCCGGAAATTCCGGCGCCGGTACGCGCCATTCTGGTACGGCCGCGTCGTACGGTGGGCGATCTGTTCGCCTATTTCGCAGCGATGGCGCTAGCCGCCGTGGCCGGCTTCTTCAGCGTGTCGGGGATGGCCGAGATTTTTCCCGGTGCGCCGCTCGAGGTGATGGTGCTGGCCGGTACGATGGAAGTCGGCAAGCTGGTGATCGCCGGCTGGCTTGCGGCGCATTGGCGCGATATCGGCTGGAATCTGCGCGCGATGCTGTCGGTGCTGGTGGTTGGACTGGCGCTGATCAATGGCATCGGCGTGTTCGGTCGGCTGGTCGAGGCGCATGTCGGTGTTGTCAGCCAGGCGCAGTCGCAGGTCACCGAGAAGATCGAGACGTCGGAGGTGCGCATCAACGCCCAGGTGACCGCGGTCGCCGACCTCGACCGCCGCATCGCGCAGATCGACGGCGCCATCGACGAGGCCACGCGGCGCGGCCGCGTCAATGCCGCGATGTCATTGGCCGAGCAGCAGCGCAAGGCCCGTGAGGCCCTGGTGCAGCAGCGCGGTAACGAAGCCAATACGCTGACGACCATGCGAACGCAGCGCGCGGCGTTGTCGGGAGAGCGGGCGCACGCCGAGGCGGCTGCCGGGCCGGTGCGTTATCTGGCGACGCTGGCCGGCACCGATACCGAGACCGCGGTGCGCTGGCTGATCCTGCTGATGGTGCTGTGCTGCGATCCGGCGGCCATTGCGCTGACCATTGCCGCCTCAGGCCGCGGCAATGCCACGGCCTGACGCCGCCGGCGTTATGCCGGCGTGCCGATCTTGTCCTGCGTCCTGGTGTCGAAATCGCCGGCATCGTGGCGCTCGTGCAACTGGCCGGCGGGATCGCCGGTGACCCGGTTGACCATGCGGCCGCGCTTCACCGCAGGTCGCGCGGCGATCGCCGCGGTCCAGCGCTGCAGGTTGGTGTAGCTCTGGACGTCGAGGAATTCCGCGGATTCACCGTACAGCAAGCCCTGCAGCAGGCCGCCATACCAGGGAAACACCGCGATGTCGGCGATCGAGTAGTCGCTGCCGCCGAGAAATTCATGATCGGCGAGGCGACGGTCGAGCACGTCGAGCTGGCGCTTGGTCTCCATGGCAAAGCGGTCGATGGCGTATTCGATCTTGGTCGGCGCGTACGCATAGAAATGGCCGAAGCCGCCGCCGAGATACGGCCCGCTGCCCATCTGCCAGAACAGCCAGGACAGGGCCTCGGTGCGCGCCGCCAGTTCGGTCGGCAGGAAGGCGGCGAATTTTTCCGCGAGATACAGCAGGATCGCGCCGGATTCGAACACCCGGATCGGCGCCGCGGCACTGCGGTCCAGCAGCGCCGGGATCTTCGAATTCGGATTGACCTCGACGAAGCCGGAGCCGAACTGCGCGCCGGTATTGATGCGGATCAGCCAGGCGTCGTATTCGGCCCCGCTGTGGCCGAGTGCCAGCAGTTCTTCGAGCAGGATCGTGACCTTCTGGCCATTGGGCGTCGCCAGCGAATAAAGCTGCAGCGGGTGCTTGCCGACCGGAAGCACTTCGTCATGCGTGGCGCCGGCCACCGGACGGTTGATATTGGCGAATTTGCCGCCGTTTTCCTTGTTCCAGGTCCAGACTTTGGGCGGTGTATAAAGGGCATCGGTCATGAAGGGCTCCGGAGCGTCTGGATGATCGGGCAGGGCGCGCCGACCAGGGTGGTTGTGTTAGGCGAAGCTAGTGTCTGTTGCCAGACCGCGAAAGTCGCGATGACGCTTGCGTGACCCGCGGGATGCGCGGCGCAGCGGTTGTGCCGAAGCGCCGCACGGCCTACATCGCGGTCATGAGCGAAACTCCTTCCGCCCTGCATGAAGCCCATCCCGAGATCACCGAGGAAGCGATCGCGCTTCTGGTGCGAACTTTTTATGGCCGGGCCCGCGAGGACGATCTGATCGGCCCGATCTTCAATGGCGCGGTGGCGGATTGGGAGCACCACCTCAGCCAGATCGCCGATTTCTGGTCGTCGATGCTGCTGCGGACCGGGCGTTATGACGGCCGCCCGATGCGGCCGCATCTGCGGCTGCCACTCCAGCCTGAGCATTTTGACCGCTGGCTGCTGCTGTTTGAACGTACCGTGAGGGAAATCTTCAGCGCCGACGTGGCCGACGCCTTCATCCTGCGGGCAAGGCGCGTCGCCGACGGCTTCGAGATGGGCATCGCCACCACCCGCGGCGAGATCGCGCGGCCGCGCCACAGCGTTTGAGCCGCTGTCCGGCGCAATCGCGCAGCGTATTGCGCTGGCCGGCGGCGGATGATGCCCTCGGCTGATCCGCCGTGTGGCCTCAGTCAGCCTCATACAGCAGCCGCGCCCGAATGGTGCCCGGCACAGCGCGCATCGCCTCCAGCACCGCATCGGCATTGACGCCGGCGCCGTCGGTCTCCAGCACCACATAGCCGATGCCGCCGCCGGTCTGCAGATATTGCGCGGCGATGTTGACGCCATGGGCCGAGACGATGTCGTTGAGCTTGCCCATCACGCCCGGCACGTCGCCATGAATGTGGATGAAGCGGGTACCGCTTGGTCGCGGCGGCAGCTGCACGCCGGGGAAATTGACCGCGCCCATGGTCGAGCCGACATCGGAATATTCCACCAGTTTTCGCGTCACCTCGGCGCCAATGCGGTCCTGCGCCTCCTCGGTGGAGCCGCCGACATGCGGCGTCAGGATCACGTTGGGCAGGCCCTGCAACGGCGTCACCAGCTTGTCGGTGTTCGACGCCGGCTCAACCGGAAACACGTCGATCGCGGCCCCCGCAAGCTTGCCGGCGCGCATCGCCGTAGCCAGCGCGTCGAGGTCGACCACGGTGCCGCGGCTGTTGTTGATCAGAATGCCGTCGTCCTTCATCAGCGCGATCTCGCGGGCGCCGATCATGCCGGCGGTCTGCGCCGTCTCCGGCACGTGCAGAGAGACCACGTCGCTCATCGCCAGCAGCTCGTCGAGGCTGGCGGTCGGCTCGGTATTGCCGTGGCGCAGCCGGTCCGACAGGTCGAAGAACACCGTGCGCATCCCCATCGCCTCGGCGAGATTGGAGAGCTGCGAACCGATATTGCCATAGCCGACAATGCCCAGCGTCTTGCCGCGCATCTCGCGGCTGCCGTCGGCCGACTTGTCCCAGCCGCCGGCATGGGCCGCGACCGAGCGCGGCACGATCCGGCGCAGCAGCATCACGATCTCGCCGATGGTCAGTTCGGCGACGCTGCGGGTATTGGCGAACGGGGCGTTGAACACCGGGATGCCGCGGCGGCGCGCCGCCTCGAGATCGATCTGGTTGGTGCCGACCGAGAAGCAGCCGACCGCGAGCAGCCGATCGGCGGCCTCGAGGATGTCGTCGGTGACGTTGCTGCGCGAGCGGATGCCGAGCAGATGGACGCCCTTGACCGCCTCCTTCAGCGCCGCCGGCGACAGCGCCTTGGGGTGGCGTTCCACCGTCGCGTAGCCGTTATCGGCGAACATCGCGACCGCGCTGTCATTGATGCCTTCCAGCAGCAGGATGCGAATCTTGTCTTTGGGCAGTGAAAGGCGGGTGATCATGGCAGGTATCCTGAGGCGTCCGCGGGCGCGGCATGGGCTGGCATTCTGCTTTCACGGCGGCGGGAAATTGGCAAGGGCGCTGACAGGGGGACAGTCATGTGGCGAAGGGCTCCAATCGGGGTTTCAGCCGGCGAATCGGCGCTCCCGTGACGGCCGCGGGCGTCGCCTCTCGTCCTACCTCGATCACGCCTCACGAAGCTGCCCGGACGGTATGATGTTGATTACGATCAGGGCGATGAAGGCGTGAAGCGGCATAGGAAAACATGCCGAAACGGGGCGTGCGCCTCCTTGCGGATTCTTTCTTGACGGCCGCTCGGGATACCATGCACGATGACGACGTTCTCAGGGCAGGGTGAAACTCCCTACCGGCGGTATGCAATCATGGTTGCGAGCCCGCGAGCGCCTTCCAGTTGAAGGGTCAGCAGATCAGGTGAGATGCCTGAGCCGACGGTTAAAGTCCGGATGAAAGAGAACGCGCGAGTTCGCATCCGCATGATGCGAGCATGCGCGTGATTGCCTTGGGTGACGTGTCTAGAACCCAAGGAGACCAACGTGACACACACCCGCTACGCCTTTGTGAAATCAAATTGGCACGCTGAAATCGTCAACAAGGCGCTGGATGGCTTTCTGGAACTAATATCCGTGGAGCAGGTCGACGTGTTTGATGTTCCAGGCGCGTTCGAAATGCCGCTCCTCGCCCGCGATCTTGCAGCTTCCGGAAAATACGCAGCTGTCGTAGCGGCTGCGCTTGTCGTGGACGGTGGAATCTACAGGCACGACTTCGTCGCCGCGGCGGTTGTGAATGGCCTGATGCGCGCCGCCTTTGATACAAATATTCCGATACTTTCAGTCTCTCTCACCCCTCATCATTTTCAGGAGACGAAGCATCACATCGGCATTTTCAGCGATCATTTTGTCGTAAAGGGAAGAGAGGCCGCGCAGGCTGCACTCGTGATTGGAAAGACTCGAGCTTCTTTGGCTGCTTGACAGCGCGTAACCCGGATGCGCCAAAGCACATCCGGGGTTGCTTTCAATAATATGATCCTGGGTACCGCTGTGTATGTCCGGGCTACGCTCGCTACCCGGACGATGCAGGGGTCAGTTGGCGAGCCGCAGGTTGAGGGCTGCATCGGTGACAATGCCGGCATTGCCATCGACGGGAATGGCAGCCTGCTTCTGAAACCCATTGACCGCTTCGGTTGTGGCGGGGCCGTATTTTCCATCGACCACCAGAGCCGGCTCGGCGCCGAGGTCGTTTAACGACTCCTGAAGCGCCCGGGTTTCGTCGGACGGCTCGGCTGCTTTCCAGGCGATGCTTTCGACTCCACCCTTGCCGACGATCTTCCATATCTCCTCGAACAGATCGGTACGGCCGCTCAGGCCATTATAGCCGCCGTTGATGGCGCGCGTGATTTTTCGAATCTCGTTCTTGTCGGCGAGGTCGTTCAACTTGCCCTGGTTCCATTCATTGAGCGCCGGCAGCAGCGCTGCCTCGGGCGACACGATGAGGTCGGGGTTGGTGTAGAAGTCGACACCCGAGAGCTTGCCCATCGTGACATAGTTGGTACCGCCGGTCGTTTGCAGCAAACCGCCGCCCCGATATTTGTAGCCGTCTCCCGGCTTGGTATTGCCCAACTCCCGCGCCTTTTTGGGATTCCCCAAGCCGTAGACCCGCTCGGCCAAGGCACGCGCGTTGTTCAGATAATGATCCACCTCATCCGGACGGATAGCGGCGCTGTGGTGGCCCACGCCGAAGATCTCAAGCAGCCGGGCAGGGGTTTTGTAGTTCATGTTCTCGAACAGAACGGTGCCACGGCCCGTTTCATAAAGCGCCTGCGCGAGAAAATGCGCGATGCGCAGCGGGGTGTCGATTTTGAATTTCTCGAAAAGCCCGTCGCCGTCTTCAAAAGCCTTGAGATAGTTCGGATAGCAGCGGGAGGCGACCTTCCGCACAATGGTTACGACACGCACGGGATACTCCTTCCTACATCGCCACGGGGCAAGGCGCCGCCATCGCCCGCGCGGCTGACCGGATTATGCACGCGCACCTTGAGGTTGCAAGTCGCTCTGCGCGCATTGGAATGCCGCGCTGTCATTTCCGTGCCGCGGGATGAGCGTTCGGCCTGCGGAAGCTGCAACACGCTTGCGCAAACATGCACAACAACGCAGGCTGCAGAAAAATAATAACAGGGAGATGAAGATGAAGCGTCGCACATTCTTGGCCGGACTCGGCGCAGCGGGCTTCGGTGTCGTCGCGTCGCCCGCGATCGTTCGCGCGGCCGCTGATACGCCGCTCAAATTCGGCGTGCTGACCGACATGAACGGCCTGTTCGCCGACAATGGCGGAAAAGGTTCGGTGGCGGCCGCGCAATTGGCGATCGACGAATGGGGCGGCAGCGTGCTGGGCAGGCCGATCGAGCTGGTCTCCGCCGACCATCAGAACAAGCCGGACATTGGCGGCAACATTGCGCGCGAATGGTACGATCAGAACGGTGTCGACGTCATTCTCGACGTGCCGGTATCCTCGGTGTGCATCGCCGTGCAGAATTTCGCCAAGGACCGCAACAAGATGTTCATCACGTCGGCGGGCGGCTCGGCGGATCTCAGCGGCAAACTCTGCTCGCCTAATTTCATTCAGTGGACCTACACCACCTATGCGCTCGCCAATGTCGCCGGCAGGGCCATGCTCCAGCGCGGCGGTGACAGCTGGTTCTTCGTGGTCGCCGACTACGCCTTCGGTCAGGCGCTGGAGCGCGACGTTACCGACGTCGCCGTCAAGGGCGGCGGCAAGGCGTTGGGCCGCGCGCCGCATCCGATCAACACCGCGGATTTCAGCTCGCAATTGCTGACGGCCAAGGCGTCCGGCGCCAAGGTGATCGCCATCGCCAATGCCGGCAGCGACACCCAGAACGCCATCAAGCAGGCGGAAGAGTTCGGCTTGATGGACGGCAAACAGAAGCTGATCGCGCTGTTGATCGACGTCAACGATATCCGCAGCGTCGGCCTGAAGAGTGCGCAGGGCCTTCTGGTGACGTCCGGCTTCTACTGGAACATGGACGAACGCGCGCGTGAATTTTCCAGACGTTACGGCAAGAAGATGGGCAAGCCACCGAGCATGATGCAGGCCGGCGTCTATTCCTCGACGCTGAACTATATCAAGTCGGTGCAGGCGGCGAACACCAAGGATCCGGCGGCGGTGGTGAACGACCTGCAGGGGCGCGTCATCGACGACGCCTTCGCGCGCAATGGCAAATTGCGGTCGGACAATCTGATGGTGCACGATATGTACCTTGCCGAGGTCAAGAAGCCCGCCGAGGTTACGGACAGCTACGATGTCTTCAAGATCCTCGCTACCGTGAAGGGCGAGGACGCGTTCCCGCCGCTCTCGGCCAGCGCCTGTCCGATGGTGACGGCCAGCAAGTAGCAAGTGGGGCGTAATAGCGACTTGTCCGCCGAAGCCCGCCGAGCGGAGGCGGAAGCGGTTGGCGCCGAGGTGACGGCGGCGGATTGACTTCGCAATCCGCCCTACGGTTGTACGGCGATCGGTCCCTGATCCGCGACGAACGCGCGGATCAGGGAGAACACCTGTTGTGGATCATCGTCATGAACGACATGTCCGCAATGGGGCAGCCGTTCGAAGCGAACCAGATGGGAGGGCAACGAGCGCGCCGTGGCCTCCGCCAGAGCGACCGGAACGATCGGATCGTGCTCGCCATTGATCATCAGCACCGGACAGGCGAGCTTCGCCAGCTCGACGTGGAAGTCGAAACGGCCATGTTCGTTGCGCGGCCCGTTGAAATGCAGCGCGACCTCCGTCTTCATGATGGCTCGCAAGGGGTCTGCCGTCGGCTCGCGTCGGTGCCGGTAGAACGGAACGCAACGCTGCCAATAGGCCGCGCGCCCGTCCGC
>JACMOT010000404.1 GCA_014377915.1 Tardiphaga sp.
AGGGCCTGTTCGGACCGGTGCTGGATTATTTCGGGCTGAAGGTGATGTTCGCACTGCCGGCGATCGTGCTGGCCTCGATGTTCGTCACCGCGCCTTTCGTGGCGCGCGAACTGATCCCCTTGATGCAGGTGCAGGGCACCGATGAAGAAGAGGCCGCCGTGACACTCGGCGCCTCCGGTTTTGCCACCTTCTTTCGCGTGACGCTGCCGAATGTGCGCTGGGCGGTGTTGTATGGCGCGATCCTGTGCAATGCGCGGGTGATGGGCGAATTCGGCGCGGTCTCCGTCGTCTCCGGCAACATTCGAGGCCAGACCACCACGCTGCCGCTGCAGATCGAGCTGCTATATCAGGACTACAATGTCGCCGGCGCCTTTGCCGCGGCGACGGTATTGACCGCGGTGGCCGCCGCCACCATCGTCCTGAAACTGGCGCTGGAACGGGTCGGCCGCGAAGTCGACGTCACCCCAGCGCGCCCGCCGGGGCATTGAAGCCCTCTTCCTTCCCTCTCCCCTTGTGGGAGAGGGTGGACGCGCGTAGCGCGGCCGGGTGAGGGGGTAGCCACAAGCTCCGGGCCTGGTGCCCCCTCATCCGTCTTCGCTTCGCGAAGCCACCTTCTCCCACAAGGGGAGAAGGAAGAAGACAGGCCCTTCTCAGTCACTGCCGTTTCGCGTTAAATGACGAATGACGCCGCGTGGCATGATTGAGCGCCACTTTCCTGAAAACAGAGCCAAATTGCCGCCTTTCGCGAGAGATCCCAGATGAAACCTATCGATGCCCACGGTTTGAAGATCGCTCCCGTCCTGTTTGACTTCATAGCCAAGGAAGCCACCCCCGGAACCGGCATCGAGCCGGACGCGTTCTGGGCCGGTCTTGCCGGGATCATTGGGGATCTTGGGCCGAAGAACCGCGAATTGCTGAAATTCCGCGATACGCTGCAGGACAGGATCGACGCCTGGCATCGTGCCAACAAGGGCGCCTTCGACATGGAAGCCTATACCGCGTTCCTGAAGGAGATCGGCTACCTCCTCCCGGAGCCCGCCACCAAACCCGTCGAGACCGCCAATGTCGATATCGAGATCGGCCAGATCTGCGGGCCGCAGCTGGTGGTGCCGCTGACCAATGCGCGTTATGCGCTGAACGCCGCCAATGCCCGCTGGGGCTCGCTATATGACGCGTTGTATGGCACCGACGCGGTCGCGCATGAGCCGACCGACGGTGGCAAGGGCTATAACAAGGCACGCGGCGACCGGGTGATTGCGAAGGCCAAAGCCTTCCTCGACCAGGCCGTGCCGCTGGCCACCGGCAGCCATACCGACGTCACCGCCTACAGCATCATCGCCGGCCAGCTCTCGGTGAAGCTGAAGAGCGGCAACATGACCGCGCTGAAGCATGAATCGCAGCTCGCCGGCTATCTCGGCGATTTCGCCGCGCCGGATTCGGTGCTGCTGGTCAATAACGGCCTGCACATCGAAGTGGTGATCGACCGCGCCCACATCATCGGCAAGGATGATTCCGCCGGCGTCGCCGACATGATCATCGAATCCGCCGTCTCCACCATTCTCGACATGGAAGACAGCGTCGCCACCGTGGACGCCGACGACAAGGTGCTGGTCTATCGCAACATCCTCGGCCTGATGAACGGCACGCTGTCGGCCGATTTCGAGAAGGGCGGCAAGACGCTGACCCGCGCGCTCAACCCCGACCGCACCTACAAGACCGTGGCGGGCAATGAGCTGACCTTGCACGGCCGCAGCCTGCTGCTGATGCGCGCCGTCGGCCATCACATGTTCACCGACGCGGTGCTGGACTCAGCCGGCGAGGAAATTCCCGAGGGCCTGCTCGATGCCGCCGTCGCCGGCCTGCTGGCGATCCACGATCTGAAGTCCACCGGCCTGCGCAACAGCCGAACCGGCTCGGCCTATATCGTCAAGCCGAAGATGCACGGTCCCGACGAAGTGGCGCTGACCTGCGAGCCCTTCGCGCAAGTCGAAAAAATGCTGTCGCTGCCGGTCAACACCATCAAGGTCGGCATCATGGACGAGGAACGCCGCACCACGGTGAACCTGAAGGCCTGCATCCAGAACGCCTCCGCGCGCATCATGTTCATCAATACGGGATTCCTGGACCGCACCGGCGACGAGATCCACACGTCGATGGAAGCCGGACCGATGATCCGCAAGAACGACATGAAGGCGACGCCCTGGATCAAGGCCTATGAAGAATGGAACGCCGATGTCGGCCTGATCGATGGCCTCCCCGGCCATGCCCAGATCGGCAAGGGCATGTGGGCCGCGCCCGACAAGATGGCCGACATGATGGTGCAGAAGATCGCCCATGTGAACGCCGGCGCCACCACCGCCTGGGTGCCGTCGCCCACCGCGGCAACGCTGCACGCGCTGCATTATCACCAGGTCGATGTCGCCGCGCGCCAGCAGGAACTGAGCA
>JACMOT010000405.1 GCA_014377915.1 Tardiphaga sp.
ATCATCGACGAGGGCCTCACCGGCTTCATCGTCGAGGACGAGACCAGCGCCGCCGCCGCGGTCGGACGCCTTGAGGGAATGGATCGCGGGGCCATCCGCAAGCACTTCGAGAAACGCTTCACAGCGCGTCGCATGGCGATGGACTACATGGCAGTGTATCGCGAGCTCAGCGAAAAGGGCGAGCCCAAAATCCGGCTGGTGCAAAGCGCGGAGTAGCGCACGCAGCGGCCGCACGGTTCCCTTCCCTTGGCGGGGGAGGGAACAATGAACATTGGCGCTCCGACTTGGCGCTTGCGGCCCAATCTAGCCCATCGTCCAGCCTGTACAGCCCGCCCGACATTTGCGAGAAACAGATATTACTCACGCAATCGCGGGCTGTCATGACTGCTGTCTCCCGTTTCGAACTGATCCTGCTGCTAATGGCGGTGATCGTGGTGCTCGATTTGATCGCGCGGCGACTGGCGCTCCCGCGAGCCGCGGCGCTAATCCTCGGCGGCATCGGCTTTGCTCTGATCCCCGGCACGCCCGATATCGAGATCGACCCCGACCTGGTGCTGGTGCTGTTCCTGCCGCCGCTGCTGATGTCCAGCGCGTGGTTCACCTCCTGGCGGGATTTTCGCGCCGACATCCGGATCATCCTGCAACTCGCGGTGGGCGCGGTGTTCTTCACCACGCTGGTGGTCGGCGTCGTTACCCATATGCTGATGCCGTCGCTGCCATGGGCGGCATGCTTCGCGCTCGGTGCGATCGTGTCGCCGCCGGATGCGGTGGCCGCCAAGGCGGTGCTGTCCAAGCTGCCACTGCCGCCACGCGTCATCGTGCTGCTGGAGGGCGAGAGCCTGGTCAACGACGCCTCCGGCCTGGTGCTATTCCGCTTCGCGGTCGCCGCCGCCCTCACCGGCAGCTTCAGCATCGGTGAGGCCTCGCTGAACTTCGCCTGGCTGGCGATCGGCGGCATCGCCGCCGGCGTGGCCTTTGCGGCGTTCACCATCGTCGTCATCAAGCGCGTGCCCGATACCGACCTGGTCATCATCTGGACTTTTCTAAACGCCTGGATTTCCTACATCGCGGCGGAAAAGCTCGGCGTCTCCGGCGTGCTGTCGACGGTGGCCTGCGGCATGATCCTGGGCTGGAAGCAGCACGAGATCATCAATGCCGCGACCCGCACCCGCGCGATCGCGGTGTGGGGCGTGGTGGTGTTCGCGCTGGAATCGCTGGTGTTCATCCTGATCGGGCTGTCGCTGAGGGGCATCCTGAGCCGGCTCGGCGGCGCCGACGCGCTGCTGGCGCTACTCCCGGCAACCGCCGCGATCGTCGCCGCGGTGATCGTATCGCGCTTCGTATGGATCTTTCCGGGCACCTATCTACCGCGACTGCTGGCGCCGAAGCTGCGTGCGCGGGACCCCTACCCGCCGCTCGCGGTGCCCTTCATCATGAGCTGGGCCGGGCTGCGCGGCGTGGTCAGCCTGGCCATCGCGCTCTCTTTGCCGGAAGGATTTCCCGGCCGTGATTTCATCCTCGCGGTCACCTTCGCGGTGATCCTGGTGACCGTGCTGGTGCAGGGCACCACGCTGGCGCCGCTGGTACGGCTGCTGATGAAGGGCGATTTCACCGCGGTCCGGCATTCGCTGCTGACCGAAGCGCAGGCCCGCGCGCGCGTCGCCACCGCGCAATTTGCCGCGCTCGAAAAGCAGTCGCTGATGCCCGACGGCACCCACCGCCATCCGCGACTGGTGGAACAATACGGATATCGCGTCAACGCCGCCAAGCGATTCTCGGAAGAATTCGAAACGCTGGCGCCGCACCGCGTCGATCACTACAGCGCGGTGCTGGTGGCCAACGCCGCCGGCCGCGCCGAATTATTGCGGCTGCACCGATCCGGTGAGATTCACGACAGCGTACTGCACGCCATCGAGGAAGGGCTCGATCTAGAAGAGGTCAATGTGCGGCGTTACGTATAGACATCAGCCGATCAGCCATCATTGCGAGGAGCGACGCGGCGATCCAGAGACTCGCACAAGACGGACTGGACGGCTTCGTCGCAAGGGCTTCTCGCAATGACGGCGGAGAGTGGCTTCTCAATCGCCTTCGCAGCGTCTAACCTGTCTCCTGAAGCGCTCGCTCGAAGCGCGGCTCACGGGAGAGAATTATGCGACTGCAAGGATTATCCGCCATCGTCACCGGTGGCGCCTCGGGATTCGGCGCTGAGATCGCACGTGCCTATGTGCGCGAAGGCGCGCGGGTCATCATTCTCGATCTCAACGCCGACGGTGCGAAGAAGGTTGCGGACGGGATCGGCGCTGGCGCCATCGCGCTGGGCGGCGACGTCACCAGCAAGGCCGATGTCGATGCCGCCGTGAAACTCGCGGTCGACAGCTTCGGCAAGCTCGATGTCGTCGTCAACAATGCCGGATGGACCTACCGCAACAAGCCGCTGCTCGAGGTCACCGAGGCGGAGTTCGACAAGACCTTCGCCATCAACGTCAAATCGATCTTCCTGATGACCAATGCCTGCGTGCCGGTGATGCGCCAGCAGAAGAGCGGCCGCATCATCAATATCGGCTCCACCGCCGGGCTGCGGCCGCGGCCGGGGCTGACCTGGTACAATGCGACCAAGGGCGCGGTGAACCTGATGTCGAAATCGATGGCCGTGGAACTGGCGCCGGACGGCATCCGCGTCAACTGCATCGCGCCGGTCATGGGCGAGACCGGCCTGCTGGAATCCTTCATGGGCGTGCCCGACACGCCGGAAAACCGCGCCAAATTCATTGCCACGATTCCGCTCGGCCGGATGTCGCGTCCCTCCGACATCGCCAATGCCTGCGTCTATCTCGCCGGCGAGGAATCCGAATTCCTGACCGGCGTGATCCTGCCGGTCGATGGCGGCCGCACGATCTAACGCTGCAAAGTTCGTAAACCATCGAATCCGGTCAGATTCGATTCACCACTTCGATTAAGCAATTCAGCGGCCGTTCATGCGATGGTCGCGTCATGATCGAGGGGCAAACCTCGGCAGGGAAGGCGTCAGGGCCAGATCGCAGAGCGGTCTGGCCCTCCTCTTTGGAGACATCATGACCAGCAAGACACGATCCGCGCCACGCAAAAAGACACCAGTCACCGAACCGGTACGCACGACCTCGGCGTTCGCCGTTGCCGCGCGAAACCTGCTCAACATGGCCGTGGTCATGGCGTCCAGCGGCACGGTGCTGCTGACGCTGATGGTCGCTCAAAAATTCTAGTCCGTCATTCCGCGGCGCGAGCGGCACCAGCCGCGCGCGAACCCGGAATCTCGAAATGACTAAACATCCCGGAATGACAGCGACCTATTCGGCCTTCATCTCGTTGAGTAGCGTCGGGATCAATTCCGACACCGTCGGATGGATCGGTACCGCCCATTGCAATTGCGTGTAGTCGGCGCCGACATGCATGACGTCGAGAATACCGTGGATCGCCTCGTCTCCGGATGTACCGAGTATCGCGGCACCAAGAACTTTCCTCGTCTCGGCATCGACCACTATTTGCATCATGCCCAGCGTCTCGCCCTTCTCTACCGCACGGCCGACGCGCGTCATCGGGCGCGTGCCGATCAGCAATTTCTTTCCCGTGGCGCGCGCCTGCGTCAGCGTCAGGCCGACGCGGCCGAGCGGTGGGTCGATGTACAGCGCGTAGCCGGGGATGCGGTCGCTGACGCGGCGGCTGGCGCCGTCGAGCAGATTAGCGGCGACGATCTCGAAA
>JACMOT010000406.1 GCA_014377915.1 Tardiphaga sp.
ACTCGCCGTTGAAGGGATCAACGCCAAGGGTGGGATCCTTGGCGGGCGCTTGATCGAGTTGGTGTTCGAGGATGACAAGGGGTCGCCGCAGGGCGGCGTGCTGCCGTGCAGAAGCTGATGTCGGTCGGCCGCGTCAAGGCAATCACCGGTGGAACCAACAGCTCGGTGGTGCTCGCTGAATCGTCGGTCACCAAGGGACGGATGCTGCAGGTAAATGCCGGTGCTCAGGCTGACGCCATCACCGATCAAGGCAATCCGTGGATGTTCCAGATCAACAACACCGTCTCAGGCAATTCGAGCGCATTCAACGCCTACCTTGTCGACGTGATGAAACCGAAAACGGTGGCCTACATGGGCGAAAATACCGAGTTCAACAAGACGGTGCTCGAACTGCTGCGCGAAAAGCTCAAGTCTGCCAACATCGAGTTGGTCAACGTCTCCACCTATGACGCGGACACGAATGATTTTACCTCCATCATTACCAAGATCAAGTCGCTCAAGCCCGACATGCTCTACGTCTCCGATGCCTATCCCGCGCGCGCTGCGCAGTTGTGGAAGCAGGTTCGCCAGCTCGGCGGATTCCCCAAGGAAGTGATGTCACCGGGCGTCGTCGTGCCCGGTCTGCTGGCTCCAGCGGAGGGTGCCATGGACGGCGTCATCACCGGCGAGATCTTCATGGTTCCTTCGCAGCAGGAAGAGACCAAGCCGTTCATCGCGGAGTTTGAGAAGAAGTTCAACGTCAGCCCCGGCAAGGGAAATCTCGTGATCTATGAGGCGGTAAACATGATTGCGGCGGCAATGAACAAGGCTGGGACCGACACCGACTACGACAAGATTTCCAACACCATTCGCGACAACGCATGGCCGTCGCCGCGCGGTGAACTGAAGTTCGACGCCAAGGGGCGGGCGCGCGCGCCTTACTTCTTCATCCAGCAGGTCAAGGGCGGCAAGCTCACCCAGCTTGAGATGATCAAGGTCAACTAGACGGATACCGGCGCTGATCGCGAGGAACCATCATGAACCTGTTCGTGCAGACGCTGATCAACGGGCTGGTGCTCGGAGCGAGCTATTCCGTCATCGCTGTCGGCCTGACGCTCGTCTTCGGCATTCTGCACATCGCGAATTTTGCCCATGGCGCATTTTTCGCGATCGGCGCTTATGCGATTTTTTTACTCAGCAGCTGGGGGGTGCCGTATCTCGCGGCGCTGCCCGCTGCCATCGCCATCGTGGCGGCGGTCGGCTTCATCACCGAGTTTTCGGTAATCCGACGAGCGATCTACGGCGAGGGGCATGGGTCGATCATCGTCACCTTCGCGCTCGGCCAGGCGATGGTCGCGGCCCTTATCCTGCTGTTCGGGCCGGATCCGCATCCGATCCGTTCGCCGTTCGCCCAGGCGACAGTGTCGGCTTTCGGCATGGTAATCGCCGGGCAGCGCCTGTTCGTGCTGCTGACCTCGGTCGTTGTGCTGGCGGGCTTTGGCGCCTGGCTGCGTTACACGGTCAGGGGGCAGCAGATACTCGCCGTCGCGCAGAATCCGCGCGGCGCGTTGTACTCCGGCAACAACGTGCCGATGTACCCCAGCCTGTCTTTCGTGGTCGGCGTCGCGGCGGCGGGACTCGCCGGTGCGCTGCTCGCACCGATTGTCACGGCCTATCCAACCATGGGCCATACGACGCTGATCACCGGCTTCACCGTCGTCATCCTCGGCGGCATGGGCAGTATTTCCGGTGCGATGCTCGGAGCGCTGCTGATCGGCGTGGCCAATGCCATGTTTGAGACCTACGTCTCGGTGTCATGGACGCCGGCGCTAGGCTGGATTCTTGTCATCGGTGTTCTGCTGCTTTGGCCACAAGGTCTGATGGGCCGCCCGCAACTGTATAGGCATTGATCGATATGTCGGATCTCTCCGCGGATACCGTGGCTTCCAGCCGGCCCCTCGCCTTGGCGCGGCCAGCCGGAAGAAAGGTCGCAGTCCCGCTTCTCGCGGTGACGGCAGCAATTGTCGCGGTCGGACTTGGCGTGCTGGTGACCAACACCTTTATCGTCACGCTGGCGGGCTATACCTGCGCCTTCGCGTTATTCGCGCTCAGTATCAACATCATGCTTGGCGGGCTCGGCGAAGTGCCGCTCGGCCAATGCGTATTCTTCGGCATCGGCTCCTACGGGGTCGGCATTGGCATGGTGAAGTTTGGGCAGTCTTTCGAACTCTCCATTGCGATGGCGATGGTGGTGTCGCTCGTTGCCGCCGCGGCGATCGGCGCCATTACACTGAAGCTGACCGGCGCTTATTTCTCCATCGTCTCGTGGGGCCTGTCCGGCGTCGCCATGGTTGCGGCGCTCAACCTGACGCATCTGACAGAAGGGCCTCTCGGAATCTTTGGTTTCCCGCCGATCATGCTCGGGCCGATCGCGATGACCGATCCGCGAAGCTACTTCTTCGTCACCGCCGGAGCGCTCATCCTGACGGTGCTTCTGCTGCATGCGGTTCGCGATTCGCAATTCGGCAGCGCCATCGAAAGCATCCGGCAAAATCGTCATCTGGCGCAGTCCGTCGGCGTCAATGTCTTTCGCCAGCGTCTCAAGGCGTTCATGCTGAGCGCTCCTATCGCCGCGCTGGCCGGTGCGCTGTGCGTGCCCTACACCCAAATTGTCACGCCGGAAGTCTTCTCGGTGGCTAACACCGTCGACGCGCTACTGATGGTGCTGATCGGCGGCACCGGATTGCTGGTCGGCCCGATCATCGGCGCGGTGATCTTCAGCATTCTGCCATATTATCTCGACCTCGATCCCAATGTTCGCATTCTGGTGTTTTCGACGGCCATCGTCGTCATCATGATTTTCGCGCCCGGTGGATTGCATCAAATCAGCAAGCGCCTCCTGGCGCGCGTTACAGGAGGCAACTGTGGAGCAGATGAACGTTGAAGCCCCGCGCGGCAAGACCGTGGTCGTCCAGGCGACCGATATCCGCAAGCGCTACGGCGGCGTGGTGGCGCTCGATGGCGTCAGCCTGACCGTAGAGGAAGGCGAAGTGTTCGGCATCATCGGCCCGAACGGCGCCGGCAAGTCCACGCTATTCGATGTGCTGTGCGGCATCACCAAGCCGACCAGCGGGCAGATCGAGGTGCTAGGCCATGACGTCGGCACGATGACGCCCCATCTGGTGGCGCGTGCCGGTGTCGCCCGCACGTTCCAGCGGACGGCGGTGTTCGGCGAAGCGACGGTCTACGACAACCTGCGATATGGGCGCCATGCCAGCTTCACGCATTCTGTGGCCGGACGGATCGTCGGCAGTTCCGTCTATCGCCGCGAACAGGCGGCGTTTCACCACAAGGCCGAAGAGGTCCTGGCACTTTCCGGGCTGAGCGACGACCGCGACCGGCTCGGCAACGTGCTGGCCTATGGCGTTCAACGACGGCTTGCGGTGGCTGTTGCCTTGATGTCCGAACCGCGCGTGCTGTTCCTCGACGAACCGGCCGCCGGCATGAACGGCCGCGAGACCGCGGATTTCATATCCCTCATAGAAACCATCGCGCCTGGACGCACCGTGGTGATCGTCGAGCATGACATGACAGTGATCAAGGCATTGTGCGGCCGCGCCCTTGTGGTCGTCGATGGCCGACCGGTGGTGGTCGATGCGCCGGAACGTGTATTCAAGCATGCCGAAGTGATTTCGGCCTATCTCGGAGCGGAAGATGAGTGACCTGCTTCGCGTCAACGGCGTTTCGGCTGCGTACGGCAAGGTGACGGCGCTGCGCGACGTCTCCATTGTGGTGCAGCCGGGCGAAATCGTCGCCATCCTCGGCGCCAACGGCGCCGGCAAGACGACGCTGCTGAATACCATCTCCGGTATCCTGCCACTGAGCGGCGGCGATATCGCGCTGGACGGTAAACGCATCGACGGGAAGAAGCCCTGGCAGACCAGCCGGCTCGGAATCAGCCACGTGCCGGAGGGGCGCGAGATATTTCCCGACATGACCGTCGAAGCCAATCTGAAGATCGTGGATTCGTTCGGCGGCGGGCCCAGGTTCGAGGTCAAGGAAATTCTCGATATGTTTCCTCGGCTCAGGGAACGCTTCATGCAACTCGCTGGCGGTCTCAGCGGCGGCGAGCAACAGATGCTCGCCATCGGCCGTGGTCTGATGTCCTGCCCGCGCCTCATCCTGCTCGACGAACCGTCGCTGGGGTTGTCGCCAGTGCTCACGAAGTTCGTGTTGAACTCGATTTCCCGCCTCAAGGCCAAAGGCATTGCTAGCCTGCTGGTGGAACAGAACATGCGGGCGGCACTGCGGATCGCGGACCGCGCCTATGTGCTCAGGGTAGGGCGCATCGTCAGGGCGGGGTCGGCGACCGAGATCGCCAATGCTCCTGACATCCAGGAAGCCTATCTTGGCGTCTAACAGAAACACAACAGGACATGGTGAACATGCAGGACGAGTTCAAATTGCCGGACGGAAGCTGCGACTGCCACGTGCACATTTACGGGCCATATGACCGGTTTCCCGTCGGCGGCGAAGGACGCTTCACGCCGACCCAGCCAAACCCGGTGGAGTCGCTGTTTGCCATGTGGGACTCCATTGGCATTGCACGTGGCGTGATCGTGCATGCGCAGGCCGCCGGCCCCGACAATGCGGCGACCTACGATGCGCTACGCCGTTATCCTGATCGTTTGCGTGGCGTCGCCGTGCTGGAGTCGGACGTCTCCGATCGCCGACTCGACGAGATGACGGACGCCGGCTTCAAGGGCGCCCGCGTCAACCTGTTGCGGCAGGACGGCAAGCCGGTGTCGAAGGGGGGCATGGACTATGACGGCCTGAAAGCGATCGCGCCGCGTCTGGCAGAACGCGGCTGGCATGCGCAGTTGTGGATCGAGACCGGTGACTTGGACGACATGGCTCCCGAACTCGAGAAACTGCCGCTTACCTTCGTCATCGATCACATGGGGCGAACGATGGCGGAGAAGGGCGTCGGCTATTACGGCTATCAGACATTCAGCGAACGCCTGAAGACCGGGCGCTACTGGTGCAAACTGTCGGGGGCCGACCGCAACACCCGCAATGGCACGCCTTACGACGACACCGAAGCCTTCATGCAAGCGCTGGTGAAGGCCAATCCCGATCGC
>JACMOT010000407.1 GCA_014377915.1 Tardiphaga sp.
CGCCGGGGACCCGCCCCGCCCGGGTGTGCCCTCGTCC
Organism: Tardiphaga sp.; assembly: GCA_014377915.1. The sequence continues at coordinate 38 of JACMOT010000407.1, forward strand.
AATCTTGTTGGATAAGCTCAAGCCGGACTGACAAAATAGCGGCGCCTCCATCGAAACATGGCGGGCGCCGTGGCGTAATCAAATCTCGCCGTTCGGCAGCGGTGAAACATCCTCCGATGCATCAGCTGTGAGAAGGATCTTGGACGAATCCAGCGAGCCCGAACCCGCCCCTTCCACGCCAACGAAGCCGAACGGCGGCGAGCCTTGCGCGCCTCTGGCAATCCTGACACTCCGATCGAACCTCCCTTCGACGATATCACCAGAATCGGCGGCTACGTCTGTCAGAACCTGGTCTCGATCATCAGCCTGGTCGATGAAGGCCGGCAATGGTTCAAGTCCGCGGTCGGCACGCCACTGCGCCAGACGCCGCTGGAGCAACCGATCCGCGCCCGCGGCATCCTTGAACACAATGATCTGGAAGTGGAAGACACAACGCGGGATTCCGGTCTCGACTGCGATCCTCTGATAACCGGCGATCCGAAGATAAGCTTTTACACTGGCGCCTTGTCGCCGACGCCGGATGATCTGCCGCTCGGCACCATCTGCATGCTGGATGACAAACCGCGCGTTCTCAGCCCCGAGCAACGCAATGTACTTCCCGATCATCGACGTCTTCAAATCGATCGTGGCGAATTGGCAACCAAACGCCGAGGCGAAGCCCATCGATCTGATCGTGATACCGAGCAGCGCGAGGGTGGTTAGCGACGCTCGCATGCTGCGCGCAATGCCTGGCAACCTCGTCGGCAACGCGATCTGATATACTCATCGTGGCCGGGTACTGGTCGGCTGTCGCCAGCATGGCAACGCCATGACCATTGAAGTACAGGACTCCGGCAGCGGCATTCCCGCCGATCAACTCGGTGCGATCTTCCAGGCGTTTGATCAGGTTAACCCCGCCAGCGAAGGTCTGGAATTAGCTCTGTCGATCGTGCGCCGCACAGCCAGGGCGCTTCGCCATGAGATCGAATTACAATCGGATCTCGCCCGCGGCTCGCATTGCAGCATCCGCGTGCCGTTGGCGGCTCAAATCCAGCACCCGGAGTAGTGCAGCCAAAGAAACTAAGGACATCATATGATTTTATGCTGGTATCACCGCGAGTAATGTGACCCAGATACGCCTGAAGCGCGATTCGGTTGTGTTCGAATGTCGAACAGGAATGCTTCTCATGCTCGCCAGCGGACTGATAGACCTGTCACCGACGTCGCGCCGCCTCCCGCGCTGGATGCTTGGCCGACGGACGACGGCGCAATTTCTTGGTATCTTGATACTTTCGCTGGCGGGGTTCGCGCTCAGCGGCACCGTGATGGAGCGTACCTGGGAAGCCCGTTCCTGGGTCACACATACCCGCGACGTGCAGTTGCAGATCGATCGTATCGTCTGGGACCTGCTTTCGATGCAGCAGTCCATGCAGGCCTTCAAACTGAGCGACGACCCGGACCATGCGCTTCGCTTCGAGCGAGCGCGGACCGATATCCGTGGCGACATCCTGCGGCTCACCGAGCTCACCGCCGACAACGCCAGTCAGCGGCAATTGCTGACGGACTTCGAAACCATCTTCGCTCCCTACTTCGCCAAGCTGGAGTATTTGTTCGCCTTCGGCGGAGCCGCTGATGCCGACCGTGCCCGCGCGCTCGCGATGTCGGCCGATGCCGTTCGCATGTCGGCCGTGCTGGCGCGGATGCGTGAGCACGAAGACGGGCTTCTCAAGCAGCGTTCCGCGCGCGCGGAAACCCTGTTGCTGGCGCTGCTGCCTACGCTCAGCCTGTCCGCCGCGCTGGTCGCGCTGCTGTTGGTGATGCTGGCCCAGTCGATCAAGCAGTCCACGCGTGACAGGGAATTGGCGCTCGTTGAGAAGGCCGGGGAACTCGCCGCCAAGGACATGCTGATGCGCGAGGTCGACCATCGCGCCCATAACAGCCTCGGTCTGATCTATAATCTGATGACATTCCAGCAACAGCGTTCCAGCAACACCGCCGCGACGCGGGAGTTTCTTGCCGAAGCCGCCAATCAGGTGCTGGTCGTCGCGCGGATGCATGAGCGACTCTACCAGAACGGCGACGCCGACGCGCTGCCAATCGGTCTGTACCTGCGCGATCTCTGCGAGGATGTCGCGACCTACTCGCTGCCCGCGGAAGCCCACGCCGCGATCCGGGTGCAGGCATCCGACGCCGTACTTCCTGCCGAACAGGCGGTCTGGCTCGGCCTGATCGTGGTCGAGCTGGTCACCAATGCGATGAAATACGGTGCCCCGTCGGTGGAGACGCCGATCATGATCGACATCGCCAGTGCCGATGGCCAGCTCCAGGTGTCGGTATCCGATGGCGGCGCGGGCCTGCCCGACAGTTTCGATCCGCAGGCCAGCAAGGGCCTTGGCATGCAGGTCGTCTGCCTGTTGATCCGGCAGCTGCACGCCACTCTCAGCATCGACCTCAGCTGGTCCGGCGCCCGTTTTCTCGTCACGGTGCCGCTGGCGCCGTGCTATTCGCCGGCCTCCGGCGCGTGACGCCGGGCTGAGGGCAAGCGCGCAAACCCCCAATCCTTGCTGCCGCGCAGGAATGCTATCCAGCCCCAGGCCGCCCCGGCGTGACGCAGTAGTTGAAAGCTGAACGGCTCTAGAATCGCAGCCAGTATCGCGGCGCCGATCTTCGCCTCGGTGCGGCCGCCGGTCAGCCGCTGATACAGGTGCACCGTCCAGAGATAGACCAGAAAATCCGCTGCGATCTTCGCACCGATGATGCCGAACACCGGGAGCGCGATGGCGCCGCGACCGCTGAACACCAGCACCAGCAGCAGCGCGAAGGCCGTCAGGCCATAGATCGGCTGCAGCGTATCCAGCGCCTTGATCGGCAGCATGCGCAGGCCGAGCGCGCCATAGCGGGCGTTGCCGGTCATGTCCCGGTTCCAGTATTGCGTCTGCAGGAAGCCGGCGAACCAGCGCCGGCGCTGCCGCATGAAGGTGGCGAGGTCGGACGGCGCCTCGGTCTGGGCGACCGCCGTCCCGACCATGCGCAATTGCCAGTTCAGCCCATGGTCGATGGCGTAGCGGTGCATGCGGTGAGCCAATTCGTAGTCCTCGACCAGGCAGCCGTCGTCGAAGCCGCCGACCGCCACCAGCGCCTCGCGACGGAAGCCGGCGAAGGCGCCGGAGATCAGCAGCAGGCTGTTGCTGCGCATCCAGGCGAAGCGCGAGATGATGTTGCGGATGTATTCATAGGTCTGGAACCACTGCATGACCCGGCCCGATGCGCTGGCATCGCAGTCCGGCACCAGCACGCCACCGGCCGCCACCAGATTGCCGTCGGCCGCGAATGCCCGACGCATTTCGGCGATCGCATCCGGCGCCATGAAAGTGTCGGCGTCCAGCGTGATGACGATGTCGGTCTCGACTTCGATGATCGCCGCATTGAGCGCGCGCGCCTTACCCTGATGCGGCAGCCGCAGCCAGCGCAAGCCCGGCATCACGGTGCCGGCGCTGATTTTTCCCAATGCCGGAAAAGCCAGTCCGTAGGTCTCGCGCAGCCAGTGCGCCGTACCGTCGCTGGACCCGTCATCGGCGATCAGCACGATGTCGGGCGCATCGGTTTGCATCGACAGCGCCACCAGCGATTCCGGCAAATTCGCCGCTTCATCATGCGCCGCTATCAGCACCGCGATCGACGGCCGCGATGGCGCCAACGCAATGCCCTGTCGGCGGCGTGACGTGAAGTACAGCGGCAAGGTCTGCCACACCACGAACAGCATCAGCACGCTGTCGTAGAGGATGTAGACGATACCGGCGGACCATGCCCAGATATCGTTGAGCCAGAACGACCGCGCGAACAAGGTGGCCCACAGCGCCAGCACCGCGAGATAGATCAGCAGGCTGGGCGTCGGCATCGGCCGCGGGGTAATGCGCGGCGAGGCGACGGCGAAGGCCGCCTTCAGGAAATCCGTCATGAGATCATTTCAATTGCGAAAAATGGATATTGGCTTCGTGAACGGGTACGAATGAATCATGGGGAAGTTGCGGAGCTACCAAGGAATATCCGACCAGGACGAACCCCGGCGCAACACAAAGTCGTCATGGGCTCGCCGCGAATTGACAGTTATGGTCGCGCCATGGAATCAGCTCCCGCCCCTGTTCGCCGCTACACATTCATTGCCATGGTACTGCACTGGCTGGTTGCGATCCTGATGCTGGTTAATATCGCCTTGATCTGGAGCGTCGATCTGCTGCCCGACGAGCGCATCCGTCCGGTGATCGACGCCCATAAATCGATCGGCATCACCGTGCTCGGGCTGGTGCTGTTGCGGCTGTTGTGGCGCGCCGCCAATCCGCCGCCGCCGTTGCCCGACGGCTATCCGCGCTGGGAAAAAGCGGCGGCGCACAGCGCGCATGTCGCGCTGTATCTGCTGATCCTCGCGCTGCCGCTGTCGGGCTGGATGCACGATTCCGCCTGGAAGGCGGCGGGCGAAATCCCGATGTACTGGTTCGGCCTGTTTCAGTGGCCGCGGATCGGCTGGATCACGCAGCTCGACCCCGTCTTCAAGGAGCGCCTGCATGATGTATTCGGCGCCACCCATGCCTGGCTGTCCTATCTGCTCTACGCGCTGTTCGCGTTGCATGTCGGCGCGGCGCTGAAGCATCAATATTGGGACCGGCACGCCGAACTGCAGCGCATGCTGCCGGGCCGCGCGGACGGCGGCTAGGGCGGGATGTCTTCAGGTGGATCCCCGTCCCCCTCCGTCATTGGGGCGGCAGTCGCGGTCCACATAAAATCATCCCGATGCTCACGGCTCCAGCGTCTGCACCGGCGGCATCGACGGCGACGGCGCGAAGCTGGCGGGCGGCACGCCCTCGAGGCGCTTCTTCGGCAGGCCATTGCCGAACATGCATTCCATGGTCGGTTCCGCGATCGCGGTCATGGTGAGGCTGATCAGCGACCGCTTTTCCGGTGGCAGCCAGGTCGCGCTGATCGATGGCACGCCGCGTTCGGTGACGCCGTACAGCACGGCATCCAGCACGTCGGCATCGCCAATCTCGCCGCGCAGCGCGGTGCGCAGGCAATCGCACACCGCTTCCGGCCGCGAATAGCGCGACACCATGAACGGCGCGCACAGCCGGATGAACTCGCCGCGCGGATCCGGCATCGCGGACAGCCGGCGCGGATCGGCCCGCGCCGGCGCGATGGCCAGCAAGGCGAGACTGGCGACAAGCAGTTTTGCAAGAGCGGGGGTCATGGACGACGGGCCGGTGCGGACTGAACAACCGGTACAGTCTGGCGCAAAACAGGCGCCGATGCCAAATAACGTCTGCGCCAGCCGCGGCGGCCCGGCTGGCCGCGACCGGCTAATGGCGCTTGCGGACTTTTCGCGGTCGCTGCGCCGGCGGCTGAACCGCAGCCCTGGGCGCGGTAAACAGCGAGCCCGACTGGTTGGTGACGTAGCCGCGCGATTCCTGCAGGCGCCGCTGGTAGCCCGGCGAATTCATGAAGCTCGAGCCGCCGCCGCGCGCCAACGCGGCGGTCACCGAAAACTCGCTGGCCACCAGCATCACCGCCAGCGCTGCCGCGCATTCGCAAAATCTGTTCATTCGCTACTCTCTCGCGCCCCGACCCCTTCGGCAAGCGAAAGCGCGATCATTGGTTCCGGACGGCTTCGGAACAAACTGCCGCATGCGCGATTCATTCCCGGCACTGGAGATCCGACTGATGACCACGCCCCGTGGTAACCCCGAAAGCACCGACGCCTGGGCGACGCGCATCCTGCTGCACGCCCATGCCATCGCGCCTTGCGCCGAGCATGGCTTCATGCGGCTGAAATTCCACCATGCCGCGATCGACTACGCCCATGCGCTGGCGGCGCGCGATCCGCTGCCCGGTACAAGCAAACGGAAATCCGCGACCGTGCTCGATGAATTCCTCGACGGACTCAGCGACGATTGTCCGGCCTGCGTCTGATTTACGTCCGCGTCGCCAGCGCGACGCCGGCCAGCGTCAGCAGCAGCGCCGAGACCTGGAACACCCCCAGCGGTTCATGCAGCATCATCGCGGAGCCGACGACGCCGATCACCGGCACCGCCATGGTGCCGATCGCCGCCACCGACGCCGGCAGGATCTGCAATGCCGCGAACCAGCAGACATAGGCGAGGCAGAACGGAATCAGCACGATATAGGTCAGCAGGCCCCAGCCGGTCCAGGACAGGCTGGCAAACTGCGCGGTCTCGAAGGCCACGCCGAGCAGCGCCACCGGCACGCTGCCGATCCCGATCTGCCAGGCCGACGAGGCGATCAGCGGCAAGGTCAGCCTGAACCGCTTAGCCAGCACGGTGCCGAGCGCGAAACCGAACGCGCCGAGCATCGCCAGCGCGATACCGGGCAGCTTGTCGCGGCTGGCGGCCACGCCGTCGCCGCCCATCAGCGCCGCCACGCCCGCGAACGCCATCAGCATCGCCACGATGCGCGGCCACGACATCCGCTCGCCCAGAATCAGCCAGGCCAGCGCCGACGCCCAGACTGGCATGGTATAGGCGATCACCGCCGCCTCGCCGCCCGGCAGCCACAGCAGCGCCAGCCCCATCAGGGCCATCCAACCCGTGACATTGAGCAGCGCCAGCACCACCAAGGGGGCCCACTGCCCCCGCGCCACCCGCAGCCGCTCGCCGCGCAACAGCGCCAGCGCCGCCAGCAGAACCGCCCCGGCGACCCCGGTGTAGCCGCGCGCCGTCAGCGGCGGCAATTCGCCGAGCAGGATTTTCATCACCGGCCAGTTCAGCCCCCAGCCGACCGAGGTGATGGCCAGGAAAACAAGGCCGATGGGCGCGATTCGCGGCGGCCTCGGGGGTTAGGCGATCATGCAGGGAACCGGCTGATGAAGGGCGGTAGCGCCATGCCACGCCTACACCGCCGCCGCGCCCTGACCAATGGCCGGCAGCGGCCGGCACCCATGCGCCGGTTCTGGGAGCTGCTGTGGATCGGTGGTATCATGAGAACCGGGCTGTTCCCCTTTGGGAACTCGATTGTTCCGTTTTGCTCGCCGGTCGCGCCGCCTGAGTCTTCCAAAAGCAATGCCCGGATGACAAAATAAAGTTGCCCTGTGAACAGCGGGCGCAGCCCGGTTTTCACACCGCTGCGAAAATAAATTGCGCTTCCGATTCCATGAGGACTCACCGATACTTGCGTCCATTCAAGGAGGTCCTCCTCCCCTACTTATCCCCTGATTGCACCATATTTAGTAATTGGTTTAGGAACTCGTACTAGTTCTTGACGGGTGTAGGGAGTCGGCCTAGTTTTCAAATTGTCCGGTGCGGGTGGTTCTTGGTCCCGCCGGACATCCCCAAAAGGGTTCCAGATTGACCGCCTCGACAGCCGGATTGGCTTTCGGGGACGGGCTTTTCTGTCCCGAAACGGGCGACCTTTTGGGCCGCCGACAAGAGCCGGACAACGGCTCCGAGGGCATTGTGAGGCGTTGACAGGCTGAGGCCGACGGCAGGTTGCCGTCGTGGCCGAGGTCCACAGAGAACAGGACCGGGATCACCCGGCCGAGCGGCGGGCGAAAGCCCGCGAAACTGAAATCGCCGACGCCGCCCCGATCGGGGGTGTCGGCCCAGACGGGGCACGACCATGCAGATCAATCGCCGCTACACCACGGACGGCCAGTCTCCCTATGCCGGGATCGACTTCCGCCACACCACCTCCGAGATCCGCAACCCGGACGGCTCCGTGGTGTTCAAGCTGGAGAATGTCGAGGTCCCGGATTCCTGGTCGCAGGTCGCCTCCGACGTGCTGGCGCAGAAATATTTTCGCAAGGCCGGCGTCGCCGCCCGCCTGAAGAAGGTCGAGGAAGAGACCGTGCCGTCGTGGCTGTGGCGCTCGGTGCCCGACACCGAAGCTCTGGCCGCCCTGCCCGAGGCCGAACGCTTTGTCAGCGAGCTGTCCTCCAAGCAGGTGTTCGACCGCCTCGCCGGCTGCTGGACCTATTGGGGCTGGAAAGGCTCCTACTTCACCTCGGAAGCCGATGCCCACGCCTTCCATGACGAGCTGCGCTACATGCTCGCCAAGCAGATGGTCGCGCCGAATTCGCCGCAATGGTTCAACACCGGCCTGCACTGGGCCTATGGCATCGAC
>JACMOT010000408.1 GCA_014377915.1 Tardiphaga sp.
AGCAGGCGGTGGCCGAAGCCTGGCGCAACATCACCGCGGTCGGCGGCAAGCCGATGGCGATCACCGACAACCTCAATTTCGGCAATCCGGAGCGGTCCGAGATCATGGGCCAGCTGGTCGGCTGCCTGAAGGGCATCGCGGAGGCCTGCATCGCGCTCGACTTCCCGATCGTGTCGGGAAATGTCTCGCTGTACAACGAGACCAACGGTCGCGGCATCCTGCCGACGCCGTCGATCGGCGGCGTCGGCCTGCTCGACGATTTCACCAAATCGGCATCTTTGGCGTTCAAGGCCGAGGGCGAAGCGATTTTGTTGATCGGCGACACCCATGGCTGGCTCGGCCAGTCGGTCTATCTGCGCGACATCTGCGGCCGGGAGGAGGGCGCGCCGCCGCCGGTCGACCTCGAAACCGAGAAGCGCAACGGCGACGTCGTCCGCGGCATGATCCATGCCGGCACCGCGACGGCGGTGCATGATCTCTCCGACGGCGGTCTGTTGATCGCGCTGACCGAGATGGCGATCGCGAGCGGCATCGGCGCTAGGCTCGACGCCGCGCCGTCCTCGATCGTGCCGCATGCTTATTGGTACGGCGAGGACCAGGCGCGCTATATCGTCACCGTGCCGGAGAGCGCGCTGCTCGGCGTGCTCACGAAACTGAAGACGGTGGACGTGCCCTGCGTACAGATCGGCATCACCGGCGGTCATGAAGTAGCGGTTGCCGGCGAGCGCGCCGTGCACGTCAAGGCGCTGCTGCATGCGCATGAAGCCTGGTTGCCCGGCTACATGAACGCGAAGGCGCCGTAGAGGCTCGGACCGCGTTCCCCGGACGCGACGCGATACGAAGTATCGCTTCGCTGATCCGGGGTCCCGGTACTTTACGCCCGCGAACCGGGATCCCGGCTCTGCGCAGCGGCACAAGAGCGCCGCAGCGCGTCCGGGAAACGCGATCAATAGCTCAGCGTGCGATCCACCACATGCCGCAGTGGTGCGCCGCTTTCTGCCCGCGCAATATTCTCTGCGATGTTGTCAGACGCCGATGAAACACGCGTGGCCGCCGCCACGTGCGGCGAGATCGTCACGCCCGGATGCGACCAGAACTTGTGGCCGGGCGGCAGCGGCTCGGTGCGAAACACGTCCAGCGTCGCCTGCTGGACGTGACCGCTGTCGAGCGCCGCGACCAGAGCGTCATCGACGATCAGCGACCCCCGTCCGGCATTGAGGATGCAACAGCCCTCGGGAAGCAGCGCCAGCCGCTCGGCATTCAGCAGATCGATGGTCTGCGGCGTCTCCGGCAGGATCGAGACCAGAATTTCCGCCGCGGCCAGCGCTTCGGGCAGGCGCTCTGACCCTGCGAGGCAGTTCACCCCGGGGATTTCGCGGGCGCCGCGGCTCCAGCCGGTGACGCGGAATCCGAGTCCCGCGAGCGCGGTGGCCGCCGCCGCGCCAAGCTCGCCGAGACCGAGCACCGAGACCGAGCGCTCGGTCGCCAGCGGCGGCACGTGCTGCGTCCAGGCGAGCGGCTTCTGGCAGACATAGCGATCCATCCCCAGATGCGCGCGAAGAACGTGGCCAACCACCCATTCGACCATGCCGCGCCGCAGCCCGTCATCGACCATCCGGCACAGAGGCTGTGTCAGCGTCGCATTGCCGACGATCTTCTCGACACCGGCCCACAGGCTCAGCACCGCGCCCGCTTTGGTGAACACGCTGAAATCGATCACGGGGCCGCCGGTGGCGTGGATGATGTAGTCGACCTCATCAGGTGCGAAACCGCCCGGGAGAGCGGCGGTGGCTGCAATATTGCGCCGCTGGAGTGCGGTCAGGATCGGCTCGCGATAGTCCTGGAACAGGGCGGGAGAGACGTTGAATAGAAGTTTGATCACCGTGACCTGTCCATCTGGTTTGAATCCCGTTGCGCCGGGGGGCGCTACAGGACCCGCTTGGCGCCGGGGATGGCGCGCAGGGCCCTTGTCGCGGCCCAGCTTACCGCCAGCGTAGCCGCGAACACGATCAGCGCCTTCGAAACCGCGCCGAGCGCGGTCACGTCGAGCAGCGCATATTGCAGCCACAGCACCGGGATGTAGTGGACTACATAGATGCCATAGGCGTCGTCGCGCACCGGGTCAAAGATACTTTTCTCGCGCTGGCCGAAGCGCACGAACAGCGCCAACACCGCGAGGCAGATCAGCGTGCAGGCCAGCGCATAGACCACGCCGTAGCTCGATTGCCACCAGAAGGGCGGCGCGCCGGTCAGGTTGGCGAGCTTCATGCGGCGGAAATTGACCAGCTCGATCAGGGCGCCGAACGCGACGGCGGCGGCGATCGACCAGAGATACCAGCGCCGCGCCAGCGCGCCGGATCTGGCCAGCAGGCCCTGATCGATATTGGCCGCGCCAATCCCCATGCCGGCGAAGAAGAACACGCCATAGAGAAGGGTGCGGCTGAGCTGGACCTGCAGCGGCCCCCAGTTGAACCATCTGACCGCGCCGACCTCGAACAGCATCGGCACATAGGCTGCGACCGAGACGATGCCGAGAACGCCGGCGAACAGGGCCGGGCGCTCGAATGATTTTTGCGACAGCCGGTTGATGGCGTCGATCAGCCCCGGCGCCAGATAGAATAGCGGGATCGCCAGCAAATCGAGAAACAGCAGGTACCAGATGAACCAGCCGGGGCCATCGAACCAGACCCCCTGTTTGAGGTTGGCGGCATAGAAGTCGAGGAAGCCGAGGTTGGAGCTGGAGAGCCGGAATGAGGCGTAATAGGCGATCGGCATCAAGACCAGCAGCATCGCCAGGAATGGCAGCCCCAGCCGCAGCGCGCGATCGCGCAGAAAGTCGGCGACGCCCTTGCGCCGCAGCGAGCCTGCGACGAACAGGCCGGACAGCAGGAACATCAGGCACATGAAGAACGCATCGTTGAACAGCGTCAGGATGTTGAAGCCGATCCAGCGCTGGCTGTCGACGACCGGCGCCGACGACCACAGATAATGATTGGGATAGAAGCGGCCGAACGCCGTGTAGGCCACCACCGAATGGTTCACCAGCACCAGCAGCGTGATGAAGGTGCGGGCGCGGTCGAGCGCGGCGTTGCGGTTGGACATGGGGATTGATCGGCCCTGTTGCGTTGTTCGGCCCGCACGACGGCCGACATTTTCAGCAACATTAAAGGGAGAGAATGACGGCGGCAAATCAGGCCACTGTCATTCCGGCGCGAGCCGCGCGTGAACCCGCAATCCCGACATGTTCAAAACATTTCCAGATCCCGGGTTCGCGCCTGTCGACTGACGCCGCCAGACGCGCCCCGGGATGACGGGCTGAAGCCGCCATTCCTCGAATGACTGCCTCAGCCCGTCACTTCCTCGATGGTCACCTTATCTGGATAGAATGCCAGATAATCCCTGATCTCTTCCATCGCCGGGAACGGCGTCTCGTAGGTCCAGATTGCGTTTTCCAGCGTTTTGCCGCCGGCGTTGATGCTGTAATAGCTGGCATCGCCCTTGTAGGGGCAGTGCGTCACGCGATCGGTGCGGTTGATCAGCCTGGGGTTGGCGTCGGCGCGCGGAATATACAGCACGGCTGGATAGCTGGCCTCCTTCAGGGTCAGCGCGTGGGTGGTCTCGGCGATCACGATGTCGCCAGCCCGCACGCGAATGTGCCGGTCGCTGGGCGCGATGCTGATGGGATGGTCGGGGCCGGGGAGCTTCATGGTCAAACCCTCGTTGCGAAACATCTTCTGCCTTGCAAATGTGCGATCCGGCCGGGGTTTTACAGGGGGCGCCGCGGGATATCTGTTCAGAAGGCCGTGACGCGGTGGGGCGTCCGGGCTAGGCTGGGCCACCGGGCGGCAGGCGATGCCGCCAACAAAATCATACCGGAGAGTTCTGAATGCCGATGGACGCCCACGATATCGAGACCATGATCAAGGCCGCGATTCCCGATGCCGAGGTCACGATCCGCGATCTGGCCGGCGACGGCGACCACTATGCGGCCACCGTGATCGCGGAATCCTTCCGCGGCAAATCGCGCGTCGCCCAGCACCAGATCGTCTACCAGTCGCTGAAGGGCCAGATGGGCGGCGTGTTGCACGCGCTGGCACTGCAAACCGGCGTGCCGGAGGCGTAGGCGCGCCGCACTTCCCTCGCCCCGCGCTTGCGGGGAGAGGGTGGTTTCGCGAAGCGAAGACGGGTGAGGGGCAAGGCCATGCGAGGACGCATCGGACGGACCGACATCGCGCGCAAGCCCCGCGCCAACCAGACTGACGCCGAAACCAAGCTGTGGCATCGGATCCGTAACCGGCAGATCAGCGGCTTCAAATTCGTCCGGCAGGAGCCGATCGGACGCTACATCTGCGATTTCGTTTGCCGGGAGCAGGGGGTCATCGTCGAGGTCGACGGCGGACAGCA
>JACMOT010000409.1 GCA_014377915.1 Tardiphaga sp.
CGGACCGCGTGCCCCGGGGGGCGCCCGCCCCCGCCGCGCCCGCCCGGGTGTGGCGGGCGGCGCGGGGCGACGACAGCGCCAGATATTACTTCGCGGACTTCTCGAATGTACGCAACATGGCATTGCCGCGGGTCACCGCGGCGTCGAGCGCGGCCTGCGCGGTCTTCTGCCCGGCAAGCGCCGCTTCCATTTCCTCGGCCCAGATATCGCGCATCTGCACCATGTTGCCGAAACGAAGGCCGCGGGAGTTTTCCGTCGGCTCCTTGTTGGTCAGTTCCCTCAGCGGCGTCTGCAGGATCGGGTTCTTCTCGTAGAAACCGTCCGCCTTGGTCTTCTCATAGGCGGCCTTGGTGGTCGGCAGATAGCCCGACTCCTGGTGCAGTCTGGCCTGGCGGTTGGTGTCGCTCAGGAACGTGAAGAATTTGGCGACGCCCTTGTATTCCTCGGGCTTCTTGCCGCCCATCACCCACAAGGATGCGCCGCCGATGATGGAGTTCTGCGGCGCGCCGGCGACGTCGGGGTAGTAAGGCATCGGCGCGGAGGTGAAGTTGAACTTGGCCGTCCCCTTGGCGCTGGCGTAATAGCCCGACGAGGTCAGGAAGATCGGACATTCGCCGGAGCTGAAGCGGCTTTCGCTGGCATTGGCGCGGCCGGAATAGTCGTAGGTCTTGTCCTTCTGCAGATCGATCAGCGTCTGCAGGTGCTTGACGTGCAGCGGCGTGTTGAACTTCAGCTCGGTGTCGAAGCCGTCGAGGCCGTTGGCCTTGCTGCCGATCGGCACATTGTGCCATGCCGAAAACTGTTCGATATGCGCCCAGGTGGCCCAGGCATTGGAGAAGCCACAGGTCGTGTAGCCGGCCGCCTTGAGCTTCTTGGCGTCCTCGAACACTTCGGGCCAGGTCTTGGGGATTTCGGCGATGTCGGCCTTCTTCAGCGCATCGAGATTGACCCACATCACCATCGAGGAGGAGTTGAAGGGAAACGACAGCATCTCGCCCTTCGAGGTCGAGTAGTAGCCGGTGATCGCTGGCAGGTAATTATTGGGGTCGAACGGTTCGCCGGCGTCCTTCATCAGCTGGTAGACGGGCTTGATGGCGCCCTTGGCGCTCATCATGGTGGCCGTGCCGACTTCGAACACCTGCATGATGTGCGGCGCGGTGCCGGCGCGGAAGGCGGCAATGCCGGCGTTCATGGTGTCGGGGTAGCTGCCCTTGAAGCTGGGGACGACCTTGTAGTCGGACTGGCTGGCGTTGAAGTCGTCGGCGAGCCTGTTGACGATATCGTTGTTGCCGCCGGTCATGGCGTGCCACCACTGGATCTCGGTCACGGCATAGGCCGGAGAGGCCAGCACGAGGGTCGAGGCGAGCAAGGTCGCAAGGCGTAGAGGTCGTCGAAACATTTTGGTCTCCCGAGGCCGTCATCATCGTTGGTGCGCCGGTAACAGCGTAGTATGACGTGCAAATGACAGTAATCGAGCCAACGCCACGGCGGAAGCGCCGGCATCGGCGTCGTCCATGGTCGTGTCGGGCCGCGAACGGCGGTGCAGCAAAAATAATGCCGCACCTCCGTTCAGGACCGGGTCGCGACCTTAACGCTTCCGGTCCGGGCCGCTGACCGTTCCCTTGGCGACGAGGTCGCTGATCTCGTCGTTGGAGTAGCCGAATTCGCCCAGCACTTCCGCGGCGTGCTCGCTGAATTTCGGCGGCACGCGGCGCAGGCTGGCCTTGGTCCGGTCGAAGCGGACCGGCGAGGCGACGCCCTTGTACCAGTCCTTTTCGATGATATCGCCGCGCGCCAGAGTGTGCGGGTTGGACAGCGCCTTGTCGATCGACTGCACCGGCCCGGCCGGAAGGCCCGCCGCGAGCAGGCGGCGGCACAGCGGCTCGCTGTCTTCGTCCTTCAGGATCGCCTCGAGCTCGGCACGCAGCGCATCGCGGTTGAGCACGCGATCGCGGTTGCGCGCAAAGCGCGTATCGCTGCCAAGCTCGGGCTTGCCGAGTTCGCGGCACAGCTTGCGGAAGGTACCGTCATTGCCGACGCCGACGAAGATGTTGCCGTCGCGCGCGGCGAACACCGCATAGGGCACCAGATTGGGGTGCTCGTTGCCGGTCAGCGCCGGCGGCTTGCCGCCATTCATGAAGTAATTGGCGGTGTGCGGATGCATGATGGCAAGGCCGGTCTCGTACAGCGTTGCTTCCACGAACTGGCCGAGGCCGGATTTTTCGCGTTCGGCCAGCGCCATCAGGATGCCGACGCAGGCATAGAGCCCGGTCGACATGTCCACCAGGGCCACCCCGATCCGGGTCGGGCCGCTCTCCTGCGAGCCGGTGGCCGCCATCAGGCCGACCATCGACTGGATGATGGCGTCATAGCCAGGGTGGCCGCCATGCGGGCCGTCGCCGCCGAAGCCGGAAATCCGGCAGTGGATCAGCTTCGGGAATTTCGCACGCAGCACATCGTTGCCGATGCCCCATTTGTCGAGCGTGCCGGGCTTGAAGTTCTCGATCATCACGTCGGCATCTTCGAGCATGCGCATCAACACCACGCGGCCGGCATCGGAAGCGAGGTCCAGTCCGATCGATCGCTTGTTGCGGTTGGTGCCGATGAAATACGCCGCGTCATCTTCGTGGAACGGAGGTCCCCAGTCGCGGGTCTCGTCGCCGGCCGGCGGCTCCACCTTGACGACATCGGCGCCATGGTCGGCGAGTATCTGGGTGCAATAGGGGCCACCGAGCACGCGCGACAGGTCGATCACGCGCAAGCCGGCGATCGCGCCGGGAGCAATGTTGGGGATCATGCGTATTTTCTATGTGGTTGCGGGGCAGGAAATCGATGCCGACATAACCATCAGAGCCGATTTTTCGCAAATGCGCGGCCGGA
>JACMOT010000410.1 GCA_014377915.1 Tardiphaga sp.
CTTCGACGGCTTTCGCCAATGTCGCGCCGCAGCGAAGCGAGATTCGCGACGGCCTCGCCAGGCGCTTTGCCGATGACGGCACCGAAGGTACCTTCGTTGGCTACAAGACCGAGGACTACCTGATCGTCGCCAGCGACAGGGGTCGTTCGGGGCAGGCGGCGCTGCCGGCCTCGACCTTCAAGATTGCGAATTCGGTGATCGCGCTGGACACCGGCGTGGTCGGCGATCCCGACAAGGACGTGTTCAAGTGGGACGGCGTGGCGCGCGCGATCGCAGCGTGGAATCAGGATCACACGCTGCGCTCGGCGATCGCCGCCTCGGCGGTGCCGGTGTATCAGGAGATCGCGCGCCGGATCGGTGCCGAGCGGATGCAGAAATATCTCACCGACTTCGATTACGGCAACGCCAATATTGGCGGGGGCATCGACCAGTTCTGGCTGGCCGGCGAGTTGCGCATCGATCCGATGCAGCAGGTCGATTTCGTCGACCGGCTGCGCCGCGGCACGCTGCCGGCGCGGAAGCGCAGCCAGGAGCTGGTCCGCGATATCCTGCCGGTGACCAGGGTCGGCGGTGCGGTGATTCGCGCCAAGACCGGGTTGCTCGGCGCCGAGCAGGGCCGGCCTTCGCTCGGCTGGATCGTCGGCTGGGTGGAGAAGGGCAGCGAGCAGACCGTATTCGCGCTCAACCTCGACGTCCGCGAGCCCAGACATGTCGCGAGCCGCATGGCGATCGCGCAACTCTGCCTGAAGGACATCGGCGCCATCTGACCGATGGGACTGAACGGCAATGCTGGCGCGGTACGAATGGCTGGACTACGCTCCGTGCATAAAACAAAACACGGAGGAACACCCATGAAATCCATTTCGCTCTGGATGTCGTCGCTCGTGCTGGCCGCGACCGGCGGCTGGCTCGCGGCCACGCTGATCCCGGCCCCGGCGACCAGCAAGCAGCCGCGCTTCCCGCAACTCACCATGGACCAGCTCGATGCCAAGCAGAAGCCGCTCGGCGAGCAGGTGATGAAAGTGTCGAGCGTCGGCCTCGCCGGTCCCTACAATCCGATGATACGCAGTCCGGTGCTGGGCCAGAAACTGTTCGACCTGTTCGCCTATCTGCGCTGGGACACCAGCGTGCCCGTCAAGCTCAACGAGTTTGCGATCATCATCATCGGCCGGCAGTGGCGTTCGCAGGTCGAATGGTTTGCCCATGCGCCGCTGGCGCAGAAGGCCGGCCTGTCGCCCGAGATCATCGCCGATCTCAAGGCCAACAAGCGGCCCGCGAACATGGCCGAGGACGAGGCCACGGTCTATGATTTCGTCACCGAACTGACCACCACCCGCAAGGTCTCCGACGAAACCTATGCGCGTGCCAAGAAGATCTTCAACGATCAGCAGATTGTCGACCTGACCGCGGTGGCCGGCAATTATGTGATGGTGGCGATGCTGCTGGCGATGGCCGAGGAAAGCACGCCGCCCGGCAAGGAAGCGCCGTTCAAGCCCGGCGAGCCGTAGCCGAAACCACGCCCGACTCCGCCTTCGAGGCCATCTGGGTCGCGTCCTTGCCGACGCGGCCGAGATGGGTGGCGCTGAATCCGGTGGTATATTTCAGCCCGTAGCCGAAGGCGCGGTCGAGCCCGATATGTGCCAGCCAGATCAACGAGATCGAACCCATCGCCGGTTCCGTCAGGACCAGTCCGGCCAGCGCGAGCAGCAGCGGACCGATCGTCGCATGCGCGGCATTGTACAGCGTGGCGCCGATGCGGGGACCGGCGAGATAGCCGAGCATGCTGAGGTCCGGCACGAAGAACAGCAGCGCATAGACCTGCCACGGCGCGCCGGACAGCACGTAGAACAGGGTCATGCCCATGAACAGCGCGACGCCTTCCCAGCGCAGCAGATCACGGATGCCGCCGGTGGCGGCGCCGCTGTTTTCGTTGATGATGATGTTGGCCATGACCGTCTCCATGAGCGGACCCGGCATATAGGGTGAATGGATCGTTGACGCCATGGAATTGCGCTCGCGCGTAGATCAATCCATTTTGAAGATGCTGCCGCAAACCCGTGATCGCGAGCCGGGGTGGCTGCGTCGCCGCGGCGGCCCGTCGGATGTCGGGTTACGGGTGACGGCGTGACCCGGCGAAATCGGGCATTTTCTCCGCCGTAATCTGCGTGCTAGACAAATCCCAACCACGAAACGAGGCGGCTGCATGGTTCGCGCGGCCATTGGGGACGAGCATGAAAGACATTCTGGATACCCTCGAGGACCGCCGCGCCGGTGCCAGACTGGGCGGCGGCGAGAAGCGCATCGAGGCACAGCATGCCAAGGGCAAGCTGACGGCCCGGGAGCGGATCGAATTGCTGCTCGACAAGGGCTCGTTCGAGGAATTCGACATGTTCGTCGAGCATCGCTCGGTCGAATTCGGGATGGAAAAATCGAAAATCCCGGGCGACGGCGTCATCACCGGCTGGGGCACCGTCAACGGCCGCAAGACCTTTGTGTTTGCCAAGGATTTTACCGTGTTCGGCGGCTCGCTGTCGGAAACCCATGCGCAAAAAATCGTCAAGATCCAGGACATGGCGATGAAGGCCCGCGCCCCGATCATCGGGCTGTATGACGCCGGTGGCGCCCGCATCCAGGAAGGTGTCGCGGCACTTGCCGGCTATTCCTACGTGTTTCGCCGCAACGTGCAGGCCTCCGGCGTGATCCCGCAGATCTCCGTCATCATGGGTCCCTGCGCCGGCGGCGACGTCTATTCGCCGGCCATGACCGACTTCATCTTCATGGTGAAGAACACCAGCTACATGTTCGTCACCGGCCCGGACGTGGTGAAGACCGTCACCAACGAGGTCGTCACCGCCGAGGAGCTCGGCGGCGCCAGTGTGCATGCGACGCGCTCCTCGATCGCCGACGGTGCGTTCGAGAATGACGTCGTGACGCTGCTGCAGATGCGCCGGCTGATCGATTTCCTGCCGAGCAACAACACCGCCGGCGTGCCGGAATGGCCCAGCTTCGATGACATCGAGCGCGTCGACTATTCGCTCGACACGCTGAACCCCGACAATCCGAACAAGCCCTACGATATCAAGGA
>JACMOT010000411.1 GCA_014377915.1 Tardiphaga sp.
GACCGCGGTCGGCCATCCCTCTGTCGCCACAGGATTGGCGCGGGGATTCGCACATATTGTCGGCAATTAGTTAACCAGAACAAAAGGCTGTTGTTCAGCCCTACCCTGCCACCGTCAGGTTGTGGCACGGCGAGGATGAACCGCAGCCGAACGACGATCCGCCGCGATACCGCGAAGGGCTGCCCCTGGCCGGCATTTCCCGCTACATTGCCATCATGCGCGCAATCATTTCCCCCATTTCACCCGACGGCACCCCGGCACCGGCGTCCCGGACCTTTGCCATCGCCGGCCATCTCATGACCGCCCCCAAGGCGGTGCCCGGGCTGCATCTGGTAGCGACGCCGATCGGCAATCTCGGCGACATCACGCTGCGCGCGCTGGAGACGCTGGCCGGGGTCGACATCATCGCCTGCGAGGACACCCGCATCACAAGACGGCTGACCGAGCGCTATTCGATCGCGGGAACGCTGAAGCAGTATCACGAGCATAATGCCGAACAGGCGCGGCCGAAAATCCTCGAGAAGCTGGCGCAAGGCGCCTCGATCGCGCTGGTCTCGGATGCCGGCACGCCGCTGATCTCCGACCCTGGCTTCAAGCTGGTGCGCGAGGTCTCCGCCGCCGGCTTCAGCGTGATCGCGCTGCCCGGCCCGTCTTCGGTGCTGGCGGCGCTCGCCGTCGCGGCGCTGCCGACCAACCGCTTCTTCTTCGAGGGCTTTCTGCCGTCGCGGCAGATGGCGCGGCGGGCGCGGCTGACCGAATTGTCGCGGATCGACGCCACCCTCGTGATGTTCGATTCCGGCAACCGGGTGCAGGACACGCTGGCCGACCTCGCCGACATCATGGGCACGCGCGATGCCGCGATCTGCCGCGAGCTGACCAAGATGCATGAAGAGGTGCGGCGCGCCAAGGTGTCGGAGCTGGCGGCCGTCGCCGGCGAACTGGAGACCCGCGGCGAATTCGTGCTGGTGATCGGCCCGCCGGAAGCGGACGCGCAGGCGATGACCGAACAGGATCTCGACACGATGCTGCGCGCCTCGCTGCGGCATGACAGCGTCAAGGACGCGGTGGCCCATGCGCTCGAACTGTCCGGCCGGCCGCGCCGCGAAATTTATGCCCGCGCGCTGGAGCTGGCCAAGGAGATGAAGGAAGGCGATGGCGAAGACTGACGACGCCCCTGCCCCCTCCTCCAAAGCGCGCAAAGTGGCGGCGCCGGAACGCGTGGCCGCGTTCAACACCGGGCTGTCCGCCGAAAGCCGCGCCGCGGCGATGCTGCTCGCCAAGGGCTATCGCATTCTGGCGCGGCGGTTTCGCTCGCCGTTCGGCGAGATCGATATCATCGCGCGAAAACGCGGCCTGGTGGCCTTTGTCGAGGTCAAGGCCCGCGCCACGCTCGATGACGCCGCCTATGCGGTGACGCCGCGGCAGCAGGCGCGGATCATTGATACCGCGCAGGCCTGGCTGATGGCGCATCCCGAACATGGCGGCGACGAGCTGCGCTTCGACGTCATGCTGATTGCGCCCGGCCATCTGCCACGCCATCTGTTAGCGGCATTCGACGCCGACTCCTGACCCGCCTCCCCGACCCCGAACCCGCCCAACCTTGGACTTCTTCATGACCCTGAACATCGCCGTCCAGATGGACCCCATCGCGCGCATCAACATCCGTGGCGATTCGACCTTTGCGTTGCTGCTGGAGGCGCAGAAGCGTGGCCACGCGCTGTCCTATTACACCCCGGACAAGCTCTCGCTGCGCGGCGAGGGGGTGGTGGCGCCGGTGCAGGTGCGGACCGGGCGCGGCGGGGGCGGCGGTCACTGCCCGCTCGGCGAGCCGAAGCGCACGCCGCTGGCCACGTCCGACGTCGTGCTGCTGCGCCAGGATC
>JACMOT010000412.1 GCA_014377915.1 Tardiphaga sp.
CGGGCAGCGGCTTTGGCGCGTCCTGCTCGAGGCCGGCGGCGGCGAACAGATTTGTAGGATGGGTGGATTTGCTCATGGCGTGCGCCGTTCACCTCTCCCCGTCGGGGAGAGCTGGGATCGCCCTTGCGATCCGGGTGAGGGGAATCCATATGCGCGGCAAGTGTGAAGTCCCCTCACCCGGCGCTGCGCGCCGACCTCTCCCCAACGGGGAGAGGTGAAGGGAGACGACACGAAGTTCGTGTCCCGCCTCATCCGCCGAGCGTGACGTTGATCTGCTGGCCGGCGCGGACCACGATGATGCGCCAGATCCGGGCGCGCTCGCGCGTCGCCTTCTCCAGATCGCTGGTCTTGACGATCTTGCTGTCGTTGACCGCGAGAATGATATCGCCCTTCTGGAAACCGACGCTGGCCGCGGTGGCGTCATCCGACAATTCGGTGACGACGACGCCCTCGATCGAGGAGTCCAGCCGCAGCTCGTCGGCGACCGCCGGCGAGATATTGGCCACCTTGGCGCCCTGGAACGGCGAGCGGTTGCTGATCACGATCTCGTCGCGGCCGGTGTCCGGCGCGGTCTCCAGCGCGATGGTCAGTTTCACCAGCTTGCCATTACGCTGCACGTCGATCTGGGCGGTGCCGCCGAGCGGACGGGTAGCGAAGCGATAGTCGAAGGCATTGGGATCGTCGACGGTCTGGCCGTCGATCGCCACAATCAGGTCGGACAGTTTCAGCCCGGCCTTGGCCGAGGGGCTGTTCGGCGTGACATTGGCGACCAGCGCGCCGGACGGCGTCTTCAGGCCGATGGTCTCGGCAATCTCCGGTGTCACTGCCTGCAGCCGCGCACCGAGCCAGGGCCGCTTTACGGCCTTGCCGCCTGATTTGGCGGAGGCGACGATGACGCGGACCATGTTGGCGGGAATTGCGAAGCCGATGCCCTGCGAGCCGCCGGAGCGCGAGAAGATCGCAGTATTGATGCCGACCAGTTTGCCGGTCATGTCGACCAGCGCGCCGCCGGAATTGCCCGGATTGATCGCGGCGTCGGTCTGGATGAAGAACTGATAGTCGGTGATACCGACCTGGGTGCGCGCCAGCGCCGAGATGATGCCGTGGGTAACGGTCTGGCCGACGCCGAACGGATTACCAATCGCGAGTACCACGTCGCCGACCAGCAGATCATCGGAATTGGAGAAATCCAGCGTCGGGAACTTTTCCTTCGGGTCCTTGATGCGCAGCACCGCCAGATCGGTGCGGCTGTCCTTGAGCACGATCTCGGCCTCGAATTCGCGCTTGTCCGACAGCGAGATCTTGACCTGATCGGCGCCCTCGATGACGTGGTTGTTGGTCACTACCAGCCCGGAGGCATCCACCATTACGCCGGAACCCAATGAGCGCTGCATCTGTTCGGGCTGCGGGCCGCCGCCGCCGAAGAAACGGCGGAACAACGGGTCCTCCATCAGCGGGTTGCGGTTCTGCACGATCTTGGCGGCGTAGACATTGACCACGGCGGGCTGCACCCGCTGCACGATCGGCGCATAGGACAGCCGTATCTCATTGGGGGAAACCGGCAGCCGGCGCTCCTGGGCCACCGCCCCGCTCAGGCTGGCAGACAGGACAGAGGCGAAAACGGCGAAGGTCGCGGCGCGAAAACAGGGGAACATCTGGGCCTCTCAATGAAATCATTGAGAATATAGGCGTTTCGCCACGGCATTAGAAGAGCGCGTTACCGGTAATCCGGCGCTGCGAATATGACCGGCAAATCCACCCCATCGGATAATTCGCGGCAACGTGCGGCTGCCTGAGTATCCACGACGCGACACTCACATGACGCTCGTCATATGACTGTAAAATAATTGTCAAACAGAGCTTTTTTTGATCCCGAAAAGACACAGTTCCCGACAAACATTCACCACCTGGCGTTGAAGTATAAAACGATACTTTCCTTACATCAGAATTGGCGCGACGAATTCTCCATCTCAAGCATGGAGCCGACCAATGAAACTATTCATTCAGGCCGCCGCCGCGGCCGGAGTAATCGGAGTTCTCGTAGTAGCGCCGGCGCGGGCACAGTCGGCCGGCGACAGCGAGATCGCGTTGCTGAAGCAGCAGCTCAAACTAATGGAACAAAAGCTCGACCGGCTACAGAAACAGACCTCGGCGAATACGACGGCCGCGGCGAATGCCAACGCCAAGGTGGCGAGCGTCGCCAGTGTCGCAAATGCCAACGCTGCTTATACCAAGGGACCGGTCGCGCCATCCGGCGTCCTCGTGACCATGCCGAACAATCGTCCGACCATCTGCACCGCCGACAACCAGAATTGCGTATCCATCACCAGCCGTCTGCACCTCGACGTCGGTGGCTACGACTATCGGCCCAACACGGTCAATGGCATCCAGGGGCTCGATAACGGCGTCAACGCCCGTCGTGCACGTATCGGCGTGCTCGGCAAATTCTTCGGCGACTGGAACTACGCCCTGGTCTACGACTTCGGCGGTTCGTCGGACGGCTTCGGCGGCGCGGCGACGGGAAGTCTTTCCGGCGGCGGCACCTCCGGCATCGAGAACGCCTATCTGAGCTATACCGGCTTCAAGCCGTTCGGCGGCAATCTCGCCATCGAAGGCGGCTACATGGATGTCAACTACACGCTCGATGAAGCCACCAGCTCCAACGACATCACCTTCATGGAACGCGCTTCCTCGCAGGTGATCGCCGCCAACATCGCCGCCGGCGATTTCCGGTCGGCCTTCGGCGCCCGCTGGTACAATGACTCGGTCTGGCTCGGGGCCTATGGCACCGGTCCGACGTCCGGCAGCAACCACGCATTCGCCAGCGGCAGCGAACAGTACGGAACCGTCGTCCGCGGCGCCGGCCAGATCATCAACAGCAAGGACGTTTCGCTGCATCTCGGCGGCAACGCCGAATTCCTGATCGGACCGTCGCGCACGAACCCGGCCACCGGTATCGGCGCGACGGCCCTCAATTTGAGCGACCGTCCGGAATTGCGCATCGATCCGACCGCTATTCTGGCGACCGGCGCATTGACCAACGTCACCGGCGCACAGGTCTACAGCGTCGAAGCCGCCGGAAATTACGGTCCGCTCTACATGCAGGGGGAATATTTCTGGTACAACATCGAACGCGATCCGACCGTCAGCAATTTCGGACCGAGCAACAATTTCGATGGCGGATATATTCAGGCGAGCTACGCCCTGACCGGCGAAACCCGTACCTACAACAAGGCGACCGGCGCCTATAACGGCATTATTCCCAACAATCCGGCTTCGCTCACCAGCGGTGGCTGGGGCGCCTGGGAAATCGCCGCCCGCTACAGCGAGATCAATCTCAATGACAGGCTCGGCATCATCAACGGCGTCGCCGGCGGCAAGCAGGAAGTCTACACCGCCGGCCTGAACTGGTATGTGAACCGCAACATTCGCTTCATGCTGAATTATCTGCACGGCACCATCGACAAGCAGCAGAGCGCGACCAACGCTTCCGATATCGGCGGCAAGTTCGACGCGGTGGCGATGCGGACCCAGATCGCGTTCTAATTTCATCTGGCGACATTCGAGGGAGCGGCCGCCCGGTCGCTCCCTTTTGTTTGACCTTGTTTGGCCCCTGCCCGCTTGCAATCGGGCTTCGACCGCGTCACCTAGCTCCAGCATCATTGTGCTGAACCAGGAGCGTGAGCATGAAGGCCGTCGGATACAACAAGTCGCTGCCGATCGACGCAGCCGAGTCGCTGATCGATTTCGAGACCGCGAAGCTGGAGCCGGCCGGGCGCGACATTCGCGTCGCCGTCAGGGCGGTGTCGGTCAATCCCGTCGACACCAAGGTGCGGATGCGGGCGGTGCCGGCCGAAGGCGACACAAAAATCCTCGGCTATGACGCCGCCGGCATCGTCGACGCAATCGGGCCGGACGTCACCCTGTTCAAGGCCGGGGACGAAGTGTTCTACGCCGGCTCGATCCTGCGCCAGGGCACCAATGCCGAATTCCATCTCGTCGACGAACGCATTGTCGGCCGCAAGCCGGCGACGCTGTCGTTCGCGCAGGCCGCCGCGCTGCCGCTGACCTCGATCACCCCCTGGGAATAGCTGTTCGACCGGCTCGGCGCACTGCCCGGCAGGAGCGTCGATCCGCGCACGCTGCTGATCGTCGGCGGCGCCGGCGGTGTCGGATCGATCCTGATCCAGCTGGCGCGGCGCCTGACCGGGCTCACGGTGCTCACCACGGCGTCGCGGCCGCAGACGGTGAAGTGGTGCTATGACCTCGGCGCGCACGCGGTGATCGATCACAGCCAGCCGATGAAGGAACAGGTCAAGGCGTTGAAGCTGCCGCCGGTGGCATTGATTGCCAGCCTTACCGGCACGCAGGATCACTTCCCGGTACTCACCGAGATCCTGGCGCCGCAGGGCAAGATTGGACTGATCGACGATCCCGCCTCGGTCAACTTCTCGCTGCTGAAGGGCAAGGCCGGATCACTGCACTGGGAATCGATGTTCACACGCAGTTCGTTCCAGACCGCCGACATGATCGGCCAGCATCATCTGCTCAACGACGTCGCCGACATGATCGACAAGGGCGTGCTGCGCACTACGCTGGAACAGACCTGCGGCACCATCAACGCGGCAAATCTGAAACGCGCGCATGCACTGATCGAATCGGGAAAGTCTGTCGGCAAGGTCGTGCTCGAAGGCTGGTAGAGCGATCGCCGCCAAATCCCGCACGCTAGTCGTTCAGAAATGTAAAGCGCGGAGAGCCCTGAAAAGGCTCTCCGTTTACATTAGTACCTACCACTAATAGCTAATCTGGCGTGCCTATTCGTCACATGTGGTTAGATTGATACATGACCGCGCGTTAGCATCCCAGCGTCGCTCCCTCGTTCGATTTGTTACAAAACTGTCGTCGATTATTTCTACGTTCCGGCCGAGTTCAAACGGGGGCTCACTTGTAGATCGCGACCGGCATGGCATCCGCCGTCGGGGCGTCGCGCTCACAAGATCACAAGCAGACATCCATACGTCGCGTCATCCGCGGGGCAACTCGCGGAGCGTGACTTGTTTTGTCTGAATTCAACAGGGGTCATCATGTCATTCACACCACACAAGCTTTTCGGAGCCATCGGCCTGATCGGCGCGCTGGCCTCGGGCTCGGCGCATGCGCAATCCGCCAATGACGACCAGATCTCGATTCTCAAGCAGCAGCTGCGCGCGCTGGAGAAGAAGCTCGACAACGTTCAGAAGCAGACCGATACGGTGCAAAAGCAGACCGCTTCGGTGAAGCAGAGCTTCGCCAATGCCAACGCGTCGTATCCGGCGAAGAAGGCCGTGCCGTTCATTGCCGCGAACCTGAAAATGCCCGGCAATCGTCCGACGTTCTGCACCGAAGATGGCATGAACTGCATCGCGATCACCGGCCGGCTGCATCTCGACACCGCTGCCTATTCCTACAATCCGAGGTCCGCCTCGACCCCCGTACAGAGCCTGAATGACGGCATCAACGCCCGCCGCGCCCGCCTCGGCCTGATCGGCACGTTCAACCGCGACTGGGAATATGCCGTCGTCGTCGATGCCGGCGGCACTACCGACGGCAACGTCGTGCTGAACAACGCCTATGTCGCCTATAAGGGCGTTAAGGGCCTCGTGATCCAGGGCGGCTATATCGACGTCCCCTACACGCTCGACGAAGCCATGAGCTCGAACAACTCGATCTTCATGGAACGCGCCGCTTCGCAGGTGCTCGCGGTCAGCCTCGGCGCCGGCGACTTCCGCGCCGCCTTCGGTGGTCAGGTGTTCAGCGACCATTACTGGGTCGGTGCCTATGTGACCGGTCCGACCACCGGCACCACCACCGTCAACCACAGCATTCCGCAGCCACTCGGCGCTACCTTCCGCGCCGTCGGCCTGCCGATCAACAACGAAGTGGCCACCGTGCTGGTCGGCTTCGACGCGCTGTATCTCGCCCAGACTGGCGGCGTGACCAACAATACCCTGTCCTTCTCGGATCGCATCGAAGTTCGCGTCGACCCGGCCAGCAGTGCCTTGCTCAACAGCGGCACCCTGGCCAACGTCAACAGCGCACGCGTCCTATCGGGCGAAGCCGCCGTACAGGTCGGCAGCTTCATGGCGCAGGGCGAATACTTCGACTATGCAGTGCAGCGCAACGGTCTCGCTGACCTCGGCTTCAAGGGGGCCTACGGCCAGGCGACCTATGTGCTGACGGGCGAAAAGCATAAATACAGCAACTCCGCCGGTGCCTTCGGCGGCATCAACCCGACCCGGCCCGTCAACTTCGCCACCGGCGATCTCGGTGCCTGGGAACTGGCGGTGCGCTACAGCTATGCCAGCCTCAACGATCTCAACGTTGTCGGCGGCGAGTTGAAGAATACCACGGTCGGCCTGAACTGGTATGTAAACCAGAACATGCGCTTCATGTTCAACTGGATCCATGGCGAAGTCGCCAAGACCAGCTCCGCTGGTATCAACACCGGAGCGGATTACGACGTGTTCGCGATGCGCACCCAGGTGGCTTTCTAACCCATCCACGCGTTTCTACCCGAGACCTCCGACAGGCCTGCATGCCCGTGAGGCCAACACAGACCAAAGGCGGCGCATCCAGCGCCTCCTTTGCCATGTCGATCCCCGCCGCGACTACGCGATGGTCTGCACGATGCCGCCTTCGACGCGCAGCGAGGCACCGTTGGTGGCGGAGGATTGGGTCGAGCTGACATAGACCACCATGTTGGCGATCTCCTCGACGCTGGCGAGACGCTGGATCAGCGAGCTCGGCCGGTTCTGCTTGACGAAATTCACCGCTGCCTCGTCCTCGGACTGGCCGTGATGCCGGGCAAGCTCCTTGATGAAGCTCTCGACGCCTTCCGATCTGGTCGGCCCAGGCAACACCGAATTGACCGTCACCGCCGTCCCCTTGGTGAGTTCGGCCAGACCGCGCGCGATGGCGAGCTGCGCCGTCTTGGTCATGCCGTAGTGAATCATTTCCTTGGGAATGTTGAGCCCGGATTCCGACGAGATGAAAACGATGCGGCCCCAGTTGCGGCTCAACATGCCCTGCATGTAAGCGCGCGACAGCCGCAC
>JACMOT010000413.1 GCA_014377915.1 Tardiphaga sp.
ACGGTCTTACGGACCTCGCCGACGGCGATGAAGGTCGGCATTACGCCCTTCTCGGTCACCGTCCGCTCCAGCGTCAGCAGCCCGCCATGGGCGCCGGAGGCGACCTGGCGCGCCACCGGATGCGACGGATCGATGCCGAGTGTCGCCGCCGCCTGCACGGGCGCGGACAACGGGTCCGGATGCGCCAGCACGAAGCGCGCCATCCGGTAGGCCAGCGTCGCCTTGCCGATACCCTGCGCGCCCGACATCAGCCAGGCATGCGCGATGCGGCCGCTACGATAGGCCGACAGCAGCGCCTGCTCGGCGTCGTGATGGCCGAACAGCGCCATGGTTTCGCGCGGATGCGGCGCGGAAACGGTCGCATCTGAGGATTTGGCGCTCATGCAGATGCGGTCTCGAAAAGGGGTTCTGACGTCAACAACCGCTCGCGCAGAGCCGTTCGAATCTGGGCGGCGACCGCGGCGGTATCGGCATTGGCGTCGATCAGCACGCAGCGCTGCGGTTCGCTGGCAGCGATCTGCCGGAACGCGTCGCGCAATTGCGTATGAAACTGCAGGTTTTCGCCCTCGAAGCGGTCAGGAACGCCGTTGCCGCGGCGGGCGGCGGCGCGCTTCATGCCGATCTCGACGGGGATATCGAGGATGAAAGTCAGGTCAGGCTTCAGCACGCCGATGGTGACGCGCTCCATCGCATTGAGCAAGGCGGGAGCCACCTGCCCCAGGCTGCCCTGATAGGCGCGGGTGGAATCCGCGAAGCGGTCGCACAGCACCCAGATGCCCTGCGCCAGCGCCGGCTCGATCACCGCATGGACGTGATCATCGCGCGCGGCGGCGAACAGCAGCGTTTCCGCCTCGGGTCCGAGCAGCCTGCCCATGCCGGACAGCACCACGTGGCGGATGATCTCCGCACCGGGCGAGCCACCCGGCTCGCGCGTGACGATCGCCCGCAAGTTCAGCGAATTCAGCCGGTCGGCCAGAAGCTGGATCTGGGTCGACTTGCCGGCCCCCTCGCCGCCCTCAAAGGTGATGAACCGCCCGCGCCGGGCCTCGCCGGGTTCCGCCGTAACCGCCCCCATCAGAGCTTCTCGGCGCCGGCGCGAAACAGCCCGATTGCCAATTCACTGGCGCCATCGATCGCCCGCTGCACGGTCGATCCCGTCGCCACCGGCTCCGCCGTATAGAGCGGCGTTTCAACCGCGATGTTGGCGCCGCGCCAGACTTTTATCATACCAACCGGCTGGCCGGGCTCCACCGGCGCCTTCACCGGGCCGCGATAGACGACGCGCGCGATCAGCTTGTCAGCGCCGTTCTTCTGCACCATCACCTTGACCGGCTCCTTGCTGCTCAGCGGCACCGACCCGCGCTCGCCGCCGAACACCTTGGCAAAGCCGACCAGCTGGTCAGCGGCGAACAGCGTGCGCGCCTCGAAATTCTTGAAACCCCATTCCAGCAGCTTTTTGGTCTCCTTGGCGCGGTCATCGATGTCGTCGATGCCGTTGACCACCACGATCAGCCGCATGTCGTTCTGCACCGCCGAGCCGACCATGCCGTAGCCGCCATCCTTGGTGTAGCCGGTCTTGAAGCCATCGGCGCCTTCCATGGAGGCCAGCAGCGGGTTGCGATTCTGCTGCCGGATCTTGTTCCAGGTGAATTCGCGCTCGCCAAAGATCTTGTAGAAATCGGGATAGGTGCGAATGATGTGGCGTGCCAACACGCCGAGCTCGCGCACGCTCATCTTGTTGCCGGGATCCGGCAGTCCGTTGGAATTGGCAAAGGTTGATTTCGGCAGACCGATGTCGCGCGCCCGCTTGGTCATCCGTTCGGCAAAAGTGGCCTCACCGCCAGCGTGGCCTTCCGCCAGAATCATGCAAGAATCATTGCCGCTCTGGATGATGGCGCCGCGCAGCAGGTCCGCGACCGGCACGCGGCTGTTGAGGGCGGCGAACATGGTCGAGGCACCGGCCGGCGCTCCGCCCTTGCGCCAGGCATTCTCACTGACCTTGTATTCGTCCGTCAGCTTGATATCGCCGCGCATCAGCGCATCGAATACCACTTCGACCGTCATCAGCTTCATCATGCTGGAAGGCGCGCGCAACTCGTCGGCATTTTTCTCGAACAACACGCTGCCGGAGCCGGCCTCGATCAGGATCGCGGTCGGCGCCTCGGTGTCGTAGCCGTCGTCAACCACCTTCTTCGCGCCCTGCACGCTCTGGTTGGCGGCATAGGCCACGCCGCCCAAAGCGAGGCTGACGGCGATCACGCCGGCCAGCCATGCGCGCCAGCGCGGAGGCGCACGGCAAGGTCGATCAGAGGCTGGCAAGGTCGTGGTCATCGGAGGTGTCCTGAGCGACACGTCTTATCAGCATCGCCGGGCGCAAACAACGCGGCCCATGCCGCAGTCACGTCACGGTCCGCTGCTGAAAACGGATGCCGGGCGGCTCAGTACAGGCCACGACCGGAAAGAATGTCGCGGGCTTCATCGGCCGGCGTCGCTTCCGCCGGGACCTCTTCGCGTTCCGCGGATGCCTGGCTGCTGCTTTCGTAGGATACCATACGGCGATTGCTTGCCACGCGGCTGCCTGGCCGGGTACGGCTCGAGGCCGACAGTTCGGAAGTGGCGTTGATCGAGGCGACGTCCGCTGACGTATTTCCCAGCGAATAGGGACGGCCTTCCGGCAGCGGAATGTCGCCGCGCGTCACGGCGCGGCCACCCTGCATGTCCGGGACGAAGGACCGCGCCGAGGCGACGCGGACCAGCGAAGACGACGGCGCCGGTTCGCCGGTTCGCAAGGTTGCCACCAACTGGCGGTCGTCAGAGCCTTCCAGCGGCGCGCGACCGACATATTCGACCCGGACATTGGCGATGCCGCGGCCCTTGAATTCAAGCAGGTCGGCGGCGCGATTGGAGACGTCGATCAGGCGGTTGCCATGATACGGGCCGCGGTCGTTGACGCGGACGATCACCGATTTGCCGTTGCCCATATTGGTGACGCGGGCATAGCTCGGGATCGGCAGGGTGGGATGCGCCGCGGTCAGCGACGTCATGTCGAAAACTTCGCCATTGGCGGTGAGGCGGCCATGAAAGTCGTCGCCATACCAGGACGCCAGGCCCTCGGCGCGATAATTCAAATTCTCTTCCGGTACATAGACCTTGCCGGCCACGGTATAGGGCTTGCCGACCCGGTAAGTGCCGCCGCCCTTCGGCACGGGCTCACCCATTTCGACAACGCGCGGACTGCTGGACACGCCATATTTGGGATCGAGACGGCTGAAACTGGTCGTCGATGACGAACAATTGGCGAGAGCCAGGCACGCCCCCATGGTCGCTGCTGCGCCCGCAGCGCGGCCTAGCCGGTATGACCCACGAATCCCCATACGCCCCAATACCATTTCCACGGCCTTTTGCCCATCGCTGGGCACCCCAAGCCGGCATTCCCGATACGACCCACATCCGCATCAAGAGATGAACATATCGCCCTGCGAAGACGGCGAAAATGGGGTGCGCGCCGCGATGGTAAACAGACGGTTAAGGGGGGCGTGTCCCGGGGGCCAGCCGCGCTCGGTCACGACAGCCGTCATCGTCGCGATCGCGGCATGCAAAGTGGTATTCTGCGGGGGTGTTGACCTGAGATTGAGCGACGGACTGAAACATCCTCATAGTACCTTTTTATGATACTCGAGCGCGCCTAAGTGATTCAAAAATCAGCGATTTCCTCGAAATCGACGCGTATGTATTTACCCATGATTTACGGCCGGAGGCTAGTACTGGACCCATGAAAAACATTGTACGTCATTTTATAACAGACCAATCCGCCGCGACATCCATCGAATATGGGCTGATCGCTGCCGGCATTTCCCTTGCCATCATTTCGATCGTGACCGGCCTCGGCACCTCGGTGAAGGGCAAGTTCACCGGTATCAACACGTCACTGAAGTGACGCTGGACCACGACCGGCTCGACCTCTCGCCGCAGACGCAACGCAACGCCCCTCTTCCAGACTGGACTGGCCGGTAAACAATCGCCGGTACCCCCTTGCCAATCTCCACCGATATGGTTTTTTGAGCAGCCGATACTTCTGGCGGTAAACCCCAAACACAAGCGACCGGGTATACCGCCGCAACCAGCGGAGGATATCGTGGAGGTTTCGAGCGCGGATTGCGGCGGGATCGTTTCAGCCGGCGAATACCCGTTCAGGGACGGTCATTTGATTGTCACGCCGTATCAGATCGAAATCTGGCGCGCTGATCCGGACACCATCTTTCTGGCGGCGCCCTCGCGACTGAGTCGCGCCCTCAAGCTCTACGTCCTGACCGGACGTAGACGACGGCCATCTGCTATGCCCGCCGGTACGATCAAGGCGACGGCTAGTGATGCAGGAACGTCGCTGCGTTGATCACGCCGACCGCGATCAAGGCGACCACCCACATCGGCCATACCGGCACGCGGGACGACGTATTCAGCTGTCGGGCCAATCCAAAATTCCGGGCCATCATGAGCTCCGCTGTGCGTTCGGATGAATCTCAGGATGTGCATTCAAGATGGTCGAATTGCGTCGCGCAAGAGCCAGCTCGCGGTAGCGACATCGCGCCACGCGATTTGTCTCGCTAATCCACAGCGGCGCGCGCATCACTCGCGTTCAATCCATCTGCGTCAGGACATGGCATGAGCGAACGACTGGAAACGCTGCATAAAGCGCGCGAGCGCATGGTAGAGGAGCGCGACGCTTTCGCCAAGGTTCTGGCGGCACCTTTCGACCGCGACAAGGCCGAACGGTCCCGCGCCCGCTTCATCGAGACCCAGACCCTGATCGACGCCATCGACCGGGCCATCGCCGGGGATCGCTGAGCCCCGGAGGCGCTCGATCCGGCCGATATCCGCGACGTAAGCGTGGCTCATCCAGAACGACTATTCTGCCGACCGAACCTATTCCAAATAAAAGCCGCGCCAACCCGAAGGTTGACGCGGCGATGGCCGTTCTGTTGCAAGGTGGACCTACCCCGAACGGTTACGCCGCGAGGCGCACTTCGTTCATGCGAACGTTATCGTTTGCATTTAGGTTTTGACCCGATAACGGCGGTATCATGCCGGGAACAATTCATACCTTCTTCGCGGCCATCGATCCTATTTCGCCCCCGCCTAAGCAGCCCGTTGATCCCGCCTTGCGGCAAGATTGCCTCATTTGTGGAATGAGACCTGAGCTGCTGGGGTGGAGGCGCCGGGTACCGCCCCCGGGTCTGCCCGCAGTCCGCTATGAGTTTCAGCGCCATCGTCTTTCGACCTTCCGAATATAGAGATGCTCGCCGGCAAAAGCTAGGCTCTGTCACAGGCCTTCGACGGCGACTTTCGGGTTTTTTAACGCTTTGCCGCTAGCCTGATTGTGTTCGCGGAACCGGGTTTTTCGTACCGCGAGCCCATCAAACCCGCCGCCTCAACGCGGCGGGTTTTTGCTGAGCTGTTGCCGCCGGGGCTGGCGCTCGGCCAGCCCCCATTGCGCCCAGGAGAATCAACGGATGTCACTATCGTCAGCCAGGAACTTCGCCCTTCGCGCCGCGAAGTCACAGGACGACAAGGAAGCGATCGATCTGCTATCCAAGGCGATTCTTGAACTGGCAACGTCGATCGAGGCCACCGACGCCAAGCTCAAGAAGATCAACAAATCATCTTAGGTATCTAGGTACATTCGCGTTAGCTGATATAGTATATTTGTCAGGATCAGCTGTGCACGAAGGCGCTCCACGCTTCCAGACGTCACGTTTGGCGTTGTGGTGCACAGCGGTGCAATCTAGAAACAGATAGCTGGAACATTGAAGTAACAAAGCAGCGAGCGAAGCCGTGGCCGACCAGATTGACGTTGGGCCTCCGTCCGTCCCGTTACGCGACGGCAAGTCCTACAAGGGAATAGCACTGTTCGTGGTGTTGCTCGCGCTTGGCGCGGCGGCAGGGTTTACCTGGCTTCGCCACGGCGACCGGTTATTGGAAGTAACATCCCTCGCTTCATCGGCCGGTTCCAGCGCGGCGGTTGCGGCCACCGATGCCAGCCTCGTCGCGGCGTCCGACTTCCAGTCATTCCAGCAACAGACCGCCGAGGCCCTGCAGTCGGTCACTGAACTATTGACGGCGCAACAGGCGCAGCTGAAGCGACTATCCGACGACGTCTCGGGCCTCTCCACCAAGATCGACCAGATGCAAAGCACCCTGGCCTCGGGTACCACGGCTTCGCTGCCGCCCGCGCGGCTCTCCGTTACCGTGCCGCGCCGCAAGCCCCCCACGCCACGGCCGGCCGGCGCGCTTTGGGGGGGCGGCGCCCCGGTGGGGGCCCCGCCGCACCCCGTGCGATAGCCGACGCCGCTTGCTTATCGGTTGAAGGCGATGAAGCGGAATTCGGGTTTGCAGTCGAGAGTGCCGGGCAGATCGCGGCCATTGCGCTGACGGAGACGATCAGCCTCCGCGGCATCGATACACCGCCGCAGCTCGGTATTGCAGGTCTTGACCTGGTCGAGGATTTCGCGCCGCTGAGGCGAGGTCAATGACGGGCTGGCCAGGTTCTTCCAGGCCAGCCGGAGCAGCCGCTTCAGGGACTGGATATCGCGGTCGCGCATCATGGTGTCGGGCATTGCTCAGGCTCTGGCAACGAGGGGATCGGCCGACCAAGTATCGCTGATTCGCCGCGATGGAACAGGGATTTGTCGGGCTCGTCCTCGCGCAGGTAACACCTTCGTCTTCAGATGGGCTGCGTCACCGCACGGTCGGTCGCAGCGGCCGGCGCTACCAGCGAGACTTCAACCGGACTTCGCAATTCAAGCGGCTTGACACCTTCGGTCGCGAAGCTGATCTGCCACAGCCAGGTGAAGTAACCCTTCTTCGACAGTTCGCCGCTCTTGAAGAACGGTTCGAACATCGCCGCCGCG
>JACMOT010000414.1 GCA_014377915.1 Tardiphaga sp.
ATAAAGCGCTTGGCTCTACATCGCCTTGACGATGTTCTCGGTCATCTTCTTGGCATCGCCGAGCAGCATCATGGTGTTGTCGCGGTAGAACAGCGGATTGTCGATGCCGGCATAGCCGGAGGCCAGCGAGCGCTTGATGAACATCACCGTGCCGGCCTTCCAGACCTGCAGCACCGGCATGCCGTAGATCGGCGAGGTCTTGTCGTCCTCGGCGGCCGGGTTGGTAACGTCGTTGGCGCCGATCACGAAGGCGACGTCGGCCTGCGCGAATTCCGAGTTGATGTCCTCGAGCTCGAACACCTCGTCATAGGGCACGTTGGCTTCGGCGAGCAGCACGTTCATGTGGCCAGGCATGCGGCCCGCCACCGGATGGATCGCGTATTTGACCTCGACGCCCTCGGCCTTGAGCTTGTCGGCCAATTCGCGCAGCGCGTGCTGCGCCTGCGCCACCGCCATGCCGTAGCCGGGCACGATGATCACCTTCTGCGCGTTCTTCATGATGAAGGCCGCGTCGTCGGCGGAGCCGAGCTTGACCGGCCGCACTTCTCCACTGGCGCCAGCGCCGGCCGCGGCGGTCTCGCCGCCAAAGCCGCCGAGGATCACCGAGATGAAGGAGCGGTTCATGGCGTGGCACATGATGTAGGACAGGATCGCCCCCGACGAGCCGACCAGCGCGCCGGTGATGATCAGCGCGGAGTTGCCCAGGGTGAAACCGATGCCGGCCGCGGCCCAACCGGAATAGGAGTTGAGCATCGAGATCACGACCGGCATGTCGGCGCCGCCGATCGGGATGATCAGCAAGGCCCCCAGCGCCAGCGCCAGGATCACGATCAGCCAGAAATCGACCACGCTGCCGGTCTTGACCATGCCGACCACGAACACCACCAGCAGGATCGCCAGCACGATGTTGATGACATGGCGGAACGGCAGGATGATCGGCGAACCGCTCATGCGACCGGACAGCTTCGCGAAGGCGATCACCGAGCCGGTGAAGGTCAGCGCGCCGATCGCGACGCCGATCGCCATTTCGACCAGGCTGGCGCCATGGATATTGCCGGGAGTGCCGATGTCAAAGGCTTCCGGGGCGTAGAACGCGCCGGCGGCGACCAGCACCGCGGCCATGCCGACCAGCGAGTGGAAGGCGGCGACCAGTTCGGGCATCGAGGTCATCGGCACGCGACGGGCGATCACCGCGCCGATGCCGCCGCCGATGCCGACACCGAGAATCACCAGCACCCAGCCGAGGCCATCGGCCGGCGGATGCGCCGCCAGCGTGGTCGCGACCGCGATGGCCATGCCGGCCATGCCGAGGAAATTACCCTGACGGCTGGTAGCCGGGCTGGACAGCCCGCGCAGCGACAGGATGAACAGGACGCCTGCAACGAGATACAGGACCGCGGCGAGATTGGCGTTCATCGGGCTGCCCTTACTTCTTTTTCTTCTGGTACATCGCCAGCATGCGCTGCGTGACCAGGAAGCCGCCAAAAATATTCACGGATGCGAAGATCAGCGCGACGAAGCCGAAGCCGCGCGCCCAGACACCGCCGCTACCGGCCATGGTAACGCCGACCGCGAGCAGCGCGCCGACCACGATCACCGAGGAGATCGCGTTGGTCACCGACATCAGCGGCGTATGCAATGCGGGGGTCACCGACCACACCACGAAATAGCCGACGAACACGGCGAGTACGAAAATCGAGAGCCGGAACACGAACGGGTCGACGGCCTGTGCGATATGATCCATGGCGGCTTCCCCTTAAACGGTTTTCGGCTGGAAATTCGGATGGATCACGGCGCCATCCTTGGTCAGAGCCGTCGCCTTGACCAGATCGTCGTCCCAATTCACCGCGAGTTCCTTGGTGGTTTTGTCGACCAGCGTCTCGATGAAGGAGAACAGGTTTCGGGCATAGAGGCTGGACGCCGACGTCGGCACGCGACCGGCGACATTGGTGTAGCCGACGATCTTGACGCCGTTGATATCGGCGACTTCACCGGCGCGGGCGCCCTCAACATTGCCTCCCCGCTCGATGGCGAGATCGACCAGCACCGAACCGGGCTTCATCGACGCGACCATCTCGGCGGTGACCAGGCGCGGCGCGGGCCGGCCCGGGATCAGCGCGGT
This sequence comes from Tardiphaga sp., assembly GCA_014377915.1. The sequence continues at coordinate 2,123 of JACMOT010000414.1, forward strand.
GGTGATGATGATATCCTGCTTCTTGATATGCTCGGCGGTGAGTGCCGCCTGCTTGGCCTGGTACTCTTTCGACATTTCCTTGGCGTAGCCGCCGGCGGTCTGGGCGTTCTTGAATTCCTCGTCTTCCACCGCGAGGAATTTGGCGCCGAGACTTTCGACCTGCTCCTTGGTAGCGGGCCGCACGTCGGTGGCGGTAACCACGGCCCCGAGCCGGCGCGCAGTAGCGATCGCCTGCAGGCCGGCGACGCCGACGCCCATCACGAATACCTTGGCGGCGGGAATGGTGCCGGCCGCGGTCATCATCATCGGGAAGGCGCGGCCGAAGGCCTCAGCGGCCTCGATCACGGCCCGGTAGCCGGCGAGATTTGCCTGGCTGGACAGCACGTCCATGACCTGGGCGCGGGTGATGCGCGGCATCAATTCCATCGCGAAGGCGGTAACGCCGGCATCGGCCATCGCCTTCAGCGCCACGTCGTTGCCATAGGGGTCCATGATCGCGATCACCAGCGCGCCACGCTTGTAGTTGGCGAGCTCCGACGCCTCAGGCCGCTTCACCTTGATGACGATGTCGGCGTCCTTCACCGCGTCGGCACTGATGGTGGCGCCCATCGCGGTGAAATCCGCATCCGGCATGCCGGAACGGGTTCCGGCGCCCGGCTCGATGACGACTTCGACGCCCAGCGCCTTGAACTTCTTCACCGTGTCGGGCGAAATCGCCACGCGCGGCTCGGACGGATCTATTTCCTTGGCAACGGCAATCTTCATAGGGCCTCCGGCGGCGTCTGGCGCGCGCGCGAGCTAAGCATACCGAAAACGCCGCTAATGCGACGCGCCGGCGATAAAATCAGGTCAGGAAGATGCCCATCAGGGCGACGATGGCGACCACGCCGATGGTGCCGAATTTCACCAGGACAATGAAGCCCTCATAGGTCTGCTCGTGGGCCGGATAGTCATTGCCGTCAGCGGTGGTGTAGGCGATTTCGTTGTGGTCAGCCATCGGAAGCTCCCTGAATGCGCATGTTGTATCGAATTGTTCCATTCGAATTAGCGCAATCGTCCGGGGAGAGCAACGGCGCTTACGCCCGGTAGGATGATGGCCCAATCGGACGATCCTCCGCTGTCATCGCGGCCAGTTGTCCCGAATCCAGCGCGCCAGGCTTTCCTCGCTGACTTCGCCGGCGGCGAGCGACAGGATGATGGAGGTTGCTTGCGCGGGGTCGGGATCAAGCTCAACGCCGTTCCTGTCCAGAAATAACATCATGCTCATGAAGGCGATCCGCTTGTTGCCGTCGACAAAGGCATTGTTCTTCGCCAGCCCAAAAGCGTAGGCGGCCGCAAGCTCAGGCAATTCGGGCCGCTCATAGCGCCATTTGTTGACGGGACGTTCGAGCGCCGACCGCAGCATGCCCTCATCGCGCAAGCCGGGCGCTCCGCCGAAGCGACGGAGTTGCTTGCTGTGTATGGCAATCGCCTTTTCATAGGTGATCCAGCGGGGTCCGGTCGGGTCGCTCATTGTCGGCCTTCGTTATTTGGCCAGTGCGGCGAGAGTGTCTTTGTATTTGTCCATGATGCGATCAGCGGCTTGCATGGTTTCTTCGAAATCGGGGTCGTAGGGCATGGCTTGGAAGCCGCCTCCAGCAAGCTCAGTGATGTGCAGTTCCTGCCCACGCTTGAGGTCGAGCCGCTGCATGAGTTCTTTCGGCAGAAGCAAGCCGTCCGAATTGCCGATTTTTTTGATTTCGATTTTCATTGCGAAGTCCTACGAGCGAAAAGAGGAAAGGCGCGTTATACAAATGTATAACACGCCTTCGGTTGATGTTCAACAAATGTAATACGAAAAATCGCGCCCTACCCCATCGCCTCGAGCTCATCGATCATCCCGGAGATCACCGACAGCCCGCCGTCCCAGAAGGTCGGGTCCTTGGCGTCCAGCCCGAACGGCATCAGCAGTTCGGAATAATGCTTGGTGCCGCCCGCCGCCAGCATCGCCAGATAGCGTTCGGCAAAGCCCTCCTGGGCGTTCTCGTAGACGGCGTAGAGCGAGTTCACCAGGCAATCGCCGAAAGCGTAGGCGTAGACGTAGAACGGCGAATGGATGAAGTGCGGGATGTACATCCAGAAATTTTCGTAACCCGGCTTGATATCGATCGCCGGCCCCAGGCTCTCGTGCTGCACGCTCATCCAGATCTCGCCGATCCGCGCGGCGGTCAGTTCGCCGTTGCGGCGTTCGGTGTGAATGGCGCGCTCGAACGAGTAGAACGCGATCTGCCGCACCACGGTATTGATCATGTCCTCGACCTTGCCGGCCAGCAGCGCCTGGCGCTGTTTGGCGTTCTTCGTCTGCGACAGCAGCCGCTTGAAGGTCAACATCTCGCCGAATACCGAGGCGGTCTCGGCCAGCGTCAGCGGCGTCGGCGCCATCAGCGCACCGTTCTTGGCGGCCAGCACCTGGTGGACGCCGTGGCCGAGTTCGTGGGCGAGCGTCATCACGTCGCGCGGCTTGCCCTGGTAATTCATCAGCACATAGGGATGCGCCGATGGCGTGGTCGGGTGCGAGAACGCGCCCGGCGCCTTGCCGGGCCGCACCGAAGCGTCGATCCAGCGTTCGGTGAAGAACCGCTTGGCAATCGCCGACATCTCTGGCGAGAACGCGGTGTAGGCGGTCAGCACCATCTCCTGCGCTTCCGGCCAGGGAATGCTGCCGGTGGCCGCGAACGGCAGAGGCGCGTTGCGGTCCCAATGCGCCAGCTTCTTCTTGCCGAACCAGCGCGCCTTCAGGGCGTAATAGCGATGCGACAGCCGCGGATAGGCCGCGCGGACCGAACTCACCAGCGCGTCGACCACCTCGCGCTCGACCCGGTTGTTGAGGTGCCGGGAATCCGCGACGTCCGCGAAGCCACGCCAGCGGTCGGAAATTTCCTTGTCCTTGGCCAGCGTGTTGGTGATCAGCGCAAAGGTGCGCTCATTGGCCTTGAAGCTTTTGGCCAGCGCCTGCCCGGCCGCCTTGCGCTTGGCGGGGGCACGGTCCTGCAGCAGGCTCAGCGCCGGCTCGATCGCCAGTTCCTTGCCGGCGACCTTGAAACGCAGACCCGCAATGGTCTGGTCGAACAATCGGTTGAAGGCGCCATAGCTGGTCTGCGACTTTTCATGGAACAGCTCTTCGACGCGATCCTCGAGCTGGTACGGCTTGTCCTTGCGGCTGTCCTCGATCCATGGCCGGTAATGGCCAAGCTCGGGCGTCTGCATGGCCTGCTCGATGACGGCGTCATCGACGCGGTTGAGTTCAAGCGCGAAGAACAGCAGATGCAACGAGGCGGCGGTGATCCGCTCGGAAACGTCGCCGTAGAATTTCGAGATCGCCGGATCGACGCTGTCGCCGGCATGGATCAGCCCGGCATAGGAGCCGAGCCGGCCGGCCAGATCATCGATCGCCTCGTAGCGCTGCACGGCACCCGCGAGCCAGCGACCACCGCCCTGTTTCGCCGTCTCTTCAGCCAGCCGGCCCTTGTAGTCCGTCTCGAACGCCGCGCATTCCGCATCGATACTGTCCAGATCGCGGGCGATTTCCGGCGCATCGATCGCCGAATACAGATCCGCCAGATTCCATTCCGGCAACCGTGCGGGTTTCGATCTGGCCGCGGGTTTCGTCACCGGCTTGACCAGCGCCTTGGAAGCGGATTTGGCCGCCGGCTTGGCGGGCGATTGGCGCGAGCCCTTGGCCGGGACGGCTGCCTTGCTGGAAACCGTTTTGCGGGAGGGCTTGGTGGTCCGGACGGTGGCAGATTTCGTCATGGGTACTTTCGAAATAATACGGCGGTCACCCCAGGGCGCCCGGCCGTGACGTCGGATCAACGAGCGGCCGTTCGCCACTGGCGCACGCTAGCTCGATCTTCATGAATCATATGGCGAATCGTAGACCACACCACAACGTTCTGCCCGGCAAGCCGCTCGGTCCAGGCCGTGACGCTCATGGCAGGCAGCGGCCGTGAAACCAGTGGTATTTTTGGGTCCCGATTCGCGGTCTGGCGTGCCCGCGGGCAGCCGTCGCGCGGCATTTACGCCGGTGCGCGCTTTTGTCTCGCCCGCGGCGCTGGCATGGCGTAGCGTGAAAATGCTATTCGCACCGCAGCATTATCAACCGCGGAGCGATTAACCGGCGGTGGTGCGTCACGTCCAGGCCCGGGCCCCTCTGACAGTTCATGTGAGCTGTGATGTCGGACTGAACGTTCAACCGGAGCGGCCCCATGACCGAACTTTTCACCCCAGAAGCCCTCAGCGCGCTGTTCCAGGTCATCATGATTGACCTCGTCCTTGCGGGCGACAACGCGATCGTGATCGGCCTCGCCGCTGCCCGTCTCCCCAAAGCACAGCGCGGCAAGGCGATCCTGATCGGCATCATTGCCGCCACCGTGCTGCGCATCGGCTTCGCCAGCGTCACCGTGCAATTGCTGCAGATCATCGGCCTGCTGCTCGCCGGCGGCGTGCTGCTGCTGTGGGTATGCTGGAAGATGTGGCGCGAGCTGCGCGCCGGGCCGGCGCATGACATTGACGCGCTCGACAACCAGCTCAATGCCGACGGCACGCCGGCCGCCCCCCGCAAGACGCTCGGACAAGCGGTCTGGCAGATCACCCTCGCCGACGTCTCGATGTCACTCGACAATGTGCTGGCCGTCGCCGGCGCCGCGCGCGACCATCCCACGATCCTGATCTTCGGCCTGGTGCTGTCGATCGCGCTGATGGGTCTCGCCGCCAGCTTCATGGCGCGGCTGCTACAGAACTACCGCTGGATCGCCTATGTCGGACTCGCCATCATCCTCTACGTGGCTGGTGACATGATCTATCGCGGCGCCGTTGAGGTACTTCCCTACGCCAAGGCTCAGCTCGCCGCGGTGTTATGAAAGCATTAATGCTTTGGTCGCCATGGTGGCCCAAATCGGGACAATCCCGCGTTGGAGTATCCTATGGTCGAACGAATCCTCGTCGCGGATGACGATGCGGTGCAGCGCCGTCTGGTCGAGAACATGGTGTCGCGTTGCGGCTACGAAGCCGTGGTGGTGGAGTCCGGCGACGCCGCGCTGGCGCGGCTGATGGACCTCGAAGCGCCGGCGATCGACGCCGTCGTGCTCGATCTGGTCATGCCCGGCCTCGACGGTATGGGCGTGCTGACCCGGATGCGCGACGCCGGCCTTGCCGTTCCGGTGATCGTGCAGACCGCCCATGGCGGTATCGACAATGTGGTGTCGGCAATGCGCGCCGGCGCCCATGATTTCGTCGTCAAGCCGGTCGGCGTCGAGCGCCTGCAGGTCAGTCTGCGCAACGCGCTGAACGCCAGTGCGCTGAAAGGCGAGTTGCAGCGCATCCGGCACAGCCGGGAAGGCAAGCTGACTTTCGCCGACATCATCACCCGCAGCGCCGCGATGGACGCCGTGCTGCGCATTGCGCGCAAGGCGGCCACTTCCACCATCCCGGTGCTGATTGAAGGCGAGTCCGGTGTCGGCAAGGAATTGATCGCGCGCGCCATCCACGGCTCCGGCGAGCGCCGCAGCAAGCCCTTCGTCGCCGTCAATTGCGGTGCCATTCCCGACAATCTCGTGGAATCGATCCTGTTCGGTCACGAGAAGGGCTCATTTACCGGTGCCACCGAACGGCATCTCGGTAAATTCGTCGAAGCCTCGGGCGGCACGCTGTTTCTCGACGAGGTCAGCGAATTGCCGCTGGCGGCGCAGGTCAAGCTGTTGCGCGCGCTGCAGGAGGGCTCGGTCGAGGCGGTTGGCGGGCGCCGCCCGGTCAAGGTCGATGTGCGCATCGTTTCGGCGACCAATCGCAAGCTGCTCGATCGCGTCAAGCAAGGCCAGTTCCGCGAGGATCTGTTCTACCGCCTGCATGTGCTGCCACTGACGATTCCGCCGCTGCGGACGCGGCGCGAGGACATCCCGCATCTGCTGCGACATTTCCTGGCGCGGTTCTGCGCCGAGGAAAACCGCGTGATCACCGGCATCTCCGGCGAAGCGATGACCATGCTGGGGCACCTCAATTGGCCGGGCAATATCCGGCAACTGGAGAACGCGGTCTATCGCGCGGTGGTGATGAGCGAGAGCGACCAGCTCGGCCTGATCGATTTCCCGCAGGTCACCGCGCAAGCGCCCGCGTTTACCGACCCCGATGGCGAACCGCTGGTGATGGAGCCGGCCTACCACGCAACGGCCCCGACGATTGCCCCGGGAATCGACGTCCCGGCGCTCGCCTTCATTCCGGCGGAACACCTCGCTTTGCTGTCGCCCGACGGCGAGGTCCGGCCACTGGAAGACCTCGAAAGCGAGGTCATTCGCTTCGCGATTGCCCATTATCGCGGACAGATGTCAGAAGTTGCGCGGCGGCTCAAGATCGGGCGGTCGACACTGTACCGCAAACTCGACGACACCGCCGACAAGGATTCGCGGGACGCGCACGCCGAACAGCCCGGCTGATCGCGGTAACGTCCATGATCGAACGATGGTCCAAATACGGCAGAACCTTGAATCGTTGCGGCCCGGTGACACACTTACCGAAAAGCTCACTGAAACCACGCAAATCGTTGCAAATGCTGTGTGTTACAGTCAGTTTGTCGTGACGAGCGGGGCGGCACGCTAGGCGCGTTAGCCAGCCATGTGTATCGTCTGCGTGAGATCGTGGCGTGCTGATCATCAACGCAGCCATTCCAGCCGACGCTGCAATGTAACCGAACTGTTCCATGGCGGGGCAGCTCACCCAAGGGGTGCGAGAATGCGTGACTATTCGAAGGGCCGATCTGGATTTGACCGCGTTCTGATGGCCGTCGCCGCGACATTCCTGACGGTGTCGGCCGGCGCCGCATTCGCTGCCCAGACCACTTCGCCACGCGACAGCGTCTCCGAGCTGGCGATCGACGCCGCGGTACCGCGACCCGAACCCGCCAATGTGCCGCCGCCGACCGCGGGCGACTTCAAGACCGAGACCACAGCGTCGGTTTCCGACGATATCAAGGCCACGGAAAAGGCCGCGACCGAAAGGCCCGTCGTGATCCCGGCCGCCGACGCGCCCGTCAAGAAGGACGATGCCGCGACCGCTCCTGTGACGGTGCCCGGCATCGAGCCCGCCAAAGAACCGACCAAGGAACTGACGAAGGAAATCGCCAAGCCCGCGACGTCGGTCGCCGCGGCGGACCAGCCGGTAGCGGACAAATTGCGCGACATGATCGGCGCCAAGTCCTCGAAATATTTTGACCGCCGCGGCGAACGCGCCGCCGTCGACAAGTTCTACTCCGCGCGCGACTACGCGCCGTTGTGGACCCAGGGCGGTACGCTGACCACCGCCGCCAACGGCGTCATCGCCCGCCTCAAGGACGCCGCCACCGACGGCCTCAACGCCGCCGACTATCCGGTGCCGGATTTCGCCGCCGCGACCTCGCCGGACGCGCTGGCCGAGGCCGAAGTGAAGCTGACCGCGAGCATGCTGGACTATGCCCGCCAGGCGCAGAGCGGCCGCATGCACTGGTCACAGATTTCCGGTGACGTTTCCTTCCCGGAACACCCGACCGATCCCAATGAAGTGCTGGTGAACATCTCCACCGCGCGCAACGCCTCGATCGCGCTCGACAGCTACAATCCGCCGCAGAAGCTTTATCAGGAACTCAAGAAGAAGCTCGCCGAGCTGCGTGGCGAGACCGGTCTTCCGGTGCAGCCGATTGCTGATGGCCCGGCGCTGAAATTCGTCAAGCCAACCAAGAAGCAGACCGCGGCCGTGATGGAAGATTCCCGTGTGCCGCTGCTGCGGGCGCGGCTCAACGTCGAAAATCCCGGCGACACCAAATATGATTCCGCGGTCGCCGACGCCGTCCGCAAATTCCAGGCCAGCAACGATCTGAAGACCAGTGGCGTGCTCGATGATGCCACCGTGCGGGCGATGAATTCGCCGAAGCGCGACCGCCAGATCGACACCGTGATGGTCAACATGGAGCGCTGGCGATGGATGCCACGCCAGCTCGGCGCGTCCGCGATCGGCAACGCCTATGTGATCCTGAACATCCCCGACTTCTCGCTCAAGGTGATGCAGAACGACGCGCAGGTCTGGACCACCCGCGTGGTGGTCGGCAAGCCGGATTCGCACGCCACGCCGCTGATGGTCGAGACGATGAAGTACATCACCGTCAACCCGACCTGGAACGTGCCGCCCTCGATCATCTATAAGGAATACCTGCCCGCGCTGGCGCAGGACCCGACCGTGCTCGACCGCATGGGCTTGAAACTGACGCGCAACTCCGATGGCAGCATCCACATCGCGCAGCCGCCCGGCGAAGCCAATGCGCTCGGTCGCATCCGCTTCAACTTCCCGAACAAGTTCCTGGTCTACCAGCACGACACCCCGGACAAGAACCTGTTCTCGCGCGATGTTCGCGCCTTCAGCCATGGCTGCATGCGCGTGCAGAACCCGGATCAGTACGCCGCGGTGCTGCTCAACATCACCATGCCGGGCGAGCGCTACACGCCGGAGAAGATCCGCGGCATGTACGGCCGTAGCGAGATCGACCTCAAATTCCCGACGCCGATTCCGGTCAACATCACCTACCAGACCGCGTTCGTGGATGATGCCGGAAAGCTGCAGACCCGCCCCGACGTGTATGGTCGCGACGCGCAGATGCTGTCGATCCTGCGTAATGCCCGGGGCAAGGATCTCGAAAGCGTGGTGGCGAAGGCGCAGCCCAGCTATTCTCGCCCCCGCGCCGACATTCCGCAGGGCGTAGCCTTTAACGATAACGGTCCAGGCGCCAGTGCGAGCAACGGACCGAACTTCTTCGAACGCCTGTTCGGCGGACCAACCCCTCCGCCCGCGCCGATCGGCCAGAAGCCGCGCCGCACGGTAACGCGATAAATCGTCCGCGGCCTTATCAGGTTCCGGTATTCGTCACGGTGCCGGCTAAGCGGTGCATGACGCCTTCCTGAAGGAGGCGTACCGCACCGCTTTTGGGACAAATTCGCAGGAAGCGACGCGCTGATACCCTATATATTTCAAGGGCTTCATCCTCGGGTGGTGCCCTTTTTTGCGAGCTTGCGGTTAAGCCAAATTAACCATTCTCCACCTGCGTTTCATCACCGGGCTAGTTTCTGCCATAGTCAGCGGGTTAAATTTAAATGACCGGCCTGAACAACCGGAAGGTGACACGGGGTCATGCTCGATTAACCCTCGTGATCTAAGACCTGTTCACCGTCTCTCGCCGCATGGGGTCGCGAGGGTTCGGTTACTGACTTGGGTGGGTTCATACGTGCTGGCTGGTTTCGCACGCCGTTTCAAATCGTTGCCTTCGCGTGCCGGCCTTCAGGCCGGGGCGGCATCCTTGATGCTGATGGCTGGCGCCGGCACGGTGCACAACGCGACCGCGCAGGACGAGACCCGCACCCTCTCCTTCCACCATACCCATTCCGGCGAAGACCTCACCGTCACCTTCAAGCGCAGCGGCCGCTACGACGACGAAGGCATGAAGAAGATCAACTATTTTCTCCGCGACTGGCGCAGCCAGGACCAGACCACCATGGACCGTCGGTTGTTCGACATCCTGTGGGAAGTCTACCGCGACGTCGACGCCAAGGCGCCGATCCAGATCATCTCCGCCTACCGCTCGCCTGCTACCAATGCCATGCTGCGCCGCCGCTCCTCCGGTGTGGCGCGCTCCAGCCAGCACATGCTTGGCCATGCGATGGACTTCTTCATCCCCAACGTGCCGCTCGAGCAGATCCGCTTCGCCGGGCTTCGTCTGCAGCGCGGCGGCGTCGGCTTCTATCCGACCTCGGGCTCGCCTTTCGTTCATCTCGACACCGGCAGCATCCGGCACTGGCCGCGCATGAACCATGACCAGCTGGCGCGCGTGTTCCCGAATGGCCGCACTGTACATGTGCCATCCGACGGCAACCCACTGCCCGGCTATCAACTGGCGATGTCTGACATCGAAAAGCGCGGCGATGGCGATAGCGCCACACTGGCAAAGAGCAAGCCCGGCCTGTTCACCTCACTGTTCCGCGGCTCACCACGTGATGATGAAGAGGAAGGCGCCGCGGCGGCGGCCACTCCCGCCAAAGCTTCCGCGGTTGGCCTGATGGCGGCGGCGATGCCTGCTAAATCCGCCGATCCGGTGCCAATGCCGCGCGCCAAGCCGGCCACTCCGGCGCGGCCGACGGCCAATTTCCAGCTGGCTTCGGCTGATCTGGTTTCGGCTGACCGGGCGCCGCTCCCGCGGATGGCGTCGGATGGCAATCCGCTACCCCGGCCGCCCGCGGCGATCGGCGACGACAACGCGGCGAAGCCGCAGACCCCGGCCGACATCATCAACGCGCGCGGTTTCTGGGGTGACACCCCGGCCACGCCGAAACAGGCGGCGCCGCAGCTGGTGGCGGCGATCAGCGCCCGCCAGGCGCTGGCCAACGCC
>JACMOT010000415.1 GCA_014377915.1 Tardiphaga sp.
CGATCTCGATGGCACCAAGCACCGCGTGATTCCGCGCGACTTCGCCCTCGATCCGGTCCGGGACTTCCCGCTCCATGTCGACTTCCTGCGCCTCGGCGTCGGCGCCACCATCCGCGTCAGCGTTCCCTTGCATCTCAAGAACGCGGACAGCGCGCCGGGCGTGAAGCGCGGCGGCACCATCAACGTCGTCACCCACACGCTCGATGTCGAGGCTGAGGCCGACAGCATTCCGCAGTTCATCGAGGCTGACGTCAGCCAGCTCGATATCGGCGGTTCGCTGCACATGTCGGACATCAAGCTGCCGAAGGGCGTCAAGGCGCTGGCCCGCGATGAAGACGTGACCCTGGTCACCATCGTGCCGCCGTCCGGCTATGGCGAAGAAGGCGCCGCGGCGACCCCCGGCGCGACCGCTGCTCCGGCCGCAGCCGCGGCTGCCAAGGCTCCGGCCGCTGGCGCCAAGGCCCCCGCACCTGGCGCGAAGGCTCCCGCCGCTGGCGCCAAGGCACCTGCTGCCCCGGCGAAGAAGAAGTAAGCCTGCGCGGACACCCGCGTCATGCGACTCTTTGTTGGTCTCGGAAACCCTGGTGCGAAATACCAGGGCAACCGGCACAATATCGGGTTCATGGTTCTCGACGAGATGGCGCGGCGCCACCGGTTTGCACCGTGGCGCCGCCGCTTTCAGGGCGAGACCTCCGAAGGCACGCTGGACGGCGACCGCGTCATCCTGCTGCGCCCGCTGACCTTCATGAACGACTCCGGCCGTTCGGTGCAGGAAGCCGCCAGTTTTTTCAAGATCGCGGTGGGCGACATCGCGGTCTTTCACGACGAGCTTGAACTGCCGTTCTCGAAACTGCGCGTCAAGGTCGGCGGCGGCATCGCCGGGCATAACGGCCTGCGCTCGATCTCCGCGCATGTCGGCAACGACTACCGCCGCGTCCGGCTCGGGATCGGCCATCCCGGCGTCAAGGAACTGGTGCATAATCACGTGCTCAGTGATTTCGCCAAGGCTGAACGGCCGCAGCTGGAAGCGCTGGTCGACGCGGTGGTGGACAATGTGGCGCTGCTGGCCGATGGCCACGACTCCAGCTTTCAGAACAAGGTGCATCTGACGATGCAGGCCAAGGGATTCACGTCGAAGGACGACAACGGCGCTTGAAGCGTCGTCGAACCATTCAGGACAGGTCATGGGATTTAAATGCGGTATCGTCGGGCTGCCGAATGTCGGCAAATCGACGCTGTTCAATGCGCTCACCGAAACCGCCGCGGCGCAGGCGGCGAACTATCCGTTCTGCACCATCGAGCCCAACGTCGGTGAAGTCGCGGTGCCGGACAAACGCTTGGACACACTCTCCGAGGTCGGCAAGTCGCAGCAGATCATTCCGACGCGGCTGACCTTCGTCGACATCGCGGGCCTGGTGAAGGGCGCGTCCAAGGGCGAAGGCCTCGGCAATCAGTTTCTCGCCACCATCCGCGAAACCGATGCGATCGCGCACGTGGTGCGCTGCTTCGTCGATGATGACATCACGCATGTCGAAGGCAAGATCGATCCGCTCGCCGACATCGAGATCATCGAGACCGAGCTGATGCTCGCCGATCTCGAATCCTGCGAGAAGCGCGTCGACAATTTGACCAAGAAAGCAAAAGGCAACGACAAGGACGCCAAGGAGCAACTCGACCTCGTGCAGCGCGCTCTGGTGCTGCTGCGCGAAGGCAAGCCGACGCGCTTTCTCGAGCGCAAGCCGGAAGAAGAGCGCGCCTTCGGCATGCTCGGCCTGCTGACCTCGAAGCCGGTGCTTTATGTGTGCAACGTCGAGGAAGGCGCGGCCGGAGAGGGCAATGCCTATTCGAAGCTGGTGACCGAACACGCCACCAAGGAAGGCGCCGTCGCCGTTGCCATCTCCGCCAAGATCGAATCCGAGATCGCGACGCTGTCGAAAGCCGAGCGCGCGGAATTCCTCGAGACGCTGGGCCTCGAAGAGGCGGGCCTCGATAAGCTGATCCGCGCTGGCTACAAGCTGCTCGACCTGATCACCTACTTCACCGTCGGGCCGAAGGAAGCGCGTGCCTGGACCATCAACCGCGGCACCAAGGCGCCGCAGGCCGCCGCGGTGATTCACACCGACTTCGAAAAGGGATTTATCCGCGCCGAAACTATCGCCTATGACGATTACGTCACGCTGGGCGGCGAGTCCGGCGCGCGCGACGGCGGCAAGCTGCGGCTGGAAGGCAAGGAATACGTCGTCGCCGATGGCGACGTGCTGCACTTCCGGTTCAATACGTAAAGCTGACTGCCTAATTCGTTTCCCGGACGCATCGCAGCGCGAAGCGGTGCGCCGCGGATCCGGGGCCCCGGTTTAACGCGAAGAAGCAACCGGGATCCCGGATCCGCGCAGCGGCACAAGAGCGCCGCGGCGCGTCCGGGAAACGGGACCTCCCTTTGTCTTAATGCCCCTGACCCTGATCGCGGATCGCGCCAAGATGTTCATTGATGCGAAACACGATCAGGATGAATTCCGCGGCGATGCGTGAGAAGATGATGCCGACCACCACGCCGGCGAGCGAGGTCAGCAGCAGGATGAACCCGCCAAACGGGCTGACCGCCATCGCCGCGAGACCCGAGAAGATTCCGGAAATGCCGAACAGGACCCACATCGCGATCACCAGCCAGTAGAACGTCTTGATGATGGTGGGCGTGATGAAACGGTCCCACTGAAACAGATCGCGAAACTCAAACATCGGTTGTTCTCCCCCGGCGCGCGTAGATAGATCATGATCGCCCACATGCAAAAAGTCGGCCTGCCTCGCTCTAGTGTCCAACAATGGTCTGAGCAAGATCGCGGGAAAGCCATGCAGCGGCCCGACTTGAGATCGCTGCAAATAGCGGCCACAATCAGGCCTTGGCGGTGGCAAACCTCATCATGACCCTGACGTTCGAAAATTTTCAACCGGGCCACTTCGGCAGTTACGGACCGCGCCATGTCACGCGCGAGGAAATCATCGCGTTTGCCAAAGAGTACGACCCGCAACCGATGCATCTGGATGACGCCGCCGCGGATGCGTCCTTGCTGAGGGGGCTCGCCGGCTCCGGCTGGCACATGTGTTCGCTGATGATGCGGATGATCTATGACGGATTTCTGCGACACACGGCGTCGATGGGGTCGCCGGGTGTCAATTCGATGCGCTGGCTGGCGCCGTTTCGTCCCGGTGACGATCTGATGCTCGATGTCGAGGTGATGGAGGCACGGTTGTCGCAGAGTCGTCCGACGACGGGCATCGTGACCTTCAAATGCAGCACCCGCAACGCGGCCGGGCAGGCGGTGGCGGAGATGATCGTACCGATCATCATCGGCCGCGCGGCCGTCGCGGCGAACTAGGTCGCGCCGATGAAATTTCTCGAAGACATCGAAGTTGGCCTGCGCCGCGAATTCGGCTGCTTCACCTTCACTGCCGAGGCGATCAAGCAATTCGCCGTGCAATTCGATCCGCAGCCGTTTCATCTCGACGAGGAGGCCGGGCGGCAGTCGCTGTTCGGCGGCCTCGCGGCGTCGGGCTGGCACATCACCGCGGTCGGTATGAAGCTGCTGGTCGCCGAAGGGCAGCGGCAGACGGCGGATCAGATCGCCGCCGGCGAGCCGGTGGCGACATGGGGACCATCGCCGGGCTTTCGCGAATTGCAATGGCTCAGGCCGGTGCTGGCGGGCGACACGATCAGCTACGTCAACCAGGTAGAAACCGTGCGGGCCACAGCGACGCGGCCCGGCTGGGGCATCGTGCAGGCCCGCAATATCGCCACCAACCAGCGCGGCGAAGTGGTCTGTTCCTTTCTCGCTTCCGCCTTCGTTCCGCAACGGGGCGTGGCCGTCTGAACACACCTTGCTGGAAAGCACTGGCTACTTAACCATTACCAATTTTGGCCAAGGAACTGCCTTGTTGTTAAGGCGTTCTGAACCTTGTGTTGGTGATGTACGACACATGCACGACGACGAAAGATCCTGGGGACAACGATGGCTGACCGCACCGGACTGAAATTTGTAGGCTTCATCTTTGCCAGCGTGACGCTGGCGGTGATGCTGGTCAGCGGGATGGTGGTGAAGGGCTATGCGGACGGCGCCTATTCGCTGGATACCGCTCCGATCGCAAGTCGCTAGTACATGTTTTGTTAACCATCGCTTCCGCCAAGGGAGCGATGCAGGGAGCCCCTCAGCGGCTCCAGGCCCAGCCCAGCAGCGCCACAGCGACCGCTAATAGTCCGATAAATCGCAGGATGATGGTGCCCATTTTTGGCGGCACCGAGCGAACCGGTATCGGTTCGGTATGATTCGGCCGAATGGTCTTCACGGATCGCTATCCCCTGTACCGCGTGGCGCGGCACCCTTTGGTCGGGGCAAGTACCGATAAAGTTCAGTTGAATTCGACGAAAAAACGCCGCCTCCTTTCCGGAAGCGGCGTTTGGCAACTCAATGAAGGGCAGCTCAGTCGTGGCGAAGGCCGTCCGCGGTCCGCTTCCACTGCGCCACATTGTCCGCAATCAAGCGGGTCGACTTCATCGCGGCCTGGCTGAGCTGGGCATAGCCCGAGATCTCACGCTGGACGCGCTGGCCTTCGGCATGCAGCAGATCGCGCAGGCTTTCAAGTTCGCTGACCAGATTTTCGATCTCGGTGAGCGACGTGCCGGCGACGCGCTGGATCAGCGAATTGACGCTGTTGACGGTGGCCTCGGTATTGGCTTCCAGGGCAATTTCCGGCGTCGCAGCCGCGCTGCCCGGCGCCGGGCGGCGCAGATAGGCGACATCGTTGCGCACGAAATCGCGGATGCCCGCTTCCACTTCCGTGACGGCGGCGAGGTTGTCGTCTTCAAACGGTTCTGATTTCTCAGGATGAATGATGCTCATCGGCTATTCCTTGTTTCGCATGACGCGAGCGCGGATCGTCCCCGCACGATGAAGTTCGATTGTCATCTGCGCATCAGATCACGGCCAATCTGCGGCAGCGCCTGAAATCCGCCTGAAAATATACGACACAGGTTAAATCAATTACCAACTATGCTTGAATCCGGCGGTCAGACTCTTGTTGAGCGAACCCTGCAGGGTCTCGCTGACCGTGCCGGAAATATTGACGCCGCCGACCAGCTTCTGCTCGGCTCCCACCTTGCGCAGCCATTTGTCGTCGCTGGTGGCCAGGGTCTGACCGGCGATGAAACTGGTACCACTTTCGTTGACGCTGAGTTTCGCCAGTTGGTCGGTTTCGTAGCTGCGCGATGGCCTGCCATTATAGCCGATCACCGGCAGGCCGCCCTGCTGGACGATATTATAGCCGTTCTGCAGGGTCAGTGAATATTGGTTGCCGCCGAGCGGCACCGACTTGCTCAGCGAGGTCGCAAGCTTGCTCTGGTCCTGCACGGGATCGACACGGGCCTCGATCGCGGTCTGATCCCAGATCGAGGCGATGCCGGGAGCGGTCATCGCGGCCCAGGCCGCACCACCGGATTGCGATGGATGCCCGTCGCCGAACTGGTTGCGAAACGAGTCCGAAGCGCTGCTCGCGGACGGCTGCCCGGCAACATTCAGATCGGCTCCCACGCGGGTGTCCCAGAATGCCGACAGCGGCTGTTTCACCGATAGTGCCTTGGAGCCGTCATCCTTGTTCTGGTTTGTCCAGGCCGAACCGGAAGGCCAGGGCGATACGCGCGGCTCGCGCGGGGCGGCTTTGGCATAGGGTGTGCGGTCACTGTCCAGCAGCGCCCAGTCCGGTTCCGGAACATCCGGATTGAGCGGCGTCCCGGACGCGGTGGGCTCGATTTCACCCGCGGGCGGGGCGGTGTCGATCCCGCGCCAGGCATCTTGCGCGCACAAAGGCGACGTCAGGCCAGCCGCGGCCAGGCCCAACAGCAAAAAAGCAGAGTTCAATTCACGGGTCATTATGCCAGCCGCCCCGGGAGTTCACCTTGTCCCAATGATACTCCACCCCAAGACCAAAATGTGGCACCGCGACATATTCTTTAGGAATGCAAGCGACCATGCCCGCGGGCTAGGCGGGCATGGCATGCCGCACGCTGGCGGCAAAGGCTTCGGTGAGGTCGCGTCCGAGGACTTGCTGCACCAAATCGAACGAATCGAAGAATGCGCGGTGCGATAAGATCAACCCGTCGCGCAAGGTGAAGAAGTCCGCGACCTGAAGTTGCATGATCCGATGGTCGTTGCGTTTTTTCAGCGACACCCGGACCATGGTCGAGGCCTTTTCACCTTCGACCGCCATGAAGGTGAGTTCGTAGCGCCGGCTGGCGTAGCGGGCTCGCAGGATGCGGGTCGCCTCGACGCCCCATTGCCTGCCGCGCTGGTGGCCAAGATGTGGAAACAGCTCCACCGGAGCGTAAACAATGCTCTCGAAATCTTCCGCGCAGCAAGCCATCACGCGGCTGGCATCGCCGTCATAATAACCGTCGAGAAAATCGATGACGCATTGTCGCGTTGCTTGATCTGGCATGGTGTGGCCCGTCTGAGGTCCGCAATGCGGGAAATGGATGGGGAAAGAAAAATGAACAACAACGGAATTAATTAAAATGGGTCGGCAGTTAAAAACTGATCGTGCACGCGGGCGGGCCTCAAAGGCAAGCCCGATGCGGGACGAGGGTTGCGAAAATCTTAAAATGGTCAGGCTCGTCCAAATCGCCGGCAACCCGCGCGCGCCGGGTGCGACACGCCGTGCAGGCGCGAGAAGCGCGCCGGCGCCCCGGGAATGGCGGCCCGCGCGAGGTGGGCGGAAGCCGGTGACCAGATCGATCGACCGGGCGCTTCGCCCGCCGCGTTACTGATGCCGGGCGGATGTCCGGCGATGGCGCGAGCCACGGCTATTCCTTGAGCCGGGCGATCCGCCCCAAAGGCCATCAACGTTGCGGCGCATGCCGTGTCAGGGGCTGGCCGATCTCGGACCGGCCAGGTCCATGTCGATTATTTCTTGTTCGGCGCCGAACCGGCCGGTGTCTTGCTGGCCGCGAACGGATTGACGTTGGCGACGCCCCCCTTCTTCAGGTTCTTGTCGGACTTCGGTTTCTTCTTTTCCTTGTTCGACTTCATTTGACCTTTGGCCATGACGATGTCCTCGGCGCCCGGTGGATGGATTCGGCGCGCTTGATAAGTAACAGGTCGCGCCGGCTTTGTAAGTGTGGCGACGGCGCGCGTTAGCCGCCTGGCCGCGGGCGTTCTCGACTGCGTGAATCAGGCGGACTGAGCAACACCGGCTACGCCGCCCGGACGTCGGCGAGGAAGCGATCAACCTGGCTGGCGAGATCCCGCGACTGGGTGGATAGCTGTTCGGCAGCCCCGAGCACTTGGGTCGCCGCGGCGCCGGTGTCGTTGGCGGCCTCCTGAACGCCGGAAATATTCAACGTCACCTGCTTGGTGCCCTGCGCCGCTTCCTGCACGTTGCGGGCGATTTCGCGCGTTGCCGAGCCCTGTTCCTCGATCGCCGCGGCAATGGCCTGGCCGATTTGCTCGATCTCGGTGATCACGCCAACCACGTCGCGGATCGCCGCGACGGCCTCGTCACTGGCGCCCTGGATGGCCGCGACCTGCTCGGAAATTTCCGTGGTCGCTTGCGCCGTCTGGCCGGCGAGCGATTTCACCTCGGAGGCGACCACGGCGAAGCCGCGGCCGGCTTCGCCGGCGCGCGCGGCCTCGATGGTCGCATTGAGCGCCAGCAGATTGGTTTGCGCGGCGATATTCTGGATCAGGATCACCACATCGCCGATCTTCTGCGCGCCGAGCGCGAGCGACTGCGCGGTGTCGCCGGTTCGGCGCGCATCCTCGACCGCCCGTGCCGAGATCTGGGCGGACTGGGCGACCTGGCGGCCGATCTCGGCGATCGAGGTGGTCAGCTCTTCCGTGGCGCTCGCCACCGTCTGCACGTTTGAAGAGGTCTGTCCGGATACCTCCGCGACAACGCCGGCCTGCCGATTCGTGCTGGAGGCGGTCGACGACATCGATCGCGCCGCCGTCTCCATGGTCGCGGAAGACGACGACAGTCCGTTCACCAGCTCGCTGACCCGGACCTCGAACGATTTCGTCAGCTCATCGAGCAGGCCGGCGCGGCGCATCTTGGCATCGCTTTCCGCCGATTGCTCCAACGCCAGGCGTCTGGCCGTGATCATATTATCCTTGAATACCTGGACGGCGGCGGCCATTGCGCCGATCTCGTCGTGCCGATCGCTGGCAGCAGTCTCCTCGGAGGCGTCGCCGCCGGCGAGCCGTGTCATCGAGGCGGTGATGTCGACGATTGGCTGCACGATCCGGCGCCGGACCACGATGACCATGGTGACACTGGCGGCGGCGACCGCGAGCAGCACCGCCAGCGCGACCACGAAGCTGACCCGGGCGCCGTCATAGGCCGAGGCCAGCAGTAGTTCGGCATTGTCGTATAGCGCCTCGCGGACATCGATGACGGAATTCAGGCCGAACTGCGATTCGACGTAGAAGGCGTCGACGTCGTGTTCGTAAATGCCGCTCACGGCGCCGGCCCTGATCATCTTCAACTCATTACCCAGACGCTCGACATAGGCCGTATTCATCTTGTCGAGCGCGGCCACGACGTTTCCGGGTGTCGCGGGATTACCACGCAATTCCAGCAGCGTGGCGAGCGCCTGGTCGGAGCCGCCTTGCAATCGGCTCAGATCCAGCCGCTCGGCCTCGGTGCCGACGCGGCGGGCGCCGATCATGCTCTTGTGCGCGCTGGCACTGAATCCGCCGACGTCGCGCAACACCCAGGCGGCGTTGGCGTAGGTCGATTGCCGGTAGGCGTCGCCATTGCTGGCAGCCATCTTGCGAATCTGCTCGGCAAGCAGAGCGGTGACGGTGGCATTGAGCGCGACATTGTCGGAGACGATTTTCTTCGCGGCATCGCGACGCGCTTCCGACGGTCCCGCGATCGCGCTATCGATGGCGCCGCGCAGCGCCTTGAAGCGGCGGTTGATGTCGTCGATCTTCGGGATGATCTCCGCGTTGTCTTCGAAAGCGTCGACCTTGGTTGTCCGGATCTGATTCATCTTGTCGACAGCGCCGTCAGTGAGCCTGCGGACGCTTTCGAGTTCGGTTCGCATCTTCGGCTCGACCACCGCGGGTCCGAACAGGATGTTGGTGGAGAAGCCGCGCTCCGGATTCACATAGCGCGGGATGTTGCCGACGGCCCGCACCAGCGCCAGTCGCCCTTGCGCGGTGGCGACCTTGTCCATGGTGTCGTATTTGGTGGCGGCGACATAGACCGCCAGACCGCCGCCGGTGGCCGACAGAGCCGCGATCGTAAGCGTCAGCAAGGTACCGATTTTCATCAAAACACCGTCGAAAAATTTGAATAGGTAAATATAGCGCTAGGCTATAGGTATTTAATTAAACTTCCCTGAAGGTGGTATGAAATCGGGCGAAGCGTTCGCGATGTGACGTCGCCGGGCGGATGCATGATGTGAAGCGGCGCGAATAGATCATGGCGCCACCGGGAGAATGAAGATGCTTGGGCTGCGATCGATGATGGTGATGGTGATGGTGGCGGCGTCTCCGGCTTTCGCCCAATCGCCTTCACCGGACGTGCTGCGCGATCTGGCGCCGACTGGTCAACTTCGCGCCGCGATCAATTTCGGCAACAGCGTGCTGGCGCAGAAGGGTCCTGATGGCGCGCCGCGCGGTGTCTCGGCGGATCTTGCCGCCGAGCTGGCGAAGCGGCTCGGCGTGCCAGTCGCGTTCGTGCCGTTTGAGGCTGCTGGTAAAGTGTTTGAAGGCGCCAGGGCTGGAATCTGGGATGTCGGCTTCATGGCGATCGAGCCGGTGCGGGCCGCCGAGGTGATGTTCACCGCGCCCTATGTGATCATCGAGGGCACCTACATGGTGCGGCGGGAATCACCGTTCAGGGACGTCGGCGAGGTCGACCAGCCTGGCATCAAGATCGCGGTCGGCCTCGGCTCGGCCTATGACCTGTATCTGACCCGCACGATCAAACAGGCCACCCTGCTGCGCGCCGCCACCGGCGGCGGCACCGCGATGATCGAGATGTTCGTCAACGACCGGCTCGACGTCGCCTCCGGCGTGCGCCAGCAGCTCGACGCCTATGCCAAGGACCATCCCG
>JACMOT010000416.1 GCA_014377915.1 Tardiphaga sp.
CAAGGCCAGCTTCGATGCGGGCGCCGAGGTCCAATCGGGGGCACTGGGCTGGATGTCGCTACTGGCGAAAATTCGTCCCGTATTCCCCGACATGCCGACGCACGGTCTGTTTCGCGTGATCCGCCAGCCAATCTATGTGGCCTTCGCGCTGACGCTATGGACGGTACCAGTATGGACGCCGGATCAACTCGCTCTGGCGCTGTCTTACACCGCCTATTGCCTCGTTGCCCCAAGGCTGAAGGAACGTCGGTTTGCTGCGCGCTATGGGGATCGGTTCCAGCGTTATCAAGCCGATGTGCCCTATGTCCTGCCCCGCCACGCCATGAGAAAAGACAGCCGCGATGCGCAATGACCTGACCATTTATGACCGGGTTTCCGATCACTGGTGGTCGGACGACGTGCGCTGGGTTCGGACCCTGAAAAACCTCGCGTCGGGGCGATTGAAATGGTTTGACCGTCAAATCGACTGGCGGGAAAAGAGCGTTCTCGATCTTGGTTGCGCCGGAGGATTCATGGCTGAAGCCATGGCAAAACGGGGCGCCCATGTGACCGGGATCGATCCCGCCGAGGGGGTCGTCGCGGCTGCTCGCCGCCATGCCCGACGCGGAGGCTTGCGGATCAGCTATGATGTCGGCGTGGGCGAGGCATTGCCTTACGCCGATGCCAGTTTTGATGCGGTGGTTTGCGTCGATGTGCTGGAGCATGTCGGTAATCTGGACCAGGTCATCTCGGAAGTGGCCCGGGTGCTGCGCCCCGGCGGTGTGTTCCTGTTCGATACGATCAACCGCAACCCGATCGCTCGCTTTGCGGCCATCACGCTTGCGGAAGATCTGCTGCGCCTGTTGCCGCGTGGCACCCACGACCCCTCGATGTTCATCCGGCCAAGCGAATTGCGGCGAGTGATGCAAAAGGTCGGTCTGCGGCCCGGTCCGATCACCGGCCTTGGTCCGCGCGCGCTGAACCGGCGGCTGGACCTGACCTTTGGTCCCTTGCCAATGACCATGATCCTGTTCATGGGACTGGCCCATAAACAGGATATCCGGACATGACCACCCTTGGCCTTCTGACCACCGCGCTGCTGTTTGGAGGAATGGTGCTGTTTTCTTTCGGCTTCGCCGCCTTTTTGTTCTCGGCGTTGCCGTCACCGGTCGCGGGGCAGACGCTGCGCCGCGCATTTCCGCATTTCTATCTATTCGTGCTGGTCACGGCGGTTGTGGCAGCGGCCCTGATGTGGCCGCAAGACAGGTTCGCTGCCATGCTGCTCGCTGGGATCGCTCTGACCACGTGGCCCAGCCGCCAGATTCTGATGCCTGCGATCAACGCGGCAACGGATATGAACGCGAAGGCCCGTTTCAAGCTCCTGCACGGCCTGTCCGTCCTCGTCACCCTGGCGCATATCGGAATGGCGGGGCTGGCTCTCGCCCGGTTCGCCTGAAGGATTCGTCATCACGCTCGATACCGGCGCGCCGTTGTCGCGCCGACCAAAATCCCGTGTGCGCCACAATTCGAATTCACGGCTGGTCAATCCGCACGGTAAACCGGGGTTGCGATCCCTTCCATGCGTGCCTTGATCTGCAGCGCCGTGTAGATGGAGAAGTGTCGCGCCTGCTGCAGATTGCCGCCCTGGAACCAGAGCGCTTCCTGATTTGTCGGCTTCCACATGTTGCGTAGTTCACCCTGCCACGGCCCGGAATCTTTTGCGGTACCGGAACCCAGCCCCCAGCACGGCCCGACCTTGTCGGCGACGGCTGACGAGATCAGTAGCGCCGCCCAATCATTCATCGGCCCGTAGCCCGTCGCGTAGACAATGAGGTCGGCGGGCAGGGTGGTACCATCCGCCATGATCACGCCATCCTCGGAGAGATGGTCGATCTCCACGCCGGACTTCAGCGCAATGTCGCCGTTGATGATCAGATCCGAGGCGCCGACATCGATGTAATAACCGGAGCCGCGTCGTGGATACATCAGGCCGATGCCGGTTTCGTCCTCGCCGAAGGTCAGCATGAAGCCTGCCGCTTCGAGTTTCCCGTAGAATTCGGCGTCGTCCTGCCGGAAGCGCGCCACCACGGGCTTCGCGAACTGCGGCAGGATGCGATAGGGGATCGAGGCAGCGATCAGGTCGGCCTTGTCGGCGTCGATGCCAGCCTCCACGGCTGCCTGGGAGTACAGCGGCCGGCCGTACCGCTCCAGCGTGCTGGACTTCACCACGAGTGTCGGCGAGCGCTGGATCATTGCCACGCTGGCGCCATTCTCCCACAGATCCGCCGCGATATCATGGGCGGAATTGTTGGCGCCGATGATGACGCAGTTCTTGCCGGCATAAGGCGCGCCATCCTTGTAGTCGCTTGAATGAAGCTGCGCGCCGCGAAAACTCTCCTGACCATTAATGGCCGGACGGTTCGGCACGCCGGACATCCCGGTGGCCAGAACCAGTTGCGCTGGCCGCAGCGTGATTGTGCGGCCGTCGCGCTCGACCTCGACGCTCCAGCGTTTGGTCGTATCGTCCCATTCGGCATGGGTGCAGGGCGTTGAATTCCAGATGTCCAGTTCCAGGATGGAGGCGTAAGCCTCCAGCCAGTCGCCCATCTTGTCCTTCGGCGTGTAGATCGGCCAATGGTCGGGAAACGGCAAATAAGGCATGTGATCGTACCACACTGGATCGTGCAGGCAGAGCGACCGGTAGCGGCGGCGCCAGCCGTCGCCTGGCCGTGGCAACGCATCCACGATCAATGTGGGAACGTCGAGTTGCTTCAGCCGCGCGGCCAGCGCCAGCCCGCCCTGGCCGCCGCCGACGATCAGGCAATAGGGCTGCTTCGATATACCGAGTTCGGCCCTGGCGTCGTTGCGCCCGTCCTGCCAGACCCGTCGCCCTTTGACGACGCCGTGCTGCGCGCCTGCGACACGCGTCTCGCCGCGCTTCTCTTCATGTCCCTTTAGCTCGCGCAGGGTAGTGAAGAAGGTCCAGCAGCGACCGTCCTTCAGCCGTAGATGGCCCTTGCCGCGCCCGACGGCGGTCTCGAAACTGAACCAGGCGCCGGCCGTGTCGCCCGGTTTGTCCTCTGACTCGATCCGCCAATTTTCCGGCTTCACCTCGTCGAGGCGGTGCAGCAGCATATCCCAGATCGAGTCGTGACCTTCCAGCGTGGCGATGTCCCAGGTGAAGGCAAGGAAGTCCCGCCAATAGCTGTCGTCCAGGAACAGGGCCTGAAACTGGACCTTGTCACGACTGACCATCGCTGCGTGGAAGTCGGCGAGCCAGCGCGCAGGCTGACGATCGGAATGCACAGAGATAGCTTCACCTCCACCTATGACACGATATATGATATAGGAGCATTTTGAAGGTGGCGAGTGGTTCGTGATGTTACGTTCGTCTTTTTGGCATGAGCCCGCTTGATATAAACCCGCATGGAGCGGGAAACTGCCTGGCTTCGCTCTAACACCTCTGCGCCACCCAACGACTGCAACATTCTGGATCTGACGACATGGCATTGACGGGGTTTGTTTCGAGCAGTCGCGAAAATCTGGCTTCACGCACCTACGGTCAATTGCGTGAAGCGCTAATGGCCGGACGATTCTGGCCCGGTCAACGGCTGCGCATCCGCGAGCTTTCCGCGGCGATGGGCGTCAGCGACACACCGGTTCGCGAAGCCATCATGCAGCTGGTTCGCGAGGGCGGACTCGAAATGCGGTCGGGGCAGTCCATCACCGTGACGCGTCTGTCGCTGACGCGCTACCGCGAACTGCGCGAGATCCGCCTGCTGCTGGAGGGTCTAGCGACCGAAAAAGCGGTGCCGCTGCTGACCGTGGCCGATCTGAAAAAATTGAAAAAACTGCACGATGCGCTGGTGCGCGCCGAGAAAGATGGCGACTCCGAAGCCGCCACGCTGACCAATTTCAATTTCCACTTTCTGATCTATCGCGCGTCTCAGGCTGAGGACCTGGTATCGATCCTGGAGACGATCTGGCTTCGCAACGGGCCCCTCCTGAAATTCCTCTACCCGCATGCGCCTCCGACCTATCCCGGGCGCCATCAGCATCTCGTCTTGATGCAAGCCCTGCAGGAGCGGGATGCCGTAGCGGCCCGCCAGGCGATCCAGGACGACATCATCGAGGGAGGATCGCAGCTCGTCCAGCTGCTGTCGAAAATCGAAACAGGCGAAGCTGTCGTCAAGGAAGATGCCGACGGCCATATGCGTCTGGAGCTCCTGACTGTGGCGCCGGGCTGAGGTCTCGGCGCTGGATCCTGCGCAGACCGTTGCGGTGCCGTCTAGATTTCTGATCCTGAGGCGGACATCCGGGGCGTGGGTCCGGCCAGCCCGCGTTACAGCGCGCGCCATGCAGCCGGACACATCAGGCATTGACGGCGCCGGCGCAATAGGCAGAATATATGATATATTCTTCGAGTTCCTGTTTTGTCGCGAATGAGGAATGTCGCTCACCGCGCTTCAATGCGCCGACACATTCTCGTCGCCAGTCTCAGACGGACGGCATCATGACAGCTGCGCCTATCGATCTGCATTCCACGGTTCATCTGCCGGATTTCAACGCCGCAGCGGTGGTGCCTGGCCTGTCCGGCAAGGTTGATCTGCGTCGCGACGTCTGGGGCATTCCGCATATCCGCGCGGTCGCGACCGCCGATGCCTTTGCCGGGCTGGGTTTCGCCCATGCCCAGGATCGGCTCTGGCAGATGGAAGCGCTGCTGCGTCGCGGCACCGGGCGTTATGCGGAATGGGTTGGCAAATCGGCTGTCGCCGGCGACATACTGGCTCGCCAGCTCGACACCACCGGCGCCTCGAAGCGCGATTTCGCGCTGCTTAACGCCGAGACCAGGACGATGCTCGAGGCCTATGCGCGCGGCGTCAATGCCTTCATCGCGCTAGGCGCCTGGCCGGCGGAATATGCGCTTCTCGGCGCGCGGCCTGCCGTCTGGGAGCCGTGGCATTCGATGGCGGTGATGCGCCAGATCGGCTTCCTGATGGGCTCGGTTTGGTGGAAGCTGTGGCGGGCGGCAGCGTTGCCGATCGTTGGCGCCGGCGAAATAGGCAAGCTGCGTTTCGACGATGGGGGCGACGATTTGCTGTGCCTGCCGCCGGGCGCCGAAGGCGAGCGATACCTCGCGGCCCTTGCCGACCTCAAGCCCGGGCTGGAGGCGATGCTGGCCACCGGCAACTACCAGGCGGAAGCCGAAGTCGCCGGCGGCAGCAACAACTGGGTGCTGTCGTCGCAGCGCACGGCGACGGGCCGCCCCTTGCTGGCGGGCGATCCGCATCGCGTGCTGGAAATGCCCAGCATGTATTATCAGGCACACCTGACCTGCGACGAGTTCGATGCAATCGGCCTATCGGTACCCGGCGCGCCGGGCTTTCCGAATTTCGGCCACAACGGCAAGGTGGCGTGGTGCGTCACTCATGCCTTCGTGGACATTCACGACCTCTACATCGAGCGTTTCGACGCGGCGGTCGAAAATACCAGTTTCAAGGGTGTCTGGAAGCCGGTCACCCACCGGGCTGAAACCATCAGCGTGCGTGGCGACAGCGATGTGGTGATCGATGTGGTCGAGACCATGCATGGTCCGGTTATTGTGGGGGATCCCAAGAACGGCACCGCCTTGGTCCTGCGCTCAATGCAGTTCGCCGAGCCGGACACGTCGTTCGACTGCACGCTGAAAGTGCTGCGATCGAGCACGGTCGAGGAGCTTTATGCCGCCGGTGCCGAATGGGGGTTGATGGATCATAACCTCGTCGCTGCTGATACCAATGGCCAGATCGGCAACCGCGTCCGCGCCAAGGTGCCGGTGCGCCCGCGCGCCAATGGCTGGCTGCCGGTGCCGGGCTGGACCGGCGAGCACGAATGGGACGGGCTGATCCCGTTCGAGGAGATGCCGTGCAGCATCGATCCGGTGGAGCAGGCGATCGTCACCGCCAACAACCGGGTCGTGGAAAACGGCCGTCATTACTTCTGCAC
Source organism: Tardiphaga sp. (assembly GCA_014377915.1). The sequence goes on from JACMOT010000416.1 coordinate 5,965, forward strand.
CGATGCCATGCCGCCGCATCGCACACGGCGGATCTGGCAGCGCCTGGAAGGATTGACCGCAGCCACGGTCGAGGATATGGCGTCGATCCATCGCGATACCGTCAGCGTCGTTGCGATCGAATTTCGCGACCGCATCCGCACCGTCGCGGTTGCCGGCAAGGCCCTGGCCTTGCGCGACCGTATTCTGGACTGGGACGGCGCCATGGACGCGGAGTCCAGGACAGCGGTCGCTTACGTTGCCTTGCGCACCGCGCTGACCAAACTGGTTGCGGACAGAAGCGGCGTGCGTGCCGTCTCGGAGAGTCCCTATACCAAGGTGCCGCCGGGAATTTTTGGCGAGAGCCAGATCTGGTGGACGGTGCCACAGCTGCTGCGTGCCAACGATACCGGACTGTTGAAGGGCGCAACCTGGGATGAACTGCTCGCGCAGGCGCTGGCCGACGCGGCGATAGAATGCCCCGACGAGGTCTGGGCCACCGTGCACCGGCCGATCCTGCGTCATCCCTTGTCAGCGATCTATCCGGAGCATGCGGCCGCGCTCGACAAGCCCTGCGGGCTGCTCGGTGGCGACAATGACACGCCGTTCGCCACCGGTTACATCGCGCGGCTCGGCATGAAGGCTACCTATGCGGCGCTGTCGCGCTACGTTTTCGATGTGGGGGCCTGGGACAATTGCCAATGGATCGTGTTCCACGGTGCGTCAGGCCATCCCGCCAGCCCGAGCTACGACAACCAGAACGCGGCCTGGGCCGAAGGAAAAATGGTGCCGATGTTGTACGACTGGGACAGGATCAAGGCCTCCGCCACATCGCATCAGCAGTTGCTTCCATCGTGATGCCGGCATCGTAGCACTCTGGGCATCTTTTCAGCGAGCGATGCCGCTAACCGCGCCAATGCAGCGCTTGCCACAGGCGATATATCATATATCATTTTTGACTATAGTACAGGAGAGCGGATGACCCCGGAGCTCGGCCCGATTGATCGAAGCCTGCGTCACCGCGCCAGCCGCGTCGTGCCCGGCGGCATGTATGGCCACATGCGTACGGCCGGTTTGCCCGAGGGCTATCCGCAATTCTTCGCCCGCGGTGAGGGCTGTCACGTATGGGATGTCGACGGCCGAAAATATCTCGACTTCATGTGTAGCTGGGGACCGGTCGTGCTCGGGCACCGGCATCCGGTTGTCGACGCGGCCGTACGAAAACAGATGGAGCGGGGCGACGTCCTCAACGGACCGTCCGAACGGATGGTCGAACTGGCAGAGCGCGTGGTTGGTCTCGTCACCCACGCCGACTGGGCGCTGTTCTCCAAGAACGGCACCGATGCGACCACCACCTGCGTGACGCTGGCACGCGGCGCTACCGGCAAGCGCAAGGTGCTGCTGGCCAATGGCGCCTATCATGGCGCGGTGCCGTGGTGCTCGCCGTATCCATTTGGGGTGATGTCCGAAGACCGCGCGCATCTGCTGTATTTCGACTACAATGACATCGCTAGTCTAGAGGCTGCCGTGGCGCAGGCCGGGCCAGATCTTGCGGCGATCGTGGTGTCGGCGTTCAAGCATGATTACGGTCATCACCAGGAGTTGCCCAATGTGGCGTTCGCGCGGCGGGTACGCGAATTATGCGATACCAATGACGCCGCGCTTATTCTTGACGACGTCCGCGCCGGCTTCCGTCTGACGCTGCATGGCAGCTGGGACCAGATCGGCGTGCAGCCTGACCTCAGCGCATGGAGCAAGGCGATCGCCAATGGTTATGCGCTGTCGGCAGTGATGGGCAATGATAGGTTTCGCGACGCCGCGGCGGGGCTGTATGCCACCGGCTCATTCTGGTGCGGCGCGGTTTCGATGGCGGCGTCACTTGCCACCCTGAATGTTCTCGAAGCCGAAAACGGCCCCGAGCACATGCGCGCGATGGGACAGCGTCTGCGCGACGGCATTGGCGAACAGGTGCGTCGCTATAATCTCGGCGTCCGGCAGAGCGGGCCGGTGCAAATGCCGGCGATCCTGTTCGAGGACGATCCCGACTATGTCCGGGGCAACCGTTTCACGCAGGAGACGCTGAAGCGCGGCGTCTACATGCATCCCAAACACAACATGTTCCTGTCTGTCGCGCACACCGCGGCGGACATCGATCACGCGCTGTCGGTGACGGACGATGCCTTCAGGATCGTGGCGGGGCTCTAGATTGCACGAGGCTTGAACGGAATTTGCGGCGAACTTTTGGGAGCAGGCGAATGAAGCAGATTGTTGCACGACGCGGCGTGGCCGTGGCTTTGGCCCTGGTCCTCGGAGTTTCCCTCGGCGCCGCTGGCGTGGCCATTGCGCAAACGCCCAAGAAGGGCGGCACCCTGGTCTATGCCAGCGTCTCTGGTCCAGGCACGCTGGATCCCTATATGGCGTCCAGCGCCGTCGAACTCGAAGTCATCAACAACATCTTCGAAGGATTGGTGACCCTCGACAAGGCCAATGCCACCAGGCCGATGCTGGCATCGAAAGCCACCGTATCCGCCGATTTCAGGACCTACTCGTTCGAGCTCCGTAAAGGAGTAAAATTCCACAACGGCCAGGAGATGACCTCGGCCGACGTCAAGGCGTCGTTCGAGCGCTACAGGCGCATCAGCCCCAATTCCAAAAATCTGGATGCCGTTGATCACTTCGAGGCGCCGGACCCCTACAGCTTCGTGATCCTGCTGAAGGAGCCCAACGTCGTTCTGCTCGACGTCATCAAGTCGCCGATCTATCCGCTGATGATCCTGCCGGCGTCGCAGAAGGACAAGCCGGCGCGCGACATCGAGGCGATCGGCACTGGTCCCTACAAGCTCGGCGAATGGGTCAAGGACAGCCACCTCGTCATCACCCGCTTCGACGAATACGTCGCCGATACCAGCGCGCCGGGCCGCGACGGCTATGCCGGGCGCAAGACCGTCTATCTTGATGCCGTGCGCTACCGCTTCATGCCGGAGATCACGACGCGGATCGCGGCATTGCAGAATGGCGAGGCACAGCTGATCTCCAGTGTGCCGCCCGACCTGAGCGCCAGGATCACCCAGCGAAAGGATCTGGCGATCCGCGAAGTGTTTCCGACACTCGGAAGCTACATCATCGTCAATTCGCAAAAGGGCCTCACGGCCAATGTGCTGATCCGCCAGGCGATCGCCGCGGCCATCAATGTCGATGAGATCATTGAAGGCGCCGGCGGACTCAACAAGCGCAATCCGTGGATGTCGTTTCCCGGCACTCCCTATTTTCTCGGCGATACCGCACCGACCCCCTGGTACGACATCAAGAACCCCGCCAGGGCCAAGGAATTGCTGAAGCAGGCCGGCTACAAGGGCGAGAAGATCATCATCGAGACCAACAGCAACTATCAGTGGATGCGCGATACCACGCTGATCGTTGCCGAGCAGCTTAAGGCGGCCGGCATGACCGTCGATGTCCAGGTCACCGACTGGACCACCAATGCCTCGCACATGCAGCAGGGCACCGGCGACTGGAATCTGTCCACGACCGCCTTCGGTCCGGATCATATTCTCGGACCTCAGCAGTGGCGGCCGGTGCTCTACACGTTTCCGCACATCACAGGCAATGAGATCATCGACAAGGCCTATGCCGAATTCTTCACCGGCAGCACGCTGGAGGCGCGCCGCGCCAGCTGGCTGACGATCCAGAAGGAAGTGCTGGGCGGCGGCTATCTGGTCAAGATCGCGGATACCGGTCGGCTCAGCGGCTATTCGAAGAAACTGCAGGGCCAGAACGACTATGCCGGCATCCTGCAGCTATGGGACCTGTGGCTCGATTGATGCATGATTTCAGCCTGGTCCGCAGGTTCCCGATGCTCGGTCGGAGGAGGTCGCTCTGATCCGTCTTATCGCGGTAAAGTTTCTGCAGGCCGTGCCGGTGATCCTGATCATCTCGATCCTGGCGTTCCTGCTGCTCAGTCTGTTGCCGGGCGATCCCGCGCTGATCATCGCCGGCGAGCAGGCCTCGCCCGCCGCGATCGAACAGGTTCGCCGCCAGCTCGGCCTCGACCGCTCGTTCCTCGAACAGCTGGGTATCTGGCTGTTCCACCTGGCGCAGGGGAATTTCGGCTCCTCGCTGATCCTCAACCAGAGCGTTCTATCGGCGGTCGGCGAGCGTCTGCCGGTCACCTTGTCGCTGGCGGCACTCTCGATCTGCTTCACCATTCCGATCGGCGTTCTCCTCGGATCGGTGGCAGCGTATTTCCGACGCACCTGGATCGACGCCGCCGTGATGACGGTGGCGCTGCTCGGCGTCTCCATTCCCGCGTTCTGGATTGCGATCCTTGGCGTGATCCTGTTCAGCGTCCAGCTCGGCTGGGTGCCGTCCAGCGGCTATGCGCCGATCTCGCAGGGCGTCGGTCGCTGGTTCGCCTCGATGGCGCTGCCGGCGCTGGTGCTGTCGCTGTTCCAGATCGGTTTCCTCGCCCGAATGACGCGCTCGGCGATGCTCGACGTGCTGGGTCAGGACTATATCCGCACCGCCCGCGCCAAGGGGCTGAGCGAGTGGCGCACAGTGGGTCGGCACGCGCTGCGCAATGCGCTGATCCTCATCATCACGGCCACCGGCATTCTGCTGAGCGCCGCGATCGGTGGCTCGGTGATCATCGAGCAGGTGTTCGCATTGCCGGGCATCGGCCGTATGGTCGTGCAGGCCATCATGGCTCGAGACTATCCGCTGGTGCAGGGCACCATGCTGATCCTCGGCTTTACCTTCGTGATGATCAATTTGATCGTGGACATCCTTTACACCCTCGCCGATCCGCGGGTGCGCCATGACTGACACCGGGCTCGGATCGCTGGCGACGGCCGCCGTCATCGCGCTGCCGCGCGGCCACGGCACGTGGCAGCGCCTGCTGCGCCACCGCTCCTTCATGATCGGCTTCTCGATCATCCTGCTGCTGACCCTGGCCGCCGTTCTGGCGCCGCTGATCTCCCCGGTCGAGCCCTCGGCCATGCGCGTGCGGTTTCGCTTCCGGCCGCCGCAGGCGGCGTTCTGGTTCGGCACCGACCAGTTCGGCCGCGATATATTCACCCGCGTGTTGTACGGCGCGCGGATCTCGCTGTTCGTCGGCTTCGCGGTCTGTGTCATTTCCGGCTTGTGCAGTGCCGCCCTCGGCGTGATCGCCGCGCAATATCGCCGGCTCGATGGTCCGATCATGCGGCTGATGGATGCGTTGATGTCGTTTCCCGCCATCCTGCTGGCGCTGGGCATCGCCGCGGCGCTTGGTCCGCGCGTCTCCAGCGTTATCATCGCGCTCACCGTGGCCTACATTCCCGCCGGCGTGCGCATCGTCCGCGCCGCCTCGCTGACGGTGCGCGAAATGGATTTCGTGCAGTCGGCGCAGATTTCCGGCGCCTCGTCGCTCCGCATCGTGCTGCGCCATATCCTGCCGAATTGCCTCAGCCCGCTGCTGGTGCATCTGACCTTCATCTTCGCCTATGCCATGCTGGCGGAAGCCGCGCTCAGCTTTCTCGGCGTCGGCATCCAGCCGCCGATCGCCAGCTGGGGCAACATCATCGCCGAGGGGCGGGATTACGCCACCGAGGCGTGGTGGGTGATGCTGTTTCCCGGCGTCGCCATCAGTCTCGCGGCACTGAGCCTGAACCTGCTGGGTGATGCGCTCGGCGGCCTGCTCGATCCGCGCCTCAAGGGAGGCTAGTGATTTGACCGCGCCGCTGCTGGCGATCCGCAATCTGACCGTTCAGTTCCGCGTCGATTCCGGCTGGGTCACGGCGGTCGACGACGTATCGCTGGATGTCGGGGAAGGCGACTGCGTTGGCATCGTTGGCGAATCCGGCAGTGGCAAGAGCGTCACCGCGCTGTCGATCCTGCAGCTGCACCAGCGCGCCACCACGCGGATGCCGACCGGCACGATCACCTATCAGGGCCAGGACTTGCTGCGCGCGCCGGGATCAGCGATGCGGTGGATCCGCGGCAGCGAGATTGCCATGATCTTCCAGGATCCGATGTCCTCGCTGAATCCGGTGCTGACGATCGGCGACCAGATTGCCGAGACGCTCCGCCAGCACCAGGGCCTCAACGGCGCCGCCGCGCGGAGACGCGTGGTCGAGCTGCTCGGGCTGGTACGGATTCCCGATGCGGCGCGCCGCGCCGATGATTACCCGCACCGTCTGTCCGGCGGCATGCGGCAGCGGGTGATGATCGCCATGGCGATCGCCTGCAAGCCGCGGCTGCTGATTGCCGACGAACCGACCACTGCGCTCGACGTCACCATCCAGGCGCAGATCCTCGAATTGCTGCGTGACCTGCGCCGGGAATTGAGCATGTCGGTGATGCTGATCTCCCATGATCTCGGGGTGGTCGCTGAATTCGCCCAGCGCGTGGTGGTGATGTATGCCGGCCGCGTTGTCGAGGATGCGCCGGTGGCGCAGCTGTTCCGGCGGCCGGTGCATCCCTACACCATGGGGCTGATCGCGGCGGTGCCGAGACTCGACAGCGATGCGTCGCGGCTTACCACCATCGCCGGCCGGATTCCGTCGCCACAGGAAGTCATCCCCGGATGCCGCTTCAGCCCGCGCTGCGCGTGCGTGCAGGACGGTTGCCGCGAGCAGCCGCCATCGATGCAGCCAGTCAGCGATGGCCAGTCGGCGCGCTGCCCGCCGCGGATTCTCGAGCTGGGCGCGCACCATGGTTGACCAGCCCATCGTCGAAGTCCGCGATCTCCGCAAGACCTTTCCGGTCAAGCATGCCGGTGGCGTCTCCACGCTGCACGCGCTGAGCGGCGTCAATTTCGAGATCATGCGCGGCGAGACGCTGGGGCTGGTCGGTGAATCCGGCTCCGGTAAGACCACCGCTGGCCGCATCCTGGTTGGACTGATCCCGGTGACGAGCGGCCGCGTGCGTCTGTTCGGCCACGACATCAGCGGCCCCGACGGCAAGGCGCAGCTCGCCGCGGTGCGGTCTCGATTGCAATTCGTGTTTCAGGATCCCTATGCGTCGCTTAACCCGCGAATGCGCATCGGCAGCGCCATCGCCGAGCCGATCGACATCGCCGGACGCCATTCGCGCAAGGACCGCAACGATCGCGTCGCCGAGCTGCTGGAACTTGTCGGCCTGCCGAGAAACAGTATCGATCGCTACCCGCACGAATTCTCCGGCGGCCAGCGCCAGCGCATCGTGATTGCCCGGGCGCTGGCGCTCAATCCGGATTTCGTGGTGTGCGACGAACCGGTATCGGCGCTCGACGTGTCGATGCAGGCGCAGATCGTCAATCTGCTGCTCGACCTGCAGGACAGACTGGGCCTGAGCTATTTGTTCATCGCCCACGATTTGGCGGTAGTGCGCGCCGTCTCGACCCGGATTGCGGTAATGTATGCCGGTGCCATCGTCGAGACCGCGCCGAAAGCGCAGCTCTATGCCGACCCGCAGCATCCCTATTCGCGAGCGCTGCTCGACGCCGTGCCGCGCGCCGATCCCGACTTTGTCCGCCATCCGGTGGTGGCGGGTGAGGTGCCGAGCCTGCTCGATCCGCCGCCCGGCTGTTCGTTCCATCCTCGCTGTCCGTTCGCGATGGATCGATGCCGGGTTGAAGTGCCGCTGCTGAAGAATTCCGGCGCCGGCCGCCGTGTCGCTTGCCATCTGTTCCCGGGGTGAGATTGAGCAATAAGTGGGTGCTGCGCCGGCGTTGGCCATGCGGAGACGGCGCCGCCCGATTGTCCCGCTACTGGAGCGCCTCGAGCTTGGCATTCTTGCCGTCGACGACCTTGAACATAACGTAGCGCGGCTGCATTTGGCCGTTCGGCAGGAACTGAACGTCGCCGAATACGGTCCCCTTGATGGACTTGCCGCGAATGGCTTCGGCGACCGTCTTGCGATCCAGCGACTTCGTCGCCTCCACCGCATGCGCCCACACCTGCAACGCGCCGGCACCGAGCGCGGCGCCCTTGTCGGGATTGGCGCCGTAGGCCTTCTTGTACGCGGACACGAATGCAACGGCTTCCGGGAAGGTGGTGAAGGGCGGTAAATCGGGGAAGAAGATATCAGCCGATACGATGCCGTTATTGGCGTCGCCGGCCACTTTGAACACCGTCGACAGCATAATGCCGACGGCGCCGACGAACGCCGACTTCACATCGGCCTGGCGATACTGCTCGACGAGAGCTGGCAGGCCCGACGAGTTCGACGAACTGGTGACCACGATGGCGTCGGGGTTAGCTCCTTTCAGGCTGGTGAGCTGCACCCTGAAATCGGTGTCCTTGAAGGCAAATTTCTCCGTCCGGATCACCTCACCTGAAAAGTTGAGCTTCTTGAATTCGGATTCTACCGCGGCCTGAAAGCCGTTGCCGTACACATCGTTCTGGGTGAGGAACGCGACCTTCTTCGCTTTCAGGGTATTGGCGACGTAGTTGGCGATGGCCTCGGCGTCAAAGCTGTTCGAGCTGTTGATGCGGACGGCATAGGGGTTGGTCTCGCCATTGAGGATCAGGTCGGATTTCGACGTCGCGGTTATATCCATGATCCCCGCGCGCGCCAGAATCGGCTGCATCGCCAGTGTCACCGGCGAATTCCAGCCCTCGATGACCACGTCGGCCTTCTCGGCAATCATCTCGTTGGCCCGGCTGACTCCGACTGCCGGCGTGCTCTCGTCATCCTTGGAAATCACCACCAGCTTGCGGCCGAGCAGGCCGCCCCTGTCGTTGATCTGCTGCGCCACCAACTTGATGGCATTGGTGACGCCCTGGCCGTCCGGCCCGGCACCGCCGCTCAATGGAAAGATGGCGCCGACCTTGATGTCCTGCGCCATTGCCGACGCGGTGAGGCCCAACAGCATGGCTATCGCCAGCTTCATTGTCTTGCTCATATGCGCAATCTCCCTGTTGTGTGTTCAGTTCTTGATTTTCGTGAAGCGACGATACAGGCCGACAAGTCCGGCAGGCCAGAAAATCAGGACCACCGCCAGCACCGAGCCCAGGATGATCTTATTCCAGTCGCCGCCCAGCGAAAAAAGGTTCTGCTGTATGATCAGAAGCGCCGTGCCGATCAGCGGTCCGAGCAGGATACGGCGGCCGGCCAGAACGACGGCGGTCAGCATCATCACCAGAAAGTAGGACTCGAACATGTCCGGACCGACATAGGCGCGCTGATAGGCGTACAGCCAACCTGCGAGCCCGGTGATCGGCGCCGATATCACGAAGATGGCGAGCCTTATCTTGCGCGGGTCAACGCCGAGGCTCGCGGCGAGCGACGGATTCATCTGCACCATCAGGGCGTTGATTCCGAGCCGCGAGCGGCGGAAGCGCGCAATGAAAGTCAAAGTGAGCAGCAGCAAGACGAATGCTATCGGCCACAGATCTTCCTGTGAGGCGCCGGAGAAAGTCGTAAAACCGAACGGCAGTTTCAGCGGCGGGATCCCGACGATGCCGTCAGAACCGCCGATGGCGTCCCAGTTGAACGCGACCTCATAGGCGACCACGGCCGCGGCATAAGTTACCAGAGAAAACACGAATTCGCGGGTGCGCAGCGTGACGACGCCCAGGAAACCCGCGGCAGCGAGGCACAGCGCGATCGTTGCCAACGCGGTGATCCAGCCGTTCAGTCCGTACTGGGCCGACAGGTTGGCGGCGGTATATCCGCCGATCGCCCAGAACAGCGTATGGCCGAGGCTGACTTCGCCGAGATAGGACAGCACGACATCCACGCCGTAGCACATGACGGCAAAGATCGCGATCGTGGTCAGTGTCGAATAGGCCACCGACGTGCCGCCGAACAGCCGCGGCAGGAAAAATCCGACGACCACCAGGCCGACAATGCCCGCGATCCGCAGCACTGGTATCGACGAAGGCGCCGGGGTTTCGATGGCGGTCATTTGGCGGCCAATCCTGCCGGGCGAATTACCAGCAACGCAAGGAGGAGCGCGAAGGCTGCCGCGGTCGTATAGGTGTGGGCGACGTAGGCACCGAAGAACGCGGTGAAAAGACCGAGCCCGAGGCCGGCGGCCAGCGCCCCGCCGATCGATCCGATGCCGCCGAGCACGACAACGACGAACGTCATGATGACCTCGTTGAAGCCCATGCTGGTCAGGATCGGGGACCGCGGTGCGACCAGCGCCGCGCCAAGCGCCACGGCGGCGCATTCAAAGACGAACACCAGCAGGTACACCACGCGGGCATTGATCCCGAACAGCTCGCTCAGTTTCGGGTCTTCCGCGACCGCGCGAATGATGGCGCCGAACCGGGTGCGTTGGGTGAACAGCCAGACCGCCGTATAGAGCAGCAGAGTCGCGACCAGAACGAGGACGTCCTGCCAGGTGAACCACAGCGAGCCCAGGTCGATCTTGGCGCGCGACAGCGTGCCTGGCAGCGTCTGCGGGTTGCCGCCGAAGATCAGCGCGCTGCCGCCCTGCAGGACGTAGCCCAGCCCCAGCGTCACGATCATCAGGCTGGTGAGGTTCTGCGTCATCACCAGCCGCATCATGGCGAGCTGCATCAGCAGGCCGATGGCCGCCAGCACTCCCATCGCGACAAGGATCGCCAGCGGGTAGGGCAGGCCGAGCTTGACGATGGCGAACCAGGTCACGAACGCGCCGAGCATGTACAGCTGGCCATGGGCGAAATTCACCAGCCGCGCGACACCGAGCAGGATGGTCCAGCCCAGCGCGATGCACGCGTAGCCCGAGCCGAGCACGAGACCGTTGACGATCTGCTGCGCGATGTTCATGGCTGCGTTCCATCGGCGGCGATGCTGCCGAGATAGGCCTCGATGATGCGGTGGTCGGCGGCCATGACGGCGGCGGAGCCTTGGCCAACAATGCGCCCGCGTTCCAGCAGATAAAGATGGTCGACAACCTTGAGCGCCGCCTTGACGTTCTGCTCGACCAGCAGCACAGGCAGCCCGCGGTCCACCAGCAGCCGAATCCGGGACAGCAGATCCGCGATCAACCGCGGCGCCAGGCCGGCGGAGGGCTCGTCAAGGATCAGCACGCGCGGGCAGACCAGCAGGGCGCGGCCTACCGCGAGCATCTGTCGTTCGCCGCCGGAAAGCGCGGCACCCTTGTGCGTGCGCCGTTCGGCGAGGCGCGGAAAGAACTCGAATACATCGGCGACGGCGAAGCTGTGCCGACCGGCCGTGTCGGCGGGCGGTCGAACCAGCGCCAGGTTTTCGTCCACCGTTAGTTCGACAAAGATGTTCTTGCCTTCGGGCACCAGCGTCAGACCGCGCGCCACCCGCTCGTGCGCGGCGAGGCCCTCGATGCCCTGTCCCCGCAGCCGCACCACGCCGGTGACCGACGCCATGCCGCGTGACCAGCCGGCCAGCGCGTTGACCAGAGACGTCTTGCCAGCACCATTGGCGCCGACGAGCCCGACCATCTGTCCGGCGGCGACATTGATGCTCACGTCGGAGACCGCCATGTTGCCGGCGTAACGGACGCAGAGATTTTCGCTTTGCAGCACCTGGATCATTCGGCGCGCCCCAGATAGGCTTCGCGCACGCCTTCATGGCGCTGAATTTCCGCCGGCGTACCGCTCGCCAGCATGGCTCCCTGATCGATCATGACGATGCGGTCGGCGATCGACATGATCAGATCCATGTGATGCTCGATCACCACCAGAGCCAGGCGGCGTTTGCGCAGGTTGATCAGTACCTCGGCGAGTTTCTTCATGTCGGCGCCGCTCAGCCCCGCGGCTGGCTCGTCCAGCAGCAGCGCCTTCGCGCCGGTGCCGTAAGCCAGCGCCACCGACAGCAGGCGTTGCACGCCGTACGGAATATCGCCGGGCAGCCGGTGATGGTAGCTCGCGGGAATTCCGAAGAAATCCAGAAGCTGCGCGGCCTCCCGCTCGGCATGTCGGCTGGTGGCGATTTCGCGCCAGGGCGCGAACAGCGAGGTCGCGAGATCCGTCGAAAAATCGCGGAAGATGGAGGCCACCGCATTCTGCAAGATGGTCAGTTCGCCGAAAAACGAATTTTGCTGGAAGGTACGGCGCAGTCCGAGGCCGGCAAGGTCGAACGTCTTGACGCTGGAGACATTCCCTCCGTCGAGAAACACATGGCCGCCATGGCGGACCGCGTTGGTGACCGCGGCAAAGCAACTGCTCTTGCCGGCACCATTCGGGCCAATGATGCCCAGGATCTCGTCCTCAGCAACGGACCAGCTGACGTCGTGCAGGGCGACCAGGGCGCCGTACTGGACCGATAGGCCTTCCACGCGCAAAACTGCGCCAGCGCCGCGAGGCTTGTCGTCGGTCGTTGCCACCGCGGCCATCCACCCTGTGAAACCGGTCGCTCTTTGGCGCCGATGTTGTTTTTACTGAAGCAGCGAACATCGCAATCGCGTTGAGGTCAAGGGCGCGACACCGAGCAATACATTGCATGTGCTATATTTCGAGATGCGGAAAATGACGCGCCGTCATGACCGCTTTTTTGCGTATCGACACAGCACCTGGACACAACAACGTCCGGCTGCTTCCGAGCTGAGTACCGTTGGCTAGGCCGTCACCTGCGTCACCAGCGGGTCTCGGCACCAAGGCGAGGATTTAGTCATCGGGGGCCTGACTTGGGCCAGTGCACCCGCCATCTATTTCTCAGAGGTCGACGGGTGTTAGAATGGGCCGTTCGCAGCTAAATAGGCCGCTGGCGGTAATCGACCCGATTCGCTTTTCTTTCAACGAACCTCAACAGGATGCGTGGCCCCTCCGTCGCGCCCGGTGGAGCCCCTGGAGTCCGAGATGACCTCTAAAACCTGGCGCGCCAAACGATCGCTGTCGATCGATCTGGAATTCGATTCGTCGTTCAAGATCATCGCGGGAAAAACCTATACCGACGATGGGACCACGGTTTTCGGCGACTATGTCTGCGACGAATTGTTCGAGCCAGCCAGTCCCGTCGCGGACACGGTGGTGGTGAGCCTTCCCCAGTCACGGAAATCGCGGCAATAGCAGCGGTCAGGGGGTAGCGGCGCTTCGGAAATACCGGTGGTCGGTTGACCCGGCCTGTCAACCGACCCGTATCATGGCTGCCAGCTAGTTGGCGGGGCCGTCGCCGCGGATAGCGAAGGTGGTGGCCGTCAGGCGCGTCATGCCGAACTTGTCGAACAATTTGTCATAGGTGCCGTCGGCGCGGATCGCGGTCAGGGCATCGGCGACCGCCTGGGCTACGGCCTTGTCGCGGAACGCGAAGGTGATGTCGGTGCCGGCGATGTCGCGGATCCAGATCTTGGCAATGCCGCGCTGCTCCAGCGAATTCGCGGTCTCGTTGATGTTGAGTGCCGCCTCGAGCTGGCCGGCGCGCAACGCGCCCGAGGTGGCGGTGACGGTGGTGAAGGTGCGCAGGTCGATCGGCTTCAGGCCCTTCGCCACCATCTCGGTGTTGTATTCTTTCGCCTTGCGCTCGGTATAGGTCGCAGCCTCGACGCCAACGACCCGGCCGGCGAGGTCCTCGAACTTCTCCAGCTTCAGCGGCGACGCCGGATCGGTGTAGACGCTGATTGCCTGCTCCGCATAGGGCACCAGGAACAGCATCTTGGAGCGCTCCTCGGTCCAGAACAGTCCGGTGTTGATGGTATCGAAACGGCCCGAGCGTAGCCCCGGGATCATCGGCGGAAAGTCCATCCGCAGGAATACCGGCTCCAGGCAGATGCGCCTGGCGATCTCTTTCGCCAGTTCGACATTGAGCCCCTGCAGCTCGCCCTTGTCATCGACGAATTGCTGCGGCGGCAGCGTGGGATTGATCGACATCTGCCATTTGCCGGCCTCGATCAGACTTGATGCCGGGATTTTGCTGGTGCAGGTCTGGGCGCTGGCCGATTGCAGCAGGCCGAGCAGGATGGCCAGGGTGGAAAGGCTCTTCAGAAAGGGCATGGCGTGAACTCCGATTGGTCGAGGATGAAGCAGGGTTACTGAGCGTTTTCGGGTCTCGTCGTGTCGTTGTCGGTCGTCATCCGGTGGCAGCCGATTCCTGCGCTGCGGCCCGGGTCAGGATCAAGGAGGTGTGGCGGGCCAGCGTGACGACCTCGTCACGCTGGTTGATCAGTTCGAGCGCCTCGATGACGATACCGCGGCTGGGATTTTTGGTCGGTCGCTTCTCGCTGAACTGAAATTTGACGCGTAGCGCGTCGCCGGCCACGATCGGCAGCTTGAAGCGGACCTCGTCCCATCCCAGCGAGGCGACGGAGGTCTCCTCGTAGAGCCTCAGCTCCGACTTCAGGCCTTCCATCAGCGACAGCCCGAACAGGCCATGCGCGATCACCGACGGAAACCCCTGCGACCGCGCGTAGCTCTCATTAAGATGCAGCGGATGATGGTCGCGGGTCACGTCCGCGAACGCGGCGATATGCGCCGGCGTCACGGTGTGAACGGCGCTCTCGAACCGCGTGCCCGGTTCGATGTCTTCGTAGCAGAGATTGATCGGCACGCGGCTGATGTCGCTCATCGCATCGCCCCGCGAATGATCTGGCGCGTCCGTCGCTGCTTTCCGACAAAGCTGGCGGCGATGCCCATCGGCCCCGGCCGGAAGATCCGCGAATCCATTTCCCGCAGGTCGGGGCTGATGCGCGGACGGAAGCCCATAAGCGCGAGCACATCCTCTTCGAGCCGCACGCCCGGCGCGATCTCGGTCAAAGTGATGCCGCCTTCCTCGAGCTGGAACACGGCGCGTTCGGTGACGTAAGACACTTCCTGGCCGCGCTGCAGTGCCAGCGAGGCGCTGAAGCTGATCTGGCCGACCTCGGGTACGAACTTCCGGATCGGCCCGTCGCTGCGGATCGCGAGGCCGCCCTTCTCGACGCCGATGTCATATTTGCCGCCGGTCATGACGCCATTGAACACCAGCCGCTTGGAATTCTGCGTGATGTCAATGAAGCCGCCGGAGCCGTCGCGGCGATCGCCGAACCGGGTAACGTTGACATTGCCAATGGCGTCGACTTCCGCGAACGACAGGAAGGCGCAGTTCAACCCGCCGCCATCGTAGAAATCGAACTGATAGGCCTGGTCGAGAATGGCGCGCGGATTGATCGCCGTGCCGAATTCGCGCGCATGGCCAGGCACGCCGCCGATGACGCCGGATTCCACGGTCAGCGTGATCAGATCCTCGATTCCCTCCTCGGCGGCGACATTGGGGATCATCGCCGAGATGCCGACGCCGAGATTGACGACGTCGCGCGGACTCAGCTCGAAGGCCGCGCGGCGCGCGATCACCCGTCGCGCATTGAGCGGATCCGGTACGATCATGGCGGCGGGCACGCGGGTCTCGCCGCAGCGGGCGGGATCGTGCGCCGTGCCATAGGTCTGCATCTGGTCGGGATCGAGCACCACATGGTCGATCAAGAAGCCCGGAATCTTCACCATCTGCGGATGGATCGAGCCGCGCTTCACGATCCGCTTGACCTGGCAGATCACGGTGCCGCCGGCATTGTGCACGGCCTGCGCGATCGACAGATCCTCGCGCGTCGTGCCCTCATGCTCCATGCTGATATAGCCGTCCTCATCGGCCGAGGTGCCGCGGATGATGGCAAAATCCGGTGGATTGGGCACGTGATACAGCAGCCATTGCTGGCCCAGCACCTCGACCAGTTCGACCAGCGGCAGCGTGGTGCGCGCATTCATCCGCCCGCCGTCCTGGCGCGGGTCCATGTAAGTGTCGATGCCAACATGGGTGAGCACACCGGGATGTTTCGCCGCCATGGCGCGGCAGAGCTGGCTCATGACGCCCTGCGGGAAATTATAGGCGTCGATCAACTCGTCACGCACCAGCCGCATGAACGGCACCTGCAAACCAAAGTTGCCGCCGATCACCCGCGCGATCATGCCCTCATGGGCGAGATGGCAGATGCCCTTTTCGGTGACGGCGCCGACGCCGGTGATGTTGATCAGGGTCAGAAGGTGCGGACCGGCGCCGGACAGAAAGCGCTGCTCCAGCGCCACCAACACGGTTTCGGCGGCACCGGTGCCGCCATTGCCGCCGACGATCAGCGTGTCAGAGTCCTTGATCAGGTCGACCGCCTGCGCGGCGGTGAGCAGGCTCAGCATGTCATGCCGCCTCCTTCTCGACCTGGCGGGCGATGATGAGGCGCTGGATCTGGTTGGTGCCTTCATAGATCTGCGCCAGCCGCACGTCGCGGAACAGCCGCTCGATGCGGTAGTCGCGCGAATAACCATTGCCGCCATGGATCTGCAGCGCGTTGGAGACGTGCTTCATCGCCATGTCGGTGGTGAACAGTTTTGCCTGCGCGGCTTCCTTGGCAATCGGCTCGCCGGCATCGTGCAACCTTGCCGCGTGATGGATCATCAGCCGGGATGCCGCGATGTCGGTCGACATGTCGGCCAGCATGAACTGCACCGCCTGGAAGCCGATGATCGCCTGGCCAAACTGCTTGCGCTGCCGGGCATAGGCGGTGGCGTCCTCGAACGCGGCCTGCGCCATGCCCAGCGCCATCGAGGCCATCATCAGCCGGCTGAAATTGAAATTGCTCATCGCCATCTTGAAGGCCTGGTTCTCCGGCCCCATCAGGCTGTCGGCCGGCAGCCGCACATCGGAGAAATTGATCTGGCAGTCGTCCAGGCCATGCATGCCGAGCAGCTCTTCGTTCTTGCCGCGCGCGATGCCGGGCAATTTGCCGTCGACCAGTAGGCAGGAAATCGCTCTGTGTCCCGCCTCGGGGCCGGTGCGTGCGAACACCATGATGCGGTCGGCGACGCCGCCGAGCGTCACCCAGGCCTTGGTGCCGTTAAGCAGCCATCCGTCTCCGTCACGCGTCGCGGTGGTGCGGATGCCGGCGACGTCGGAGCCGTGATCGGCCTCGGAGACGGCGGTGGCGGGGATGATGTCGCCGCTGAGGATCTGCGGGATCAGCGCCTTCTGCCCGTCGGTGCCGTGATGGTCGAAGAACAACACGGCCTCGACGGGAATCGCAAAGGCATTGGCGACGGCGCCCGAGCAGCGCGACAGCTCTTCCATGGCAATGCAGGCGGCGATGGCATCGAGCCCGGCACCGCCGGCGCCCTCGCGCAGGCAGATTCCGAACAGGCCGAGATCGGCCATGCCCTTGTAGAGCGTGCGGTCGAAGCGGTCCTCGCGGTCGATCGCGGCTGCGCGCGGCAGGATCTCGGCCTCGGCGAAGCGTCGTGCCGTCGCTCGCAGCGCCTTCTGATCATCGGTGTAGAAGCGGTCCATGCGTGCGGCCTTCTCAATCAATCGCTGGCGAGCTTTGAATCATGGGCGACTTCGTCCTTCTCCCGATCCAGGAAGTAGACGGCGACGTTGCTGCCCTCCGTGCCATAGGCGAGGCAGGCGGCTTCGGTGAGGGCGACGGCGGCGGCGCGTCGTTGCGCCGCGCCGCGGCGGAAGGCGTGCACCTTGAGCAGAACCCGTATCGAGGTGTGCGACGTCCCCATCTCGCCGGCATGGGCATAGTCGTCCGGGGTGACCGGCAGGAAATACAGCGTGACGGTTGGCGCGCCGACGTCGAACGCCGACATCAGGCCGTCGGTGATGGACTTTGCCAGCGTCGCCTTGCGGTCGATCGGAATGGCGGGGGCGAGGATTTCGAGATAGGGCATTGATCAGGCCTTGGGTTCGCAGGCGGGGAGGGCGCGACAGGAATCCCGCGTTACCAGCCGGGCGCCGACGCGGTATTCGCGCGCGCCGTCGGCGCGGACCGCCCTGGCCTCGATGCGATGCAGCAGCCGGTCGACGGCGAGATTGGCGAGATCGCGGGCGCCGCTGTCGACGATACTGATGGCGGGGCGATGCCACGCAAACCACGGCGTATCCTCGTAACAAAGCAGCGACAGATCATCGGGAATTGTCAGGCCGCGTTCGGCGGTCACCTGCAGCACGCCAAGCACCGATTCATGATTGGCGACGAAGATCGCGCTCGGCCGCTCGGCCAGATCCAGCAGCTTGCGGCAGGCCACGGCGCCGGTCTCCGGCTCGAAATGGCCGATATGGATCAGCGCCTCGTCCGGCGCGATGCCGGCCTCGCGCAGCGCACGATTATAGCCGGCGAGGCGTTCGCGTCCCGACGTGGTATCCTGGCGGCCGACCACCAGCGCGATGCGGCGGTGTCCGAGCCCGATCAGATAGCGCGTGCCGACATAGGCGCCCTGCGGATCATCCGCCAGCACGGTTTCCAGATTGGTGTCTTCGTCGCGCCGGATCATGCAAACGATCGGGACGTCGCCAGCATCCAGCGCCGTCAGTTGCGCGCCGTTCTTGCCGGTCGGCACCACGATCAGCCCGTCGACCCGGTGGTCGGCGAGGGTAGCCAGCGTGTCGCGTTCCTGCTGCGGGTCATCGCCGGCGATACATAGCAGCATCTGATAGTCGAGTGCCTTCAGTCGCGCCTGCACTACTTCGGCGATCACCTGGAACGAGGCGTTGGTGAGATTGTGAATCAGCAATCCGACCAGCCGTGACTGTCCGGTCTTCAAGCCGCGCGCGATCGGGTTGGGACGGTAGCCCAGTTCGCGCGCGATCCGGGTCAGACGCTGCTGCGTCTGCGCACTCGCCAGCCCGCCGCCGCCCAGCGCGCGCGATGCGGTGCTGATCGAAACCTGCGCCGCCTCTGCTACATCCTTGAGCGTGACGCTCATTCATCCGGCCAATAAAATGGAAACGATTGCAGAGCGATATGGACGCGATATCTGCGTAGCAAGCCTAAATTGTAGATGATAGCTGCTCAATGTAGCAGCACGAATGGAAACGTTTCCGGCTGGAAAATCTCGGCGGGACATGTAGGTTGGTCGCAATGATGGCGGATCGATCGAGCGGAGTTGGTGGATGAAGAAGTTTCGCGGCACCTACACGGTAATGATCACGCCGTTCACGGCGACCGGTGCGGTCAACGTCGCAGCGCTGCGCGATTTCGTCGAATGGCAGATCGGGCAGGGCATCCGCGGCCTGATCCCGCTCGGCTCGACCGGCGAGTTTCTGTCGATGGATGACGACGACAAGGCCCTGGTTGCCGAGACCGTCATCAACCAGGCCGCCGGCCGGGTGCCGGTGCTGATCGGGACCGGCGCCGAAGACACCCGCGAAGTGGTGCGGTTGAGCCGGCGCGCCGAAAGTCTGGGCGCGGATGGCGTGATGGTCATCCCACCGTTCTATTCGACGCCCACCGATGACGAATTGGTGCATCATTACAGGACGGTGGCCGAGGCGATCGGGCTGCCGATCATGGTCTATAACAATCCCGCTACCGCCAATGTCGATCTCAGGCCGCCTTTGGTGGCCCGCCTCGCCGAGATCGACAACTGTCTCTACATCAAGGAATCGACGCTCGAAGTTACCCGCGTGCGCGACATCATGCGGCTGTGCGGCGACCGGATGACGGTGTTCGGCGGCATTCTTGGCTTCGAGTCCTTTGTCGAGGGCGCGCAGGGCTGGGTCGCGGTAGCCTCCAATATCGCGCCGGCGGCGATGGCTAGGATCTTCGATCTGGTCGATGTCGACCAGATCAGGGAAGCGCGCGAATTGTATCTGCACTATCTGCCGCTGATCGACTTCGTTGGCGGGCAGGCCTATGTCGCCGGCAGCAAGGCGCTGCTCAGCCATATGGGGTTTGCGGCTGGCGTGCCGCTGCCGCCGCGGCTGCCGCTGCCGGCGGCGCAGGACGCCGTCGCCCGCGCGCTGGTGGCGCGGTTCGGCTTGACCTATTCAACCCGGGCCGTGGCGGTCTGACCTTGCTGCGGGCATAATCCTGATGGGTT
Organism: Tardiphaga sp.; assembly: GCA_014377915.1. The sequence continues at coordinate 25,645 of JACMOT010000416.1, forward strand.
TCTCGATGAAACATTCCGATCTGCACGGCGTCACCGTGGCCACCGTGCTGCCGTTCCGGCCCGATCTGACAATTGACTGGGACGGCTATCGCCAGATTATTGATTACTGCGCCTGCCCAGACGGCATCACGGCGGTGTTCGTCAACGGCCATGCCGGCGAAGGCGGATCGCTGTCCGACGAGGAACGTCATGAGGTGATCGTGCGGACGCGCGCGCAGATCGGCGCCAAGCCGCTGCTGGCGGGTATCATCGGCCATTCCACCGCCGAATGTATCCGCCAGGCTCAGCTCGCCGAAGCCGCCGGTGCGGGTTGCGCGGTGCTGTTTCCGCCCGCGTCACTCGGCGGCGGGGCGTCGGCGACGTCCCGCGCGCCGGTGGCCTTTGTGCGGGCCGTCAGCGAGGCCATCGGCATTCCGGTGTCGGTGTTCCAGTATCCGCTGGCGTCGGGTTTCGGCTATTCGCCGGAGACCCTGGCGCAGATCGCTGCGGTCCCCGGCGTGATTGCCATCAAGGAAGGCAGCGACACCATGCTGGCCTATGACGAGAACCGCCGCGCGGTGCACAACAGCAATCCGGACATCGCTTTCCTGCCGTCCAACTACAACTGGTTTCTGCCGCAACTGGCAGCGGGCGGCGACGGCATTCTCTCCGGTCTGGCGAGTCTGGCGCCGCGATTGCTGGCCGAGCTCTGGCAGGCCTCGGCCGCCGTCGATCTGCGTGCGATGCGCGCGGTCAATGAGCGGCTTTATCCGATCGTCCGCGCCATCTATGGGCCGGCACCGATGATCGATGCGCATACCCGCATCAAGGTCGGCCTCAAGGCCCTCGGTATCATCGAGCATGCCGGGCCGCGGCCGCCTCTGATGCCGGTGTTGCCTGAGCCGTGCGACGCGATTTCGGCGACGATCGGCGCGGCGCGCCGCGCCGGCGATATCGGTGTCGCTGATCGACGAACGCCATAGCATCCAACGCCGAGGCGCATCGGCGCGCTTCTTGCAAGACTGCACCACCACGCATTGGCGATGAGGCAGAGACGCTCCATGAAGTTGTTCGATCCGGTCGCCTTCTTCGATTATCTGTTCAATCGCTTCCTGCTGGGCGGCGTCGCCGTCACGATCGGCCTGACGGTGGCGGCCGTGGTCGGCGGGCTCATTATCGGCATGGTCATTGCCTGGATGCGCACCTCAAACAAGCAAGCCTTGAGCGGCTTTGCCCGGTTCTACATCTGGTTCTTCCGCGGCACGCCGTTGCTGATCCAGCTGGTGGTGATCTACACCGGCCTGCCGCATTTCGGATTGAAGTTCGGCGTCATCACCTGCGCCCTGATCGGCCTGATCCTCAACGAGGCGGCCTATCTGGCGGAGATCGTGCGCAGCGGTTTCCTCGCGGTGCCGCCGGGGCAGCGGGAAGCCGCCTGGGCGCTGGGACTGCCGCAATCCGTCACCTTGCGACGCGTGACGCTGCCGCAGGCGTTTCGGCTGATGATCCCGCCGCTCGGCAATTCCATCAACTCGTTGCTGAAGGCGACCTCGCTCGCTTCCGTCATCTCGGTCGAGGAGATCATGCGGCGCAGCGACATGCTGATGCAGGAACACTTTCAGGTGCTGGAGGTCTATGCCGCGGCGACCGTCTATTATCTGTTGCTCACCTCGCTATGGGATGTGGTTCAGCGGCGACTGGAAAAACATTTCGGCCGCTCGACCGTGGCGCCCGTCGTTCGCCTGCAACGCGCATGAAGGAATTGTCCGTGGCCCCGCATCCAGCAACCGACCTCGACAACCAGCTAACCTCAGCGCGTGCGGTGCCGGCCGTCCGCATGGAGGCGGTCTATAAATATTACGGCGATTTCACCGCGTTGATCGAGATCGATCTCAATGTCGCCAAAGGCGAGAAGATCGTCATCTGCGGTCCTTCCGGATCGGGAAAATCGACGTTGATCCGCTGCATCAACCACATCGAGAAGCACGACCAGGGCCTGATCTACGTCAATGGTGTCGAACTCGATGGCCAGACCAGAAACATCGACCAGGTCCGGCGCGATACCGGCATGGTGTTTCAGAATTTCAACCTGTTTCCGCACATGACCATTATCGACAATTGCATGATCGCGCCGATGACCGTCAACGGCCTCGGCAAAGCGGAGGCGAAGGACCTTGCCATGCACTTCCTGACCATGGTCAGGATCCCGGATCAGGCGATCAAATTTCCCGGTCAACTCTCCGGTGGCCAGCAGCAGCGCGTGGCCATTGCCCGCGCGCTGTGCATGCAGCCGAAGGTGATGCTGTTCGACGAGCCGACTTCCGCGCTTGATCCGGAAATGGTGAAGGAAGTACTGGAGACCATGAAGAAGCTGGCCGAGGAGGGCATGACCATGCTCTGCGTGACCCACGAAATGGGTTTTGCGCGCGAGGTCGCCGACCGCATCGTCTTCATGAATGAGGGGCGCATTGTCGAGCAGGGCAAGCCCGACGATTTTTTTGCCAACCCCAGGACCGAGCGAGCCCGGCTGTTTCTCGATCAGATCATTCGCTGACGCCTGACCTCGCAGGTCGGCAGCAATGCAACAGGCTGGACAACCGGTGTCCGAGCATTGACGGTGCAACCGCCAGATGCCAGTTTCGTGATCGGTAGCGCTCGCAAGAGCTGCCAAGGGAATGTGGTGCGCGGGCTTTGGCCGGCAACTCCACGGCTGCCCCCGCAACTGTAAGCGGTTAGCCGACGACCAGGAAACCACTGGGGACTGACAGGTTCCTGGGAAGGTGGTCGAAGGCATTGACCCGCAAGCCAGGAAACCTGCTGCCAGTCATGGTCACACGCGAACGCGTCGGGCGGGGTGCTCCGAAGCGGCAAGAGTAGCTGTTCATCGGCCACAGGGCGAAGGCCCGGTGCACAGCAACCGCGGTGACGTGTAGACGATCGCCGTCGGACTCTGTTCACGTGTCAAAACCATTTTCCGGATTTCATCCTGGTCGTGCTGCGACCAGAATATTTCTGCATTCGTCAACGGCACCGCTTGGCCTGCTGCTGATGCTCGGCGCCATCTCGCCCGGCCTCGGTCAGACCGCAACTCCGCTGAGCCCGGCGCCCCTCGACCCGGTACTGGTGACCTCGCCGGACCGCAAGCCCGCGCAGCGCCGGGCCGCGGCGCAGGGCGGCGCCATGCGTCGCGCGCCGGCGCAGGCTGCCGCGTCGGTGGCGACGCCCGGCAATCCCGGCCCTGCGACCACGCCGCTCAACAGCAATGTCGTTGCCGCCAGCGCCAGCCGACTCGGGCTGACGGTGCGCGAGACCCCGGCTACCGTGGAAGTGGTCGACCAGCAAACCATCCAGGAACAGGGCTACCGCACCACGTCCGAAGTCGCGCAGGGCGCCGTCGGCGTCACCTCCGGCGACGGCCCGGGAGAGCCGGCCGGCTTCTCGATGCGCGGCTACAGCAACAGCCAGATCAACATGCTCTATAACGGCATCAAGATCGGTCCGCAGAACATGACCTCGCGTCCGATGGACACCGGCAGCCTGCAAAGCGTCGAATTCCTCAAGGGGCCGGCGTCGCTGATCTCCGGCGAGGGCGCCGCCGGCGGCGCCATCAATTTCGTCAGCAAGCAGCCGACCGCCGGGCCAATCCGCAACGAGGCCTATTTCTCCTGGGATTCGCTGAATTCGTTTCGCGCGCAATACGGCTCCGGCGGCAGCACGCTGGTCGAAGGGCTGGACTACCGCTTCGATGTCGGACGCTCGTTACTGAACGGTTTCATCGACGATACCGACACCAGGACCTTCAACGCCTCCGGACAGCTCAACTATCGCATTTCCAGCGACTTCAAGGTGTGGGGCGCGATCGAATACAAGCAGGATAATTCGCGTCCCTATTGGGGCACGCCGCTGGTGCCCGCAGCGTTCAGCGGTGCCAATGCCACCAGCGGTATTGTCTCTGGCAATTATGTCTCGAATTACAACGGCACCAATCTCGGTGCGGTGACCATCGATCGGCGTACGTTGAGCACCAATTACAACGTGTTCGATAATTACGCCAAGGCCGACGAACTCTGGCTGCGCGGCGGATTCGAGTGGAACATCAGCCGTGACCTCACCCTGAAGAGTCAGATCTACGGCTACAACACGCAACGCGAATGGCGCAACAACGAGGTCTCGGCCTTTAACGCCAACACCAATACGGTCGATCGCGAGCGCTTCTTCGTCGCCCATGACCAGAAGCTGATTGGCAACGTCACCGACCTGACCTGGGATGCCAACCTTGGCGGTCTGGACAACCGGCTGGTGACCACGCTGGCGGCGAGTACGCTCGATTTCAACCGTCCGGGTGCGGCGAATTTTCCCGGCGACTCCGTTTCGCTGGTCGACCCGCCGCGCGGCAATTACGGGCTGCTGACGACGCGGCTGCAGACCGCCAATATCGACAACGTGTCGCTATCGGTCGAGGACCGGCTGAAGATCACGCAAAACTTTGCGCTGATCGGCGGCCTACGCGTCGAATATATCGGGCTTGACCGTGACTCGCAGAATGTCGCGGGCGGCAGCCTGGCAGGATATCCGTTCTCCAGGAGCTGGGCGCCGGTGACGGGACGCGTCGGCTACACTTGGGAGGCCATTCCCGGCATGACCTTCTACAGCCAGTACGCCACCGGGGCGGATGTCGCGGCCAACAATATCTTCCTGCTCGGCGCGCTGCAGCCGCTCGACCTCACGACGTCGCGGACTTATGAGACCGGCGTCAAGCAGTTGTTCTGGGGCAACCGCGCCGAATGGTCGTTTTCGGCGTTCGATATCGAGCGCAAGAACGTCTATGCCGCGCAGGGCGGCCAGACGCTCAGCCTGGCCGGCCGCCAGGACTCCCAGGGCGTCGAAATCGCGCTGGCGGTGCGGCCCACCGAGGCCTGGAAGCTCTGGGGCAATTTCGCCTATGTCGAGGCGCGTTACGCTGATTATAATTTTGTCGGCGGTTCGTTTTCCGGCAATACGCCACCCAACGCGCCGCGGATCGTCGGCAATGCCGGCGCGTCGTATCGTTTTGCCACCGCGCTGCCGGTTGAAATCGGCGCCTCTCTCCGTCATGTCGGCGATCGCTTCAATACCGACGCCAATATGGTCACGCTGAAAGCCTATACCGTCGCGGATGTCTTCGCTTTCGTCGACATTCCTAAAATCTACTTTCCGGCAGTGGCCGAGACCCGCATCGCCTTCCGTGTCCGCAATCTCGCCGACACGCGTTACGCCATCTGGGGCGATCCGTTCTATCCCGACCAGATCCTGCTCGGTGCGCCGCGGACCTACGAAGTATCGGCCAATTTCAAATGGTAGGGCGCTGACCGCATGATGCGCGCGCTGATCCTGCTGCACCGCTGGCTGGGCGTCGCCTTTGGCCTGCTGTTCGCGATGTGGTTTGCCACCGGCATTGTCATGCACTTCGTGCCGTTTCCGTCGCTGACGGAGACGGAACGCGTGGCCGGGCTGATGCCGCTGGACCCCGCCGCCGCCGGACTAGGTCCCGCCGCCGCCATTGCTGCGAGTGGGATCGACGTCGCCGATCGCGTCCGGCTGTTCAACCGCGTCGATGGCGCGGTCTACCTCGTCTCGGGTGCAATCTCCTTTCGTGCGCTGCGCGCCAGCGATGGCACTTCCGCCGCCGTCACGTCGGAACGAACAGCGCTGGCGATCGCGGTCGATCATGCACGCCGGCGCGGGCTGGAGGCGAGCGGGGCCGCATTCGTCGAACGCGCCGATCATGATCAATGGACGGTGCCGAACCGCTATGACCCGCACCGGCCGCTATACCGGATTGCGCTACACGACGAGCCCGGGACGGATCTCTACATATCGTCGGCGACGGGCGAGGTGCTGCTCGACACCACGCGCCACGAGCGCGCGTGGAATTATGTCGGCAGCGTCGCGCACTGGATCTATCCAACGGGTCTGCGCCGCCACTGGGCGGCCTGGGATCGCACCGTGTGGTGGTTGTCGCTGGCCGCCGTGTTCGCCGCCGCATCCGGGGCGCTGCTCGGCAGCCTTCGTTTCCGGAAAGCCTGTCGCCGTCTCGCACGCGCGCCAACCGGCTGGCACGCCTGGCACCATGTGCTCGGCCTGCTCAGCATGACCTTTGTCCTGACCTGGATCGTCAGCGGCTGGCTGTCGATGGACCATGGCCGGCTGTTTTCGCGCGGCGAGGTGACCGCCGCGGAGGCGGCGGGGCTCGCCGCTTCACCACCGTGGCCAAGGTTGCCATTTGTGGAATGGTCCGGCGCGACGGAAGCCGCGCGCGAGATCGAATGGTTCGCGTTTGCAGGAACGTTTTTCCGGCGCGAGCGGATCGGTGTTGCCACCCAGCGGCTGCGACGATGGGACTCGCAAGCGGTGGAACCGGCACCGCGCTCTTTCCTCACATCAGCGGAGATCGATGCCCAGATCGCCCGCATCTCGTCCGGATGCTCACCGGCCGTGCTGATCGCTCCGGACGACAGCTACAGCGCAGCCTCGTCGATGCCAGGCGCGCCGGTATTCCGGTCGGTGTGCGGCGATGTCTGGTTTCATGTCGACGGCGCCAGCGGCGCGCTGCTGGAACGGCTTGATCCATCACGGCGTACCTACCGCTGGGTCTACAGCGCCCTGCACAGCTGGGATGTTCCGCCCTTGATGGCATGGCCCATGCTGCGCAGCAGCCTGATGGTGATGCTGTGCGGGCTCGGCCTGCTGTTCAGCGTCACCGGCGTCGTTCTCGGCTGGCGCCGGCTGCGACGCGATCTGACGCCGCGCTGACCCCCGCCGCGAGACGTGACGCCCTGTTCGCGGGGATTCGACAGATGTGCCTGCGCACTTTCCTTGAGCGCATCCCGACATAACTTGAACTGCCTTCCCGACTCACGGGCGCCACGCTGGACGATCGCAGCTTCCAGCCCCGGCCGCGAGCAGCGTCGGCATCGTTCGTTTTAAAACTTTCTCGACCGTGGTACATCGATGGCCAATCGACATGCGCGACAGGAATTCCGGTTGGCCAAGGTAAAGAAGGCACAGAGGTGGCAGCGCGATCCCGAGGGCATGCGAATCCGCATCCTCGAGGCGGCGAAGAAGGAATTCGCTAGCCGTGGACTCGCCGGCGCGCGGGTCGACCGCATTGCCGTGGCCGCCGGCGCCAACAAGCGCATGCTGTATTACCACGTCGGCAACAAGGAAGTTCTTTACCTCGCGGTGCTCGAAGCCGCCTACGAACAGATCCGCGACGAAGAGCGCGCGCTCGATCTCGAACATCTCGATCCGCCCGACGCGATTGAACGGTTGATCAGCTTCACCTGGAACTACTTTCTGCGAAACCCGGAGTTTCTGGCGCTCCTCAACACCGAAAATCTGGAGCGTGCCGAACATCTGAAGCGCTCCGACAAGGTAAAGTCGATGCATTCGCCGTTCGTCGAGATGATCGGCACGGTGGTGCGTCGAGGCGTTGCCAGCGGCGACTTCAAGGTCGCGATGGACCCGGTGCAGCTGTATATTTCGATCGCCGCGCTGAGCTTTTTCTACCTCGCCAACAATGCCACGTTGAGCGTGATTTTCGGCCGCGATCTGCTGGCCCAACCGGCCAAGGATGAGCGGCTGGCCCACATGGTGCGCCTCGTTCTGGCGGCCCTGACGGGCCGGTCGGCGGCCGAGTTCCCGACGCCAAAGCCACCGGCCGAACCCGCGCCGGTCCGCCAGCCTGCCTGATATTGCTAGGGAATCTTACTTGAACGGGCGCCCGATTGACAATTGGAGGCGCGCGGGTAGTATTTATCCAACAAGTTAAATGCTGCCGCGAAGACGGCGTGTTGGAGAGAAGCGCGTGAGCAATGCCAAGGGCCGAG